>NZ_VFTQ01000001.1:0-454551 GCF_006439475.1 Mesorhizobium sp. B2-8-9 | reverse complement strand
CCACCGAGGAATCGACACCACCCGACATCGCGACGACGACGCGGGTTTCTGCGGGGCGGCGAGGGAGATCGAGGCTGTTCATGATGCTTTCACTGTGCGGCGCTCAATGCCAATGGCCGGAATATAGGTCAAGCGCCACGCATGCGCCAGCTTGCGGCCAAGACGAGTTCACCGGCAAAAATCAAGGCCCGGAGGCCGGTGTTTCAAATTCTAAACGAAATCCTAACCGGGCGTTCACGATCCTTACTTAGTCATTAGGGTTCGCTTAGGCAATTTTTAAAGCTGTGACGGTACTGTGGCGGGGATTGGGTCTTTGAGTTTTTAGTAGAGAGTACGATGACCGATCTGGTTAGACCTAGAGTCAAGTATGTTATTGGGCCCGACGGCAGCCCTCTTACGATCGCCGATCTGCCGCCGACGAACACGCGGCGCTGGGTTATCCGGCGCAAGGCGGAAGTGGTCGCCGCTGTACGCGGCGGCCTGCTCAGCCTTGAGGAAGCCTGCCAGCGCTACAAGCTCACCACCGAAGAATTTCTCTCCTGGCAGGCATCGATCGACGAATACGGCCTTGCCGGGCTGCGCACCACGCGAATCCAGCAATACCGGCATTAAGCTGCCGGCCGAAAACGTGCAAGGGCGCGGGACTCCGCGCCCTTCGCTTTTGCGGCGGCCTTCCATTCAAACTGTCAGCACGACCTTTCCGATGGGGCGGGTCGCGAGGAAGGCATGGGCGGCCGCCGCCTGGTCGAGCGGGAAAGCTTTCGCCACATGCGGCATCAGCTTTTTGGCCCCGACCAGCCTGGCGAGTTCGGCGAGCCCCTCGCGATCAGGCACCACAGACATGCGTTCAACGCGGATGTTCCGCTCCTTGGCCTTCGCCCTGGTGGCGTCGTGAACGTCGAGCAGCGACACCAGAACGCCGCCGTCACGCAGCACTTCCAGCGACTTGTCGGCGTGGTCGCCGCCGATCGGGTCCAGCACCAGATCGACATTGCCGACCTTCCCGGTGAAATCGTCCCTGGTGTAGTCGATCACCTCGTCGGCGCCGATCGAGCGGACATAGTCGGTTTTGTCCGGACTGGCGGTCGATGCCACCCAGGCGCCGCGCGCCTTGGCGATCTGCACCGCCAGATGGCCGACGCCGCCGGCGCCGGCGTGAACCAGCACCCGTTGGCCCGCTTGCAGGCCGCCATGGCGGACGAGGCCTTGCCAGGCCGTCAGACCGGCCAGCGGCAAGGCCGCGGCATGGGCATGGTCGATGGCGGCAGGTTTCGCGACGATCTCGTCCGCCGGCGCCGCGGCGAGCTCGGCATAGGCGCCGGCCTGCTTGGGAAAGCGCGGCATGCCGAACACCTCGTCGCCGAGTTTAAAGGCGGTCACGCCGTCTCCGAGCGCCGCGACGGTCCCGGAAATGTCCCAGCCAAGGATGAAAGGCGGTTCGCCGAGCAGCGGAATGAAACCGCCGCGCACGGCGCCATCGACCGGGTTGACGCCCGCGGCCTTGACGCGGACGAGCACTTCACCGGGGCCGGGCTTGGGGTCGGGCTGCTCGGCTACGAAAAGGACCTCGGGTCCGCCGACGGAAGTCTGGATAACGGCACGCATGAACGCCTCCTGTTCGAGTGAATGTGCCCGCTATCATTTGGATAGTAGTATTCGATTGTCGAGTATGTACCTTTTGTATATATAGGCACCTCATGGATAGCGAAGACAGATCTCCCTTCGGCTACGACGCGTTCCGGCGCTCCTGCCCATCGCATACCGTGCTCGAGATGCTCGCGAGCAAATGGGTTTATCTCACCGTCTGCGCGCTGCGGAGCGGCCGGCTGCGCAATGGCGAGCTGGCGCGCAAGCTGGAGGGCATCACGCCCAAAATGCTGACGCAGACGCTGCGCGTGCTGGAGCGCGACGGCCTCGTGCGGCGCGAGGTGTTCGCGGTGATCCCGCCGCGCGTGGAGTACGAACTGACGGAGCTTGGGCGGAACCTTGCGGGATTGCTCAGCCAGATACGCTCCTGGGCGGAAGAGCATGCATCCGAAATCAAGGATGCCCGAACCCGGGCATCGGCCGATCACGGCGAGAAGGCCGCTATGCCGTGAAGACGGCGAGGCCGATTTTTGGCGATTGCCAGCTCTGAGGATGCCGGCAGGTCTCCGGCATGACTCGACTATGCCCGACGATCAGCCGATCATGGCGCTGCGGCCGCCCGTTTCGGCCTCGCGGATCTTGGTGTCGCGCGATTCCAGCATCTCCGCCTTGGACAGCTCCGCTTCAGCTTCGCCGAGTAATGATTCGGCAGTGCTTCGCTGCTGGGCGAGGTCGCTTTGTGAATTCCTGAGGTTGTCGCGGCGCAGGCGAGCCGCCTTGGCGAAGGTCGGATAGGCGAAATGGTTGATGTCGGTGATGCCGGCCTTTTTCTCTTCGGCGATGATCTGCGCCTCCAGCTCGACGGCCATGCGCTCGAACTCGGCGATCATCATGTCCAGCTGCAAGAGCTGCCGCCGCTTCTCATTCACCTGAAACTGCTTCAGTCGAACGAGGTTTTCACGTGACTTCATGACTCGATACTCCGCAAACGCACACCTGCAATACCGTCCAGTCCGCCCGGAAAGACCTAAGCGCCGCCCGTTTCCCCCGGCTTTCCCTGGGCTATAGGAAACAAAGCCCTAAAGATTTTCGCCGGCGGTAACCATTCGTTTACGGGCATTGTTAATCATACGGGCGAGGACTTAAGGCCGGGTAAAAATTCCGGCGGCGGCGGGAAGCCCGGGCCAGCGAGTCCCTGGAGTCACTTAGACTGACTTTTTAATGTGGTGCATCAGCGGTTTTGGTCTGTGATTCGTTATTAGATTCAAGTGGGTGTAGAAAGGGGTTAAAAAATCTGGTATCGTGGATGGCACGAAATTAGGATTTGTTAACCAGTCGGTGGCACCTTCTGTTCAGGCAATCACTGCTCCGGGTCCCGGACGGGTCGTGACACGGTCCGGCAGCAGAAAAGGGGAATGAAATGCGTGTTCTGCTGATTGAAGATGACAGTGCAACCGCACAGAGCATCGAACTGATGCTGAAATCGGAGAGCTTCAACGTCTATACGACCGATCTCGGCGAAGAAGGTGTCGATCTCGGCAAGCTCTACGATTACGACATCATCCTTCTGGACCTCAATCTCCCCGATATGTCGGGCTATGAAGTCCTGCGCACGTTGCGCCTTTCCAAGGTCAAGACGCCGATCCTGATCCTCTCCGGCATGGCCGGCATCGAGGACAAGGTGCGCGGCCTGGGCTTCGGCGCCGACGACTATATGACCAAGCCCTTCCATAAGGACGAGCTGGTGGCGCGCATCCACGCGATCGTGCGCCGCTCCAAAGGGCATGCCCAGTCGGTCATCACCACCGGCGACCTTGTGGTCAATCTCGACGCCAAGACGGTCGAGGTCGGCGGTCAGCGCGTGCACCTGACCGGCAAGGAATATCAGATGCTGGAGCTGCTCTCGCTGCGCAAGGGCACGACGCTCACCAAGGAAATGTTCCTCAACCATCTCTATGGCGGTATGGACGAGCCGGAGCTGAAGATCATCGACGTCTTCATTTGCAAGCTGCGCAAGAAACTCGACGCGGCGTCCGGCGGTCAGAACTACATCGAAACGGTGTGGGGCCGCGGCTATGTGCTGCGCGAGCCGGAAGATATTCGCGTCAGCGCATAAGCCATCCCAGCGATTCGAACGAAAAACCCGGCTCAGGCCGGGTTTTTGCTTGAAAACGGTTCCGGCGAATCAGGCGGCTATCTTCAGGACGCGAAAGCTTTCGAGCAGTTGCGCACGGTTGAAGGGCTTCAGCAGATAGCCTTGGGCGCCGGCGCGCTTGGCGCGCATGATCGCCGCGACGTCGACCTCGACCAGCGAGACCAGAATCTGCGGCTTGATGGGCGCTTCGATAGCACGGATGCGGCGAATAAGGTCCACGGCCGGGACGTCGGCAAGACCACCGTCGATGACGATGACATCGGGCATGTCGCCGGCGCAAATGTCGGTGGCCTCGACTCCGGTCGAGGCCTCGACGACAATCATATCCGAGCCGCCAAGAATGCGTTTTGCGACCTTCCTGATGACGCTCGAATCATCGACGAACAGGCAGCGCTTCATGTCCGGGTCCTCTTTGCCATCTGCCGAACCGCAATCTCGGGGTGGCCGCAAACCACCATAGGCCAATCTGGTAAAGAAGCCGAAAAGCCGTTAGGTAAAGTTTTTCCAAACACGGTGTCGCGCGGCCTTGACCCCGCAGCGCGATTACATGGATCGCGGCTGGCATTGCTCAATCTGCGCCGCCAGCAAAAAT
This sequence comes from Mesorhizobium sp. B2-8-9, assembly GCF_006439475.1. Taxonomy (NCBI): domain Bacteria; kingdom Pseudomonadati; phylum Pseudomonadota; class Alphaproteobacteria; order Hyphomicrobiales; family Phyllobacteriaceae; genus Mesorhizobium; species Mesorhizobium sp. B2-8-9. The sequence continues at coordinate 450,217 of NZ_VFTQ01000001.1, read as the reverse complement.
ATCAGCAATAAAAGATACTTCGGTTTTTCTTAGGCAGCCGTCAGCACGATCTCCTCGGCGGTCGCGTGGATCGAGATCGTCATATTGGCCTCGCGCGCCAGAAGCAGCGTATAATAGGGCTGGACCGAATGGGCGTCGATCGGCTCCTCCGGCTTGTGGCCGGAATGCAGTTCGAGGAATTTCGGCGGCACGCGCAGCATCGGCCCACTGGCCGACAGCGAAAAACGCGGCTCGGTTTCGAGACTTTCCAGCGTGACCACCAGCTTGCCGCCGCGCGGTATGGCCGCGTTGGCGACGAGAATGAGGTTGAGCAGCAGCTTGACCTTGTTCTTAGGAAGCAGCGCACGGGGGCCGTTCCACAGCAGTTCCGGCTTTTCGTTCTTCAAGAAGGCGATGGCCACGGCCTCGGCATCGCCCGTGTCGATCATCATGCCGGCGGAACCCGCGGCGCCGAAGGCGATGCGGGCAAACTGCAATCGCGCCGAGGCGTTCTTGGCGCTCTGGCGAATGAGCTTCATGGCGTCTTCGTCGGCGCCGCCTTCGTCGAGCAGCTCGAGGCCGTTGTTGATTGCGCCGACCGGCGAAATGATGTCGTGGCAGACACGGCTGCAAAGCAGCGCGGCGAGATCTGGCGCGGAAAGGGTGAAAAGCTCGGCCATCGGCGAAATCCCTGCTTAAGTCATTTGTTCATGGCCGAGCGACGGTTTCGCGCCTGCCCACACGAATCACGCTCTTTTCCAAGGCTTTCTGAATACACAGGGCCCGAGCGCGCATCAACAAATCCAAAATCATCGACGGCGAAAATGGTGTGTTTCGCGGGGGAAACCCGCCGCAGCGGCAAAAGCGCAGCCTTCGAACCGCCATCTTCGTGTGGGAGCTTAATGGTTGAAAAAGGATTACGGCATAATTTGCCCGTGATAGCCACCCCGAACGGCCGGCAAGAGCCGCAGGGGTGCGAGGCGTCGGCGAAAGTGCTCCCTGACGGAGATTGGAAGCATGTTTTCCCGATACTACGACCGGACGTTCGTCCGCGTCCTCACCATGACCATCACACTCCTGGCGGCTTTGGTCCTTTCGACCTCGGCGTCGCGGGCTCAGCAGTACACCGCTCAGGAAATCGTCGATTCCGGTCATAAATTTTTCGGCGAGACATCCGGCGGTCTGGCCACCGTCGTCGAGAAGATCTTCGCCTCCTACGGTCTGCCCAATGGCTACCTGCTCGGCGAGGAAGGATCCGGCGCCCTGATCGGCGGCCTGACCTATGGCGAGGGGACGCTCTACACCAAGAACGCCGGCGACCATAAGGTGTTCTGGCAAGGCCCTTCGCTCGGCTGGGATTTCGGTGGCGAGGGGTCCCGGGTGATGATGCTGGTCTATAACCTCGACGACATCAGCAGCCTTTATAACCGCTTCGGCGGCGTTGCCGGCTCAGCCTATGTCATCGCCGGCGTCGGCTTCAACGTTCTGCAGAGCAACCGGGTGCTGCTCGTGCCGATCCGCACCGGCGTCGGCGCGCGTCTTGGAGTCAATCTCGGCTATCTGAAGCTTACCGAAAGGCCGACCTGGAACCCGTTCTGATCGGATTGCGCTCGCTACGATCGCTCGGACAGTGCTGATCGCGCCGCGGCAAGCTCTTGCCGCCGCGTTGAATTTCCGCCATGCCAAGCTGGCACAATCCAGCGATAGCCGCGCCGTAAAGTGGATAGCACGCCTTGGTCCAGTCGGTTCTGTTCTTCGTACTCGGTTTCCTTTGCGCCGTTTTTCTGGCGTCGCTGGTCGCGCCGGCGGTCTGGCGGCGGGCCGTTGTCCTGACGCGCAGGCGCCTTGAGGCTTCGCTGCCGCTGACGCCGGCCGAAATTCAGGCGGACAAGGACCGGGTGCGGGCGGAATATGCCATGACGACGCGCCGGCTGGAGATAACCGTCAAGAACCTTCAGGAAAAGGTCGCTGAGCAGCTGGTGGAGATCGGCCGCGCGAACGAGGCTTTGAAGGGGCTCGCGGTTGAAAGAAAGGACAAGAATCAGGCGCTTTCCGACCTGCAGGCCAAGAATGCGGAGCTCAGGCAGCGCGAGGAAGAGTTGCACCGCCTGGCGGAGAAGCACGCGCAGACGGAGCGGGCGCTGGAGAAGCGCGCGCTGGAGTTGCAGAAGCTCGAGCAGATGTATGACGACGCCAGCTTCTCGTCCTCGAATCGGCAGATCGAGCTGGTTGCCCGCGAATCGGAGCTGGAAAAGCTGGCCAGTGACATCGCGTTGCTCAAAGGCCAGCGCAGGGAGGCGGACCGACGCAATCAGGAGGTCGCGTCCGAGAGCAAGGCCGCGCGCGAAGCGCTGAAGGCGGAGAAGAAGAAAACGGCCGAGCTCGACAAGAAGGTCGAGCGGCTGCTCGCGACGCTTGCCGACCGCGAGGAAAAGCTCGACCGCCGCGAGAAGGATCTCGCCCGAATGCGCGAACGTTCGAAGGAGAGCGCTGCAAACGGCGTTGCGCGGCTGGCTGCCGGAACGGACACGAAAGGCGACGATGTCGATAAGGCAATCGCCAGGCTCGAGGGCGATCGGGAACGGCTGGAGGCGAGGCTGACGGCGCTGGCGCGCGAGAACAAGCGGCTGAAGACCGATCTTGCCGCCGCCACGGGGACGGCAATGCCCGAATCAGCGGGCGACGCACGCTCCGGCGCCGGCCTCCGCGAACAAATGAACGAGCTGGCAGCCGAGGTGGTCAATCTGACGATGAAGCTCGACGGGCCGGATTCGCCTATCGCCAAGGCGCTGGCGGGCGAGGGGCAGCAGAACGGGCGCGGCGTCAGCCTTGCCGATCGTGTCAGGGCGTTGCAGAAGGCCGGCCCGTCCAACTGAGGTGTGTTGGTATTCAGGTGAGGCCGGCCTGCAAATGCCGGCTTCCTGCGCTTCCGGTGCTCACGTACTTTAAGTACGCTCCGCTCCGGTTCTCGGAAGCCACCATTTTCGACTCGGCCTGACCTGAATCTCAATACACCTCAAAGCGTTGCAGCTGTTCGGGCTCTCAGGTCGGGACCGCTAGCGGTTTGAAAAGTGATGCAGGGCGATGGCCGACGCGGCGGCGACGTTCAGGCTGTCGAAACCTTCCGCCATGGCGATCTTCACCGTATGCAACCGGGCAAGCAGATCCCGCGGCAGGCCTTCGCCTTCGGTGCCGAGGTAAAGCGCCAGGCGCGCCGATCGCTCCGCGGCGCGGATGTCGACGTTTCCGCGTGGCGATAGTGCGAACTGGGCGAAGCCAAGCCGATCGAGGGTCGCGGTGAACGTTCCGGTGTCGCCGAATGACGCGAAGGGAACCTTCAGCGCCGCACCGACGGAAACACGGATTGCCTTGCGGTAGAGCGGATCGCAGCACGTCTGGTCGAGCAGCACCGCGTCCGCGCCGAAGGCCGCCGCATTGCGGAAGATCGCGCCCATATTATCGTGATTGGATATGCCGACCAGGACGACGGCCAAGGCACGCCGGGGCAAGGTTTCCACCAGAATCTCGGCGGGCGTCGGATCGCCGCGCAAGCCGATCGCCAGGATGCCGCGGTGCATGTGGAAGCCGGCGATCCGGTCCATGACCTCGCCGGCGGCGACATGGACCGGAAAACCCGCGGGCGCCTTGCGCAAGATCTCCTGCACGCCAGCCAGCCTGTTTTCGAGGATGAGGGCAGACTCGGCGGCGAAGCGTCCGCTCGACAGAAGAAGGTCCAGCACGACCTTGCCTTCGGCGACGAAGCGGCCATGCCGGCCGACGAGGTCGCGCTCGCGGATGTCGAGATAGGCGGCGACGCGCGGGTCCCGAGGATCGTCGATGGAGATGAGGTTCATGCAAATCTCGTCGGCAAAAATTGCCAGCGAGGTAAGGGGCTTTGGATGGCGCGGGTCAAGCCCCGGCGCGGCGCAACCGATAGGCCATCTGTGAAAGGTCGCCGTCGCCGAAAATGCCTTCCAGCATGCGCAGCAATTCGCGCACCGCCTCGGATTTGCAGGAATAGTAAATCATCTGGCGGTCGCGCCGGGTCTCGACGAGATCGAGCGCCCTCAGCTTGGCGAGATGCTGCGACAGCGCGGACTGGCTGAGTTGCACCTTCTCGGCGATGGCGCCGACCGACATTTCATCGTCGATCAGGTGAGCCATGATCAGCAAGCGCTTTTCGTTGCCCATGAGCGTGAGAAAGGCGGCCGCCGATTCCGCATTGGCGATTAGCTTATTTGAGATCATAGATCCCCCAAGGGTCCTGGCTCATCCAGACGCCAGGGGGCAATGGCGCCTGATTCCACGATGTTCAGATGTCGCTAGGCGCTGCTGAATCAGCGCCACTACAAAGGTAGATCATTTCATCTAAATCTCAAGCGTTGCTTTTGCCGGCGCGCGATCAACTATCGCTCTTGCTCGGCCGCGCGTCCCGCCCTGGCCATCTCGACGAGCACCGAACGCAATTCGCGCGCGCTTTGCAAAGGCCGGGGAAAGAAAATCCTGCAGGCCGCATCGGCGGCCGCGAGATCCATGCCATCGGGGTCGAAACCGGTGACGATCCAGCCGTCGCCTTCGGCGCGGCCGAAATGACGGGCGTAAAGAGCAAGCGCGTCGCGATGGTCGGTATTCATGTGATCGAGTGCGGCCTGCTCGCTGCCGGCGAACTCCTCGATAAGGGGGGGATCGGTGATGAAATCATCACGGTCGAGAAGAAAGGCCTTGCCGAAGCCGCCATTCAGGCTGGCGCGCTCGGGATCGAGCCGGAAGAACGAGAAGTCGCCGAGCCCGGCATAGAGCTTCGCCTTCGGATTGCGGTTGAGATAGCGGCGTTCGGCTCGGATCTGATCGGCAGATCCCTGCTCCAGCCGCAGGGCCCGGCATGCCAGGCTGATGCGCGGATGCGCCAGCGGATCGCCCTTGCCGGGTTCGCCAAGCAACAGCGAACAGCGCGGATCCGCGAGCAACGCACCGGTGTGTGCGGACAGCATCGAGATCAGGATCAGCGGCGCGCCGTCGATGTCGGTGGCGACGCCAACCCTGCTTGCCAGCGGCGCGCCGGTGCCGGGCTCGATCACCGCGAGCGCGCCGAAACGTGCTGCGCGGATCAGGGTTTTCGCGAGCCTGATCGCCTCGGCGTCGGTCTCGCGAATGACGTCCTTTTTCGGTTCGGTCACAGGTTCACCCGAGATAAGTTGATTTCTGTTCTCCGGTTATCGGCCGAGTACACCCGCCTTTGCAAGGGCTGCGATCTCGTCTTCTTTCAACCCAAAACGGCTCAATATGTCCGCTGGGCCGCGATCGGCGACGTCCGGCGCCGCGGCGAGCGTCTGCGGGTTTTGCGAGAAACGCGGCGCCGGCGCCGGGCGGTCGAACTCGCCGGACTTCACAAAGCTTTTCCTGGCGCGGCTGTGCGGATGGTTCCTGGCTTCGACCAGGGACAGCACGGGCGCCACGCAAGCGTCGGTCGCGGCGAAAAGCGTGGCCCATTCGTCGCGCGTCTTCTGCTTGATCCGGCCGGCGATGGCGGCGCGCATCGCGGGCCACGACGACTTGTCGAACTGGCTGCCGACAAAATGCTCGTCGAGCGGCAGCAGCCTGGCGAATTCGGCAAAGAAGCGCGGTTCGAGACAGCCAATGGCAATGTGCCTTGCGTCAGCCGTCTCATATGTATCGTAGAACGGCGCACCGGAATCGAGCAGGTTCTCGCCGCGCCTGTCGCTCCAGAGACCCGCCGCCATGTAGGCGTGGATGGGTGTGGCGAGCATCGAGGCTCCCTCGATCATCGAGGCATCGACCACCTGGCCCGTTCCGCTGCGCGAACGCCGGAAGAGAGCGGCGAGCACGCCGGCGATCAGCATCATGGCGCCGCCGCCTTGATCTGCGACGAGGTTGAGCGGTGGCACCGGCGGCGCGTCGTGCCTGCCGATTGCATGCAAGAGGCCCGCATAGGCGAGATAGGTGATGTCGTGTCCTGCTCGCCCGGACAGCGGCCCGTCCTGTCCGAATCCGGTCAAGCGGCCATAGATCAGCGCCGGATTGCGCTGCAGAACGGCATCCGGCCCGAGGCCGAGCCGTTCCATCACGCCGGGGCGAAAGCCTTCGACAAGCACGTCGGCCCCTGCCGCAAGGCGCAGCAGCAGGGCGGCGCCCGCCTGGCTCTTCAGGTCGAGCTTGAGGATGGAACGGCCGTGGCGGTCGAGATTGTATTGTTCGGGCAGGCTCAGAAGCGGCTGGCCGGCATCGGCGCGTTCGATGCGCAGCACCTCGGCGCCCATTTCGGACAGCATTAGGGCGGCAAGCGGCACCGGGCCAAGCCCGGCCATCTCGATCACTTTCAGGCCGGCGAGCGGCCCGGTCTTTCCGGTGGAAGCACCGGCGCCTGTCGGCGAGCCAGACATCCCCGCTTATTTCGGCGCCATGCGGATAGCGCCGTCGAGGCGGATGGTCTCGCCGTTCAACATCTGGTTCTCGACGATGTGGAGCGCAAGCGACGCATATTCGGACGGCTCGCCGAGCCGCGGCGGGAAAGGCACGGAAGCGCCGAGCGAATCCTGCACTTCCTGCGGCATGCCGGCCATCATCGGCGTCTTGAAGATGCCGGGCGCGATGGTGCAGACGCGAATGCCGGATCGCGCCAGATCGCGGGCCACAGGCAGCGTCATGCCGACGACGCCGCCCTTGGAGGCCGCATAGGCGGCCTGCCCGATCTGGCCGTCATAGGCGGCGACGGAGGCGGTGTTGACGATGACGCCGCGCTCGCCGCCGGCGAGCGGTTCGAGTTTCGCCGCCCGGTCGGCAACGAGGCGGATCATGTTGAAGGTGCCGATGAGGTTGATCTCGATCACCTTGCGATACTGGTCGAGCGGATGCGGTCCGTCCTTGCCGATCGTCTTCATGCCGATGGCAATGCCGGCGCAATTGACCAGGATGCGCGGCTGCCCCAGCTTTTCAGCCACTTCGGCGATCGCGGCCGTAGCGCGGTCGCCGCTGCCGACATCGCATTGGACGGCAACGCCGCCGATCTCGGCTGCAACTTTCGCCGCGCGCTCGATGCCCACGTCGAGGATGGCGACGCGGGCGCCCTTGGCCGCCAAGGCGCGCGCCGTTGCCTCGCCAAGGCCCGACCCGCCGCCGGTGACGATCGCGATCTGGCCGTTCGGGTTCATGCAGGCCTCCCAGGATTCCCGATTATGCTACGAAGCGCGCAAAGGAGGCGCAACCGCAATGGGCGGGTCGATTGAAGGCTGCACACTCGCGGTCGAACGCGACACGGCCGGGGCAAATTCCGCAACCTTTGCCGTGTTGGCGTGACAGACATCGCCGGCAAAGCGGGCGACCGCCCCCGGCTTGATCTCGTGATACAGCAGCCGGTCGAGATCGACCGGGCGCGGCATGGTGATCTGTCCGCGCGGGAAGCGCTTGAAGCCAAGCGGTCCATAATATGGTTCGTCACCAACCAGAATGACGGCAGGCGCACCGGCCTTCCTGGCCGCCTCCAGCGCGATCGCGACCAGCTTGCGGCCGATGCCGAGATTCTTGTAGGCGGGGCGCACCGCAAGCGGGCCGAGCATCATGGCGCGTCCGGCGCCCGCTGCCACGCGCGTCATGCGCACCGAAGCGATGACCGTGCCGTCCTTGACGGCGACGAAGGACATCGAGCGGTCATGTCCTCCTGACTCGCGGATCTTGTAGGCGGCAAGCACGAAACGACCCGGACCGAAGGCCTCGTCGTTGATGGCTTCGATTTCAGGGTCATGCGCCGGAGTCTCCGGCAGGTATTTCACGTCGGCAAGGCTCATGGTCTTTGCGTTCCGGTATCGAGGAAGGTCTGCTGCAAAGCGGCAGCGTTCGCCAGTCAACGCTTCTTAAGCGCGGGCGCCCTTTCGTCGTCGGTCGAACCGGATCGAGGCAAAGTCGAACATGGGCGCCTCCGCTAGCATCAATTTTGGGCCGCTGCAATCGGTGCTTTCAGGCTTTCTTTGCGTCCATGACGAACTTATCCGTCCCCGGAGCGGTTGGTCATTTGACGAACTGGTTCGTCGTTTGACGAACTGTTCATCCGCTGAGGGCTTCGCCAGCCCGGTCATCAACCTAGATAATATCGAGCCGCAGGGAGATTTTTCGCATGGGATTGCTGATTGAAGGCAGATGGCAGGATCGCGCGCCCAACACCGATAGCGGCGGCCGGTTCGTGCGAACGGAATCGCAATGGCGCGACTGGATCACGCGCGACGGCGTGCCGGCGCAAGGGCGCACGCGCGGCTTCAAGGCGGAACCTGGCCGTTATCACCTCTATGTGTCGCTCGCCTGCCCATGGGCGCATCGCACACTGATCTTTCGCGTCCTGAAGAAGCTGGAGGGCATCATCTCCGTCTCCGTGGTGCACCATTTCATGGGGGAGAACGGCTGGACCTTCAAAGCTGAGGACGGCGCCACGGGCGACACGCTCTACGGCCTCGATTTTCTGCACCAGGTCTATGCCAAGGCCGATCCGGCATATTCAGGCCGCGTCACGGTGCCGGTGCTGTGGGACAAAAGGCAAGAGACCATCGTCAACAATGAGTCCTCCGAGATCGTCCGCATGCTCAATTCCGCCTTCGACGAATGGGGCGACGCCGGTCTCGACTTCTATCCGGCGGCGCTACGCGCGGAGATCGACAGGATCAATGCGCTGGTCTATCCGGCAATCAACAACGGCGTCTATCGCGCCGGCTTCGCCACCACGCAGAAAGCCTATGAGGAAGCGTTCGGCGAATTGTTCTTAGCGCTTGATACGATCGAAGAGCGGCTTTCGCAGCAGCGCTTTCTGACCGGCGAACGCATCACCGAGGCCGACTGGCGGCTGTTCACGACGCTGGTTCGTTTCGATCCGGTCTATGTCGGCCACTTCAAATGCAACCTGCGCCGCATCGCCGACTATCCGAACCTGTCGAACTATTTGCGCGATCTCTATCAGGTGCCCGGCGTCGCGGGCACGGTCAGCCTGCATCACATCAAGGCGCATTATTACGGCAGCCACAGATCGATCAACCCGACGGGGATCATTCCGGCAGGGCCGGAGCTTGATTATGCCGCGCCGCATGACCGGAACAGGTTCAGGAAGGCGGCTTGATTACCAGTAAGCCGAGTTACGCTCGCCGCCAAAAATCTCCGCTATCCGCTGCAGCGTCGCCGGCGTCGTGCCCTCCGGCAGGCGGTCGAGCGGAAAGAAACCCGCTTCGGCGATCTCGTGGTCAGGCAGTTTCGGCGCCGTCTGGTAGAAGGCTTCGATCAGATAAAGGCCGACATGGTCGCGCTTGCTGGGGTGATGGTTGAAATGCATCGACTTCAGCACCGGCGGCGCAGTCAGAGCGATGTTGCCTTCCTCGGCCAGTTCGCGCGCCAGCGCTTCCTCAAGGGTCTCGCCCACCTCGACGCCGCCGCCCGGCAATTGCCAACCGGGAACATAGGTGTGGCGGATCAGGAAGACTGAGTTGGAGGCACGGTCATAGACCAGCCCGCGCACGCCAAGCGTCATCGGGCGGCGCAGCAGAAAGTAAAAATGGAACAGCCTTGCCCGCAACCCCGGCCAGCCGGTCTGGCGGAATGCCGCGTCAGGATCGGCCGGGCGGTTCATTCAACGACCCCCAAAGCAGATGTTCACTGTTTTTCGCGGGCTCCGGCCGCAAAACCATGGGACACTTTTGCGGAACCTGCTTGGGCGAAACAGCAAACGGTGAGTGGAAAGCCTCGTCGGCGTCGCTTAAGAAGGGGCCATGTTCAGGCTCGCGCATATTTCCGATGCTCATCTGGGACCGCTGCCCGATGTAACCTATCGCGACCTCGCCTCCAAGCGCGTGCTGGGCTATGTCAACTGGCAGCGCAATCGCCGCCGCCATATGCATGACGCGGTGATCGACACCATCGTCGCCGATATCAAGGCCGGCACGCCCGACCACCTCGCCGTCACTGGCGATCTCGTCAACCTGGCGCTCGATGGCGAGATCGAGATGGCCAAGCACTGGCTGGAGACGCTTGGATCGCCAAATGACGTTTCCGTGGTCCCCGGCAATCACGACGCCTATGTGCCGGGCGCCTTCGACAAGGTCTGCCGGTCGTGGGCTCCCTGGATGACGGGCGACGGCGTCAACAGTCCAGTCGACCGCAATTCCTTTCCGTATCTGCGCGTACGCGGCAATGTCGCTCTGATCGGCGTCACCACGGCGCGCGCCACCGCGCCCTTCATGGCCAACGGCTTCTTCATGGAAGGGCAGGCCGAGCGGCTCGCCAAGATCCTCGACGATGCCGCGGAGCAAGGGCTGTTCCGCGCCATCATGATCCACCACCCTCCGGTGCGCGGTGCCGTCCCGCAGCATAAGCGGCTGTTCGGCATCACTCGCTTTCACAAGGTCATTCGACGTCATGGCGCTGAACTCGTCCTGCACGGGCATTCGCATCTGCCGTCACTGTTCACCATCGGCGCACGGGGCGCCAAGGTGCCCGTGGTCGGGGTTGCCGCCGCGGGCCAGGCGCCCGGCGGCAAACACCCGCCGGCGCAATACAACATCTTCGAAATCGACGGTGAAAAGGGCGACTGGCGTCTTCGCCTGATCCGGCGCGGCCTGACGGGACCAGCCCTGCCGCCTGCCGACCTGCAGGCCATCGACCTCGATGTGCCCGCCGGCACGGCGCGCCAGCTCGTCAGAAGCTGATCTTCATCTGCATGATGCGGTCCCAAAACAACGCCAGCGAAACCGCCAGGCCGACAAGGGCGCCTGCGGCGATCAGGCCGAGGCCGGCGAAGAAGGTCGTCCAGCCATTGCGGCCGCTTTCGGATCGGATGGGCGGCTCCGCTTCCTGGACCACGGGGCGATGCAGGCCGCGAACGGCGCTCTCCACGCTCCCTTCCATCATGCGCTGCCGCTCGACGACACGCTCGGCCACGTAGCGCATCACCGCATCGGCAACGGCTTTCATCTCGGTCGATTCGGCCAGCACCACGCGGCCGACGCGCGTATCCCTGAGGAAGCGATAGGTGCGGCGGTCGCGTCCCATGGCGACATGGCTCACCGCATCGATCCATAGCCGCGGCTGCAGGCCGGACGAGACGGCGAAGTCGAAGCTGTCCATGTCGGCCGGGACATCGGCAAAGACCGGGGCAAGCTCGCTCGCCAGAAGATCGAGTCGCATGCGGTGCGCCTCGCGCATGTCGACGACCACGTCATCGCGGTCGGCAAAGGCGTTCTTGACGTCGCGTACGGCATCGGCGAGCTTTCGCGATGGTTCGATCGGGGTGATTTTGTCGCCTGCATCCGTCATGGCGGCTGCCTCACTGTTGGTTAACAGCGAGTTACCACAGTCGCCGGCAAAATGCACTGCCGACGACGAACCGCGCGACTGCCGCGGTCCGGCGAAAGCGGGTAAGGGACGTTTCGAGATCGGTCCGGGAGAGATCAACTCGCCGAAGCGTCCAGCGGTGGACGCAACCGTCTGCCTCGCCGCCGCACGTTGCGACGCACGATTTCGGCGATCAGGTCAGGAGCTTCCTCGACCAGCATGTGACCTGCGTCAAGGACATGATGCAGATGGAAATGCGACGGCAGCGCCTCGGCCTGCTCAACCCGCAGCAGCGGATCCTCCGCTCCCCAAACGACCATGACCGGCATGTCAAGCGTATCCAACTGCGCGCGGGGGATGATCCCTTGCCGGTCATCCCTCGACATCGCGGCCGCCATATCGATCAGGGTCTGCAACTGGCCCGGCCGTTTGCGCATCCGGCAGAGTGCATCCACCACGTGATCGGGCGGCACGCTTCGCGGACCCGACATGGCGGCAAGGCTGGCGCGGACCTGGTTGCTGCTGGCCGCGGCGGCGTAGCGGCGCAGCAAGTCGGCGTTGATTTCCGGGCCAAAACCGCCGGGCGCCAACAGCGTAAGCGAGGCCACCCTGTCGGGGTCGGCAAGCGCCATCGATGTCGCGACCGCGCCGCCCATTGAGTGACCGACGAGATGGACCTTGCCCAACCGGCGGGCGGCCAGATCGGCGAGGATGGCTCGCGCGGCTGGCTTGGCGCCGCCCAGGCCTTCGCTTTCCAGGGACTGTCCATGGCCCGGCAGATCATAGGCCAACACTCTCGCCCGCGCCGCCAGCGAGGCCGCGACGTCACGCCAGATCTCACCACATGCTCCGAAGCCGTGCAGAAGCACGATCGTCCTCGGACGGGCGCCGCTTTCGACCGCATAAGGGAATGGGCGCATGAAAAAATGGGGCGGTGAACAAGGCAGGAGCTTCAAATTGTGGCTGAATTGCTCCCGAACCGGATTGATGGCCAGTAAAATTTTCGCGACCGCAGCGCCCTGTCAGGCGCTCGATGCGCAAGAATGTCCTAATATATGCCGGATCACAGCGTCATACTTTGGTGCTCCGGCATTCGTGTGGCCCAGATGAGTATGGAGAGTTGGATTAGCTCGGGTTGCCGATCCCAGCGGCCCGCAAGGATTGAACCAGCCGATCGGTGAGATCCGGGGGGTATTTGCGATCGACGAATGTCGCGCGCGGGTCGGCGGCGAACTTCGGGAATTGCGCGGTGAGCTCGTTGGCAAGCTCGCCCGCCAGCTTGTCGCGTCCCGAAATCCTGGCGCCGATCAGGCGCGCGGCCAGGTAATGCGACTTTGATGCCGTCGTGCGCAGCGACTCGCTGGCGAGCGCGGCCTTTTTCATATCGCCCTGCATGAAGGCTCCGACGAAAAGGCCATAATCCCACCAGGTTGGATGGCCGCTGAAGGCTTCGACCGCGTGGTCCAGGATCGGCGTCCCCTCATCATATTTGCCGGCGAAGATCAGCCCGTAGCCATAGGCGGCGGCCATGCCGAGGTCGTACGGGTTGAGTTCGTAAGCCTTTCGCATCAATCGGATCGCTTCGTCCGTGTTGCCGAGACGCGAGTTGACGTAGCCAAAGGCGCGATGCGCGTGCGGGCTCATCGGCCCCATCTGGACGGCCCGGTGGGCAAGCGACATGGCCTTTTCGAGCGTCGCTTCCGGCGGATAGGCATAGTGCGCGGTGACGGCTTCCACATGAAGCGCGGCCAGCTCCGCGTAGACAAGCGACGATTTGGTGCCCTCGCCGACCAGCTTCTCCAGGCAGCGATACGCAATTTCGTGCGTCTGGGCGCTCATGTCGAGATAATAGCGGTCATCGAGCACCAGGCACCCGATCTGGCTGGTCCGGATGTCGCTCTGGTCGATGTAGCTGTAGATCGCGCCCGAAGCGGGAACGGTCGAGGTGAGAAGGCTGGCGACGTTGCCTTCAACCGCGCCAGGGGCGCTCTCGGCTGATGTCAGGTTGCGCGACAGGAGAACCCGCCCGGTCGCGACGCTCTGCAACTCCACCGTGACGTCGCCGGCAGCGGGCCCGGGAACAATTTCGAAAACGAAACTGATCGGATCGGCGGACCGATCACGCGTCGAATCCGCATCGCGCCCGATGAAATCGATAGTGTCGAAACCCGCAAGCCCGGCGCGCAGCGACGACGCGACGCGAGCCGCCTCCGCTCCATCGGCTTTGACGGCGATGTAGATCAGCGGCAGGGAGTCGAATCCGGACTGGGCGGTGCCGGCCAGGCGCGCCGTTTCGGCTGTCGCGGCAGTGTCGCCGCCGTTGAGGAAGGCATTGCCTTGACGCACGATGAGCACGCCGAGCATGACAATGACCAGAGCCATGGCAGCCCAGAAGAACCGCAATTGCCGCGTGAGCGACTGGGCGGGTGCTGCCGGCCCCATCAGCGCTGCAGGTTCGCCCGGGGCAGAGGTGTCGAGATGTTCGGTTGCGGCCGGAGCGGCTTCGGCCAAAGCGTCGGACCGCTGCGCGACGGTTTTGGAGGCGGACCTGGCGTCGCCGGGCAGGCGGATCGCATTCGGCTCGTAGGACGGGACATAACCGCCGCGCGGGATTGCGATGCGCACCGGCTCGGCGACACCTTCATTGGCGAAATACTGCTCCAGAAGTTCGCGCAGACGACCGGCCTGAACCCTGACCACGGCATCGGTGGAGGCGTCGAAATCGCCGTCCTTGCCGAAGACGTCCATGGCGATGGAAACGCCTTTCAGCCTGTCCGCCTCGCCGGCCTGCTCGCGTTCGACCAGATAGCGTAATAGCCTGCGGGCACGCTCGGATCGGCCGAACGTTTCGCTGGCAAGCAGTCGCTCCAATGTCTCGCGCACTGCGGGGGCGGCAGGCGGGGCATGCTCCAAGTGTCGAACCTTTCGAAGTCGGCACAGGTTAGGGAGCGATAATATAGCGCTCGCGCCGGCGCACAAGGATGCTTCTATTATGTGATCGCGTAAGCCACCGGAAATTCCTCCGGCGGTTAACGAATGGCAGATTCGCGTCCGCGTCTGCAGCGTGGTGCAAGCTGGAATGCGCCAGCTCCATCGCTGAATCAGATCATCCGGCTAGAGCGGTTCACCGTTTCACGAAACGGTGAACCGCTCAATTTTTTGTTTGACCGCAATTCCGGACGGAAGGCTACGGCGAAACCGCCGAGCCTAACCGCCTCACACTTTTCCTGGAATTTGCTCTAGCCGCCGATGATCCGGTTGGCGGCCGAAACTACGGCCTCCAGCGAGGCGGCGACAATGTTGGTGTTGATGCCGGCGCCGAACAGCTTGCCGCCCGGATACTCCATCTCGACATAGGAGATCGCCGAGGCGTTGGAGCCGCGCTGCAGGGAATGCTCGGAATAGTCGAGCACCGACATGTCGACGCCGACATGGCGCGAGAGCGCATCGACAAAGCCGTCGATCGGGCCGGTGCCCGAGCCGGTGATGGTCACTTCCTTGCCATTGTCGAGAATATCCGCTTCGACCATGCGCCGGCCCTTCACCTCGGTATCGGGATAGGTGCGATGGTCGAGGAACTTCAGCCGCGCGCCGGGCTGGTCGACATAGGTTTCGAGGAAGCGTTCGTGGATGCGCCTGGCCGGCACTTCCTTGCCTTCCGCATCGGTGATCGCCTGGATCGCCTGGCTGAACTCGATCTGCAGATTGCGCGGCAAGTTGAGGCCGTAATCTGCCTGCAGCACGTATGCGATGCCGCCTTTGCCGGACTGCGAGTTGATGCGGATGATCGCCTCGTAGGTGCGGCCGACATCGGCCGGATCAATCGGCAGATAGGGCACTTCCCAGATTGGGGTGTTGGCCTTCTTCAGAGCTTTCATGCCCTTGTTGATGGCGTCCTGGTGCGAGCCGGAGAAAGCCGTGTAGACCAGCTCGCCGACATAAGGGTGACGTTCCGGGATCTTCAGCTGGTTCGAATATTCGTAGACGTCCTTCATCCGGTTGATGTCGGAGCAGTCGAGCTCCGGATCGACGCCCTGGGTGAACATGTTGAGCGCCAGCGTGACGATATCGACATTGCCGGTGCGTTCGCCATTGCCGAACAGCGTGCCTTCGACGCGGTCCGCGCCAGCCATCAGGCCGAGCTCGGTGGTGGCGATGCCGGTGCCGCGGTCGTTGTGCGGATGCAGCGAGACGGTCAGGTTCTCTCTGGCGTCGAGGTTGCGGCACATCCATTCGATGCGGTCGGCATAGACGTTGGGCGTCGACATCTCGACCGTCGACGGCAGGTTGATGATCAGCTTGTTGTCGGCCGTCGGCTTCACGATCTCGGTGACGGCGTTGCAGATCTCCAGCGCGACTTCGAGCTCGGTGCCGGTGAAGCTCTCCGGTGAATACTCGAAGCGGTAGCCGCCGCCGGCCTTGGCGGCCATGTCGGTGATCATCTTGGCGGCGTCGGTGGCGATGCGCTTGATGCCGGCGACATCCTTCTCGAACACGACGCGGCGCTGCAGCTCGCTGGTCGAATTGTAGAAATGCACGATCGGGCGGTGCGCGCCCTTCAGCGCCTCGAAGGTCCGCGTGATCAGCTCGGGCCGGCACTGCACCAGCACCTGGAGTGAGACGTCGGCGGGGACGCCGCCTTCCTCGATGCACCAGCGGGCAAAGTCGAAATCGGTCTGCGAGGCCGAGGGGAAGCCGATCTCGATCTCCTTGAAGCCCATGTCGAGGAGCAGCGCGAACATGCGCGCCTTGCGCTCATGACCCATCGGGTCGATCAGCGCCTGGTTGCCGTCGCGCAGGTCGACCGAGCACCAGATCGGCGCCTTGTCGATGGTCCTGTTCGGCCAGGTACGGTCGGTCAGGCCGACGGTCGGGTAGGATTGGTATTTGCGTGCTGCATCCGGCATGTGGCCGGCCGCGCGCTTCCGGCTTTCAGCCTCGCCGGCGCGGATTTCTTCTCGTGCGTTCATCGTCGTTTCTCCCGGCGGCCCGCATGCCCGCTTCAGGCGGATGGGTGGCGAGCGTCGCCTCTACCAAAAATTCGTTCGCTTGATGTGACTTTGCCAAAGTCTGGCCAAGGAGCATGCGCCTTGAGCGGCGGTTTCGACCGCCGGGCGCTCCTTCAGCGAACCCGGCGATCGCCGATAAGGCCGAGAAGAAGCAGGGTCGAGGCGAGCGCGCGCGCGGTCTCGCCGGCAAAGCCGGTGCGAGAGGAGGCGACGGAGCGGACGCGCGTGGTCATGCCGGCTCTCTTACAGGAGCGGCCCGTCGGAGGCAAGCGGGACGCATGAATGAACGCCCTTGCCTAATATCGCCGCCGGTGCGGACAGTCTTCCCCGCGCCTCGCAAATGCGCCAGACTTGGTTTCGAAGGCTTGGCACCGAGCGAAGCTCCGGGGAGGGGTTCGTCCATGAATTTCGTGTTCTTCTCGCCGCATTTCCCGGCCAACGGCACCGATTTTTGCGACCGGCTGAAAAAGGCGGGCGCCACCGTGCTCGGCATCGGCGATGCGCCTTACGAAACCTTGAACGCCAAGCTCAAGGCGGCGCTTTCGGAATATTACCGCATCGCCGACATGGAAGATTACGACGCCGTTTTGCGGGCGATGGGGCACTTCATCCACAAATGGGGCCGCATCGATCGCTTCGAGTCGCTCAACGAGCATTGGCTCGAACTCGAAGCCAACATCCGCACCGATTTCAATATCTACGGCACCAAGCTCGATTTCGTGAAGAACTTGAAGCGGAAAAGCCGTATGCGCGCTTTCTTCCGCAAGAGCGGCGTGGAGACCATCCCGCAGCGCAAATGCTCCGACCGCGCCGGCGCCATGACCTTCATCCGCCGCGTCGGCTTTCCGGTGGTGGTCAAGCCGGATTCGGGCTCCGGCGCCTCGAACACCTTCAAGATCTCCAACGCCAAGGAGCTCGACCGGTTCTTCAAGGACAAGCCGGAGGGTGTCACCTTCGTCATGGAGCAGTTCATAGAAGGGCTGGTGGTGACCTTCGACGGGCTAGTCAACCGCGATGGCGAGGTGGTGCTGGCGGCCAGCCACCGTTACGACCAGAGCATCATGGAGGCGGTCAACCGCGACCGCCACATGAGCTACACCTGCTTTCCCGAGATCAGCCCGGAAGTCGAGGAGGCGGGCCGCAAGATCCTCAAGGCGTTCGACGTACGCGAGCGCTTCTTCCATATCGAGCTGTTCGAAACCAGCGACAAGCGCGTCATCGCGCTCGAGGTCAACATGCGGCCGCCCGGCGCCTGGATGACCGACGCCATCAACTACACATTCGACATCGACGTCTATGCCGCCTGGGCCGACATGGTGGTCAAGGATGCCGCCGGCGGCCCTTACAAGGGCAAGTATTTCACCGCCTATGCCAGCCGCAAACGCCACATCGACTATTTGCACAGCCATGGGGACGTGCTAGCCGCCCACGGCGACAAGATCGTCCACCATCAGGCCATCGAAGAGGTCTTCAGCCGCGCCATGGGCAATTACGCCTACCAGATGCGTTCGAAGGATCCGAAGGCGCTGCGCCAGGCGGTCGACTACATCCACGCAGAAAAGGCCTGAGCCGATGGACGTCTCCTATCACAAGGGCCATGCCCGCAATCTCGGCCGGGACATGGAATACAAGCGCTACGGCCATGCCGGGCGGCCGGTGGTGGTGTTCCCGACCTCGCAAGGGCGGTTCTACCAGCTCGAGGATTCGGGCGGGGTCGGCGCGCTTGCCGACTTCATCGACACCGGCCGCATCCAGCTCTTCACGCTCGACGGCGTAGATTCGGAATCCTTCTTCGACAAGCATGCCGACCCGGCGCAACGCATCGCCCGCCACGAAGCCTATTTCCGCTACGTGCGCGAAGAAGCGCTGCCGGAATTGCAGGCGGTTGCCGCCAAGTCCAACGGTGGCCGCGTTTTGAAGCCGCTGTTTTGCGGCTGCTCGATGGGCGGCTACCACTCATCCAATTTCGTGTTCCGCTTCCCGGAGCTGGCGAGCGGGGTGATCTCGCTGTCCGGCGTCTATTCGGCCCGCGATTTCTTCGGCCGGGTGCTTGAAGGCAACATCTATTTCAATTCGCCGCTCGACTATCTGCCCGGCATCGTCGACCAGAAGCTGCTCGGGCGGCTCAGGGCGCTCAGGCTGATCTTCTGCTGCGGCCAAGGCGCCTGGGAAGAGCGCATGCTGGTCGAAACGCGCGAGCTGGAACAGGTGCTGCGCGACAAATCGATCCCGGCCTGGGTCGACTATTGGGGTGGCGACGTCAGCCATGACTGGCCGTGGTGGCATAAGCAGCTCGTCTATTTCTTCGGCCGTTGGCTGGATGACGACCTCATGCACAGGTTGGACTGAGGTGCGTTGATATTCAGGTGAGGCCGGCCTGCAAATGGCGGTTTCCTGCGCTTCCGGTGCTCACGTACATGAAGTACGCTCCGCTCCGGTTCTCGGAAGCCACCATTTTCGTCTCGGCCTGACCTGAATCTCAACACACCTCAAAATGTACAGACCAATGACCACACCCGATCCGATCCGTCGCTTTGTCGAAGCAACCAACGCAGCCGATACCGAAGCCTTTCTGGCCACATTCACAGACGATGCTTTCCTCAGCGACTGGGGTCGCGATTTCCGTGGCCGCGATAGCGTCGCGCGGTGGAACCAGTCGGACAATATCGGCGTGCAGTCCAACCTTCGCATCGTTCGCATCGCGGAGCGCGACGGCGTCTACCATGCCCGCGTCGCCGTGACCGGCAACGGCTTCAACGGCGAGGGCGACATGGCCTTCACGCTCAACGGCGACCGGATCGCGAGCCTGGTCATCAGCTGAAGAACGGATGCGTCGCGACCTTCGTGCGGCATCGTCCAAAAATATGACCATTGTAATCATGTTTTTGTGGCAATGCCGCCGGCGCTGTGGCATGCCGGCGCTTGGCGATATCGGGCTTCGGCCGATCTCGTCGATATCGGAAGGCCCGGCGATGAAGCTCTTGAGCGCGCAAACCCGTATCCAAAACGACAACATCCGCGCGGTGATGGACAGGCTGCGCGCCGAGCACGGCGATTATGAAAGCGACACCGGCGTTGCCGGCCAATGGGAATTCCGTATGCATTACGGCACGTTGAATGCCTCATTCGACGACCGCGGCGTGCTGGTCCGTGTCGCGGCGGAGGACGAGACCTGCCTCTCCTACATGAAGATGATCTTCGCCGGCCACATCGCCGCGCATCTCAGCACCACCGAAGGCCTGCGCTGGCAAGGAGACGGCAAGGATGCCGGCACGCCGATATTCTTCCGCGAGATATCGGTCCTGTCCTCGAGGCGGTTGTCGCCGCATATGCAACGCGTGCGCTTCTGCGGCCGCGACCTCGGACGCTTCGCCCATGGCGGATTTCATGTTCGGCTTCTGCTGCCGCCGGCCGGACGGCAGGCGGTTTGGCCGACCATGGGCGCGGACGGCCTGATCGTCTGGCCGTCGGGCGAGGATGCGCTCACCATCCGCGTCTACACGATCCGCGCGCTGGACGTGGCCGAGGGTTGGCTCGACATCGATTTCGTGCTGCATCCCGGCGCCGAGACGCCGGCTGCGAGTTTCGCGCAGAATGCGAGAGCCGGGGACATCATCGGCATGATCGGCCCCGGCGGCGGCGATGTGCCCGAGGCATCAAACCTGCTTCTTCTGGGCGACGATACCGCGCTTCCGGCGATCGGCCGGATGCTGGAAGAGCTTGCGCCGTCCGTCCGTGCCGAGGCCTTCATCGAGGTTGACGGTCCGCAAGACCGGGTGATGCTGGCGGCGGGCGAGAACATCGCTGTCCATTGGCTTTATCGGCATGGCCGCGAAGCAGGCCGGGCCGGCCTGCTGCCGGAAGCGCTGCGCGAGCGCGGCCGCGGGGCCGACGATCTCTTTGTCTGGGCCGGATGCGAGTTCGCCGACTTCCGCGACATCCGCCGGACCGTGCGCAAGGAATGGGCCCTGTCGCGCAACCGGCATCTTGTCACCGCCTATTGGCGCCGCGGCGCGTCGGGCGGAGACGGTGCCGGCGAGGAATAGTTCAATCTTTCAGTTGCGATCGCTGACCATGGCGATGGCCGGCACCGCCAGCAGCGCGACGACGCCCGCGCCGCCGAACAGTGCGCCATAGCCCAGATGCTGCGCCGCATAGCCGGCCAGGATGCCGCCCGCCATGCTGACCAAGGCATCCATGCACTGGAAAAGCGTGAAATCGACCCCTGCCTGCTTCGGATCCGACCAGCGCATGAACTGCGCATAGAGCGCCACGAAGCCGAGCGCCATGATGCCCGAGGAACTCAGCGTCGCGACGGCCGCCAGCGGGCCTGCCGGGAAAACGCCGGAAAGCGCGAAGGCCGCGAGGATGAACAGCGATCCGGCCTGCAGCATAAGCGCGAGCACAAGCACGCTGCGCGTGCCCAGCCATCGGACAAGAGCGCCGCCGGCAAGGGCGGCCGCGCCGCCGAGAACCATGCTGCCGACACCGTTGACCAGGCCGATCGTGGAAAGGCTGAGTCCGGCATCGACCAGAAACGGGCCGAGCATGGTCAGCGCCGCCTTCTGCGCCAGAACGTAGATCGCCGACGCCGCCAGACCGCGGCGTATCTGCGGGCGCCGCAGCGCCGTGCCGAGCGCGGGCACGTGTTCGCGTACTTCCTCGCGCGATCGGCCGGCGATGCCGAGCAGGAAAGGCAGTCCGAGCAGCACCAGCAGCGAGGCCATCGCCGACACCGCCACGCGCCAGCCGTGGATTTCGACCAGATAGAGCAAGAGACCGGCGCCGATCGCCGAGCCGAGATAGGCGCCGCCGACCTGGGCGGCATTGCCCCAGCCGAGATTTTTGCCGGCAAGGTTCTGCACCGCAAAGCCATCGCAGGCGATGTCGACCGTCGAGGCGGCAAAGGCGACCACCGTCAGGCAGGCGACGACCGGCCAGAAGGTGGCGGGACCGAGCTGGGCGATGGCCAGCAGTCCGGTGATGGAGATGAGGCCGCCGATGAGGACGATCGCGCCGGTGCGGTTCCTGCCCGCTGGCGGAAGCCGGTAGCGCTCCACCGCCGGCGACCACAGGAACTTCAGCGCCCATGGCATGGCGATCAGGGTGAGCAGGCCGATGCGGTCGAGCGGCAGGCCCTGGTCGCGCATCACGGCCGGGAGACCCGTCCAGGTGATGCCGCCGATCACGCTCTGCGCCACATAGAGGCCGCCGATCGCAGCGACGATGGCCGCCGGCGACGAGGCGGCCCGGTTCGAGACGGAGACCGACATCAGAAGCGATAGCGCAGGCTGCCGAACAGCGAGCGGCCCTCGTCGCGGTAGCAATAGCCGGCCGAGCAAATTGCCTGCTGGTTGTCGAACAGGTTCTTGGCGTTGATCTGCAGCTTCACGCCTTCGAGCCTCGGGTTGCGATAGCCGAAATCATAGGACAGCGAGGCATCGACGAAGGCGCGCGCGTCGTTCTTGAAAGTATTGGTGTCGTCGCCGTAGCTCGCGCCGGCGAAACGCACGCCAGCGCCGAGCCCAAGCCCTTCAAGCGTGCCGTTCTCGAACTGGTAATGGCCCCAGAGCGACAGGATGTGGTTCGGCGTGGCCGACAGTTCCTTGCCGTCGGTGCCTTCGGCGCCGCGTTCGATCTTCACGCGCAGATAGGTGTAGGAGGCGATGACGCTGAAGCCATTATCGAGTGAGGCATTGGCTTCCAGCT
The DNA here is from genome assembly GCF_006439475.1 of Mesorhizobium sp. B2-8-9. Lineage (NCBI taxonomy): Bacteria > Pseudomonadati > Pseudomonadota > Alphaproteobacteria > Hyphomicrobiales > Phyllobacteriaceae > Mesorhizobium > Mesorhizobium sp. B2-8-9. The sequence continues at coordinate 428,201 of NZ_VFTQ01000001.1, read as the reverse complement.
CGACGCCGCGCGAGTTGAGGTCGAGCTGGCGCTGCTTGTTGATGCCGGTGGAGGCGTCGAAGACGACGCCGTCCTTCTGGTCGATGTCGAACAGCGCGGCGCTGACGGTCGCGTTGTGGTCGGGGATCTCGTATTTGACGCCGATCTCCGTCTGCGTGGCGATGGTCGGGCGGGCGACGCGGCTGACGGAACTCGAGACGTCGTCATAGACGAAGCCGATGTTGGGAGAGAACGAGGTCGAATAGTTGACGTAGGGGATGATGCCCCATTCGGTCCGATAGGACAGGCCGACGCGGCCGGAGAAGGCGCTGTCCTTCTGCTTCGACTGACTGAAATCCGCCGCGGTGGAGGTGGTGTCGACCCAGTCGTAGCGGCCGCTGGTGAACAGGGTGAAATCGTTCCACTCCATCTGGTCGTGCAGGTAGACGCCGAGCTGGTTCATCTCCTGCCCGCCGAAATGGGGGACGGGAGCGGCCTTGATATCCTCGACCGAGACATAGGAAAGCCCGCTGCCGGCGTCATAGTCCGACCAGGCATAGTCGATGCCGGCAATCACGGTGTGCCGCACCGGACCCGTGTCGAATTCGAGCTGCGCCATGTTGTCGACGACGAAGTTCTTCATCGTCTCGGTGTAGTGGCCCCAGTAGCGCTCAAGCGGCTGATCGGCGCCGATCGAGTAATGGCCGCTATATTCGATATCCGAGTCAACGGCGTTGTAGCGCAGGTTCTGGCGCACGGTCAGCCAGTCATTGAAGCGGTGCTCGAACTCGTAGCCGATGCGCCCCTGATCTTGGGTGAAATCATTCCAGGACGCATCGCCTTCATAGACGTTCGACAGCACGCCATAGGCGGAGTTGTAGAAGGCGGCGGTGCCACCGGTGACGGACTTCGAATATTCGCCGAGGATGGTGAGCTTGGTGTCCTCGTCCGGCTTGAAAGTGACAGCCGGCCCCAGATAGAGTTTATCGTCGGGATAGTCGGGCAGGCCGGTCCCGCTCAGACGGCCGAGGCTGGTGAAGCGATAGAGAATGCTGCCGTCGTCATTGACCGGCCCGGAAGCATCGAGCGCCGCCTGGAAGCGGTTGTGCTCGCCGGCCAGCAACTCGATCTCATGGAACGGCTCGTCCTTGGGGCGTTTGGTGACGACATTGACGATGCCGCCCGGACCGCTGACGCCGTAAAGCGAGGAGGCCGGTCCCTTCAGGATGGTGACGCCCTCGATGCCGTAAGGTTCTGTCTTGAACCAGGCGGAAGGGCCGTTGTACTGGCGCAGCCCGTCGCGGAACATGCCGTTGTAGAAGGCCTGGAAGCCTCGCAGGAAGAAGGCGTCGTAGCGCGTGTCGAAACCGAAGCTGTTTGGATTGGCGCTGGCCGTGTAGCCCAGCGCGTCGTTCAGTGTACGCGGCTTCTGGTCCTCGATCTGCTTCTGCGTGACGACCGAGACCGCCTGCGGGATCCTGGCGATCGGCGTGTCGGTCTTGGTGCCGATGCGGTCCTTCTTCGCGACGTAGCCGTCCTGCTTCAGGATCTCGTTGCTCTCGGCGGTCACCTCGATCCTGTCGAGAACGGTGGCGTCGCCGCCTTCCTGGGCAATTGTCGGCCAGGCATGGCCGAGGATGGCGCTGCCCGCCAGCAATGATAATCCCCGGCGCCACGTCCTCGACCGCTTCGTCATTAACTTGTCTCCAATCCTCATGTTTGGTTGCGCCTCCGCGCTCTCAAATATGAGTAAGAGAGTCAAGTATTTTTTTGATACCTCGCCGGACTTGACGGCGTCACATGGCGTCAGCCTTCCAGGCAGGCCGGGACAGGCGCGACGTCTTGTTGCGACGGCGATCCGCGACGCAAGCCGAAGAAGACGACGACGGCGGTGAGCACGGTGATCGTCGCCAGCACGATGAGCAGCCGGTCGAAAGCCGTCTCATAGGCTTGGACCAGGGCACTGGCGTCGGCCAAGTGCAGATGTTGCACCGTTTCGCTGATATTGCCGGTTGCCAGTAGCTGTGCCGCCGCGGCCGCTTCGGCAGGCGAGGCCAATCCTTGAGCGCCAAGCTGCGTGGCCGTGAAACCGGACAAGGCCGCCATGACGATAGCCAGGGCCACGCCCTCGCTGGCGACGCGGGTGGTGTTGAATATGCCGACCGCCATGCCGGCGCGCTCCTTTGGCACGACGCTGACGGCAAGTCCGTCCATCAGTCCCCAGGGCAAGGCGATGCCGATGCCGACCAAGACCAGCGGGAGCAGCAGCGCGTTGTCCGCCACGGGCACGCAACTGAGCCAGACCAGGCCGGCCGCGGCAGCGAGGAGGCCCACACCGCAGATGGTGGCCGGGGCGATCCGGCGTGCCGTCTGGCCGGCCAGCAGCGGCAAGATCAGCAGCGGCCCGGACAGGCAGATCATCAATTGCCCCGCCTTGATCTCGCTCATCCCCTCAATGCCGATGAAGCGGATCGGCAGGAGCACGAGCAAGACGACGAAGGCATAGGCAGGTGCGGCGGCCAGGAACTGCACGCCGACGAAACGCGGGAAGCGAAACAGTGTCAGGTCCAGCATCGGCCGGCGCACCCGCCGCTCGACAATGACGAAGGCGGCAAAGAAGATGGCTGCAACGCCGAGGAGGGCGATAACGAGGGGATTGGCCCAACCGCTCTGGGGCGCCTGCAGCACGCCGCAGGTCAGCGCGGCAAGCGCGATGGTGAAGGTGGCGGCTCCCGCCCAGTCGAGCCCGGTTGCGTCCGGGTCGCGCGATTCGGCGACGATGCGCAGGCCGAGCGCGGCGGCGGCAACGCCAAGCACCGCCACCAGAAGAAAGATCGCGCGCCAGCCGAACGCGTCGATGAGCAGGCCGGAGGCAACAGGGCCGAAGGCAAGGCCGATGCCGAAGCTGGTGCCGAGGAAGCTGAAGGCGCGCAAACGCGATTGCCCGTCGAATTCCTGGGCAAGCGCGGAGGCGCCGCCGGCGAAGGCGGCAGCGCCGCCTATGCCTTGGAGGGCCCTGAACAGGTCGAACCAGACGATGCCTGGCGCCAGCATGCAGCCCAGCGCGGCAAGCACATAGGCGGTGAGGCCGGCGAGGAAGATCCGCTTGCGGCCATGGGTGTCGGCCAGCGCTCCGGCCGCCATCAGGCCGGCGCCGAAGGTCAGCATGAAGGCATTGGTCACCCAATTGAGCTCGATCGGACTGCCGCCGAGCTCGGCGGCAATGCGGGACAACGCCACGGCGGGACCGGTGAAGCTCAACGGCATCGTCATGGCGGCAAGGCAAACCGACAGCAGCACGAGCCATCTGCCGGCCGGGCCGGTTCTGGTCATCAAAGTCATGGATTTTCCTATCCGAGGCGGGATTTTGCCGGCATGTCCTGACTGGCACAGCCGATCGCAACGACAAGATAGGGCGGCGACGTTTCCGGCAAAATAGTATTAAATCTCCGTTCATCTCGGAACAAAACGCTCGAATAGGTTCACCATGGATCGTCTCAACGGCCTTCTGGCTTTCGCCCGCACCGCCGAGCTCGGCAGTTTCGTCGCCGCCGGACAAGCGCTCGGCATTTCCGCCTCCGCCGTCGGCAAGAGCGTCGCCCGGCTCGAGCAGGAACTCGGCGTGCGTCTCCTGCAGCGCAGCACGCGGCGCATAGGTCTGACCGAGGAGGGCAAGCTTTTCAACGAGCGGGTGCGCCGCATCCTCGACGACATAGAAGACGCGGAGGCGATGCTGTCGCGTACACGCGAAACGCCGCATGGCCGGCTGCGCATCTCAACGCCGATCGTCACCTATCATCTGCTTTTGCCGGTGCTGTCGGAATTCATGGCGCGATACCCGGAAATCGAGCTCGACATCGATTTCAACGATCGCATCGTCGACGTCATCGACGAGGGTATCGACGTCGCGATCCGCAGCGGTGAGCTGCCCGATTCGCGATTGGTGTCGAGGCCGGTCGCGCCCTTTCGCATGATCTTGTGCGCGGCCGCCTCCTATCTCGATCGCCATGGCACGCCCGGCACGCCGGCGGATCTAGCGGCACATTTCGGGATACACTTCCGCTTTCTCAACAGCGGCAGGCTGCTCAACTGGCCGTTCATCACCGGGAGCGCCGAGCCGCAGATCCGTTCGATGCTGACCTGCAACAACATGGAGGCATTGAAGGGCGCTACGATTGCCGGTCTCGGCATCGCCTGCATGCCCGACTTCCTGGTGCGGGAGGCGCTGCATGACGGCAGGCTGCGCGCCGTGCTCGACGACCATGTCGACGGCCGCGGCCAGTTCCGCATGCTGTGGCCGTCCAATCGCCATCTTTCGCCGAAGGTCCGGGTCTTCGTCGATTTTCTTCCCGAGAGGCTTGCGGCGGGGCGATAGGCCCGGCAATCCAAACGAAGCTCCGCGGGGATGGTCAGTAGGTCGCGCGGCCGCCGGAGAGATCGAAGGTCGCGCCGGTGGTGAAAGAGTTCTCGTCCGACAGCATGAAGACGATCATCGCGGCGGCCTCTTCCACCTCGACGAAGCGGCCGCGCGGCACTTTGCCGAGCATATAAGCGACCTGCGCTTCCGTGAGCTGCTCGAGAATTCTGGTACGGGCGGGCGAGGGGGTCAGCGCGTTGACGGCGATGTCGTGTCCCGCGAGCTCCTTGCCGAGCGACTTGGTCAGCGCCAGCACGCCGGCCTTGGCGGCCGAATAGGCGGCGGCATTCGGATTGCCTTCCTTGCCGGCCACCGAGGAGATGTTGACGATGCGGCCGTAATTGCGCGCGACCATGCCGGGCACCAGGCGCCGGCAGCAGTAGAAGACGCCGTTGAGGTCGATATCGACGATCTGACGCCAGGCGGCGGGGTCGTAGTCCGCCACGGTCGCCGCCGGCCCGGCAATGCCGGCATTGTTGACCAGGAGATCGACGGGGCCAAGCGAGCGCTCAGTCGCGGCGGCCGCGCGATCGACGGCCTCGATCTGGGACTGGTCGCAGAGAATGGCTTCAACGCGGCCGAGCGAAGCGAGCTCGGCGACAGCCCGGGTCATTGCGGCCTGGTCGACGTCCCAGATGGCAACGCCGGCGCCCGACGACAACAGGCGCCGGGCGACCGCAAGGCCGATGCCTTGCGCGCCGCCGGTCACCACGGCGACGCGGCCGGAAAGATCGACGGCGTTCAAACGGCGTTCCATGGGCACTTCTCCTCCGCTCACTCAGAGCAATTCAGCATCCTGATAGGATTGCTGACCTCCTCTGATTTTCTATTTTTACGCAATTCCGGACGGAAAGCTGCTGAGCATTTTTCCTGAAATTCCTTTGGCATTGGATAGCTCGGATCAGGCCCCGACGTTTCGCGCCACCAGCCTGGCTACGCTTGGCCCAATGAGCAGCACGACAAGGAAGCGCGCTGTCTGCAAGGCCATGACGAAAGAGATGTCGACGTTCTGCGCCGCGGCGGCGATGTCACCCGGCCTTTTCGGGCGCAGGAAGGCCGAAGCCGCCAACGGGATGGGTCTCGATCTGGAATTCGAAGCCGGCGATGAAGGGACGCGCCCTGGCGATCGCCGCCTGGACTTCCGGCAGCTGCAGCGATGCCTTATGGCTCGCCTGGTCGGTCCACACTTCGGTGACCCAGATGGCGTCGGCGTCGGCTGGATCGGTGGCGATGATGTAGCTCAGGCAGCCGGGGAGAGCGCCGGTGCTTTCGCGCAGCACGTCCATGACCGCATCGCGCTGGCCGCGCGCTGCCCGCATCTTGCCGATCAGTCCGTACATGCCCTTGATCTCCTCCAGGTTGTGCGCTGCATGGAGTATGCAGTCGACCGCTCACGGCATCAACTGGCCACCATTGACCTCGATCACCTGGCCGATGATGTAACCGCTCAACAGATCGGACGACAGGAACAGGTAAGCGCCGACGCAATCCTCCGGCGTTCCGGCGCGCCCTTGCGGAATGGTGGCGACCATGGCCTTGATCTGCTCGGCGTTCGAATAGCGTTCGTGGAAGGGCGTCAAGATCGTGCCGGGCGCCACAGCGTTGACGCGGATGCCGAAGCCGATCAGCTCCTTGGCCATGCCGCGCGTCACGTTGGAAACGAAGGCCTTGGACGATCCGTAAAGTCCGGCGCCGCCGCCGGCGCCGTTACGGGCGGCGATCGAGGTGGTGTTGATGATGAAGCCGCCCTGGCGCTTCAGCCAGGGAATCGCCTTGCGCGAAGCGGTAAGCACCGAGCGCGCATTGAGGTCCATCACGGCGTCGTAATGCGCCTCGTCCTGGTCGGCATAGGCGACGCGGCCAAGCATGCCGCCGGCATTGTTGACCAGGCCGTCGAGCCGGCCGAAATGGTTTGCGCTCTCTTCGACCACACGCTCGACGTCGGCAGGTTTCGAGAAGTCGCCCTGGACCAGGAACACCTCGCCGCCACCGTCGCGAATGGATCCGGCCACGGTTTCGGCGGGAGCGCGGCTTGCATTGAAATGCAGCGCGACGCGGCATTTCTGCGCCGCATAGGCACGGGCAAGTGCCGCGCCGATCCCGGTCGAAGCGCCGGTGACCAGCACCGCCTTGCCGGCAAGATCGGGGATGGCAAGTGTCGTCATGTCGGCTGGCCTCCGAGTTGCCATCCTTCGTAGGCCATTGCCTGCCTGCCGTTCAAGCCCGGTCGCGCTCAGGGCCTGAGATATAGATAGCCTTGGTGCTGCAGTTCGGCGAGCTTCACGACGCCGCCTTTCTCGGTAAGCTCGAAGCCCGCCAGCAGGTCGGTCAGTGTGATATCCATGCCGTGCAGGGTGTTGCCGCAGGCTTGCGGGACGAGTCCCCGCTGAACAAGGCCGGCGAAGCGGCTGGAAACAGCGCCGGATGCGCCCTTGGCTTTGAAAGCGGCCAGAGCCGGACCGTGCACCACAAGTACGATATCGACATTGCCGCCGGTGCCTTCATAGTGGTTCTTGATGTTGCCGAGGACGAAGTTGACCTTGTCGGCGTCGCTGAGGTGATAGGCGACTTTCAGCCTTCCCTCAGGCGTTGCCGCATTTGCACGGCTCAGGCCGAACAGGCCCGCGGCGCCCGCGAGACCGGCACGAAAAATGTCACGGCGCAGCATCCTGTCCTCCCTTGCCTTGCCCGTTCGCTCAATTTTGCATGGTCCGGGCGCTCCTAGATTACTGCGTTTCACGGAAACGGCGAAACGCCCTATCTCCTTGTTTTTACGCAATTCCGAACGGAAAACTGCTCACACTTTTCCTGGAATTGCTCTAGCATGAAGCCAGTCCTGTGGCGGGAGGAGGATCATATGGCATCGAGGATCGTTGTGGGGAGGGCCATGGCGGGCGCGGTGCTTTGCGCCGCCCTTGTCGCTTTTGCCGGCGTAGCACGCGCCGAACAACCGCCCAAGCTTCCCGAGCTCAGCCCGACTGGCGCCGACGCCTGCTTCGGCCGTGTCTACGACGCCGCCCATCTCAAGGCGCATCCGCGCCAGAAGGTGGCGCGCATCTTCTTCTTCTACGGCCATGACCCGGTCAGCCGGACGAACGAAGAACCCGCCGCCAACCAGGATACGTCCTATAACGGCTTCCTCACCACAACGGTGCGCGGCGCCAAGAAGCCGGAATGGGCGAGCAGCTGGTGCAACAACGAGGATCCAAGCGACAAGGCGAGCGGCATCCGTTGCGGCATGGACTGCGACAGGACGCTGGCTTCGCTGAAAGTCGACGACAAGGGGAAGCTTCTTCTGTCCGGCCTGTCGCCAGACGTCTATCTCGACCCGGATTCGGAAGAGCAGCTCGGCGAGGCCGAGTACAACAAGCAGACGCTGGGCAGCGAGGACGACAATTTCAAGCTGGACCCGATGCCGGCCGAGACCTGCAAGGCGGAGTTCGCGCGCATCGACCCGATCGACCCTGCGCTGGGCGAGCCGCTGCGCGTGCGGCTCAAGCCCGATCAGCCCTTCTGCTTCGGGCGTGACTACGACGATGCGCATCTGAAGTCGCATCCCAACCAGCTGACGCAATCGATCCGTATTTTCCGCGGACCGGTCGAGCTCGCCTCCTTCGCCGCCGGGGGCGATGCCGCGAACTGGCCGGATGGGGCGGATATCGCCGTTTCGGTGACGACGAGGCAGAAAGGGAAAAAGGTCACGCAGACCTATTCCTGCCAGGGCGAGGCCGATCAGTGGCGCTGCTCGGCCAGTTCCAAGATGAGCGATTTTTCCTGCGACGTCTCGCAGAAGGAGATCTTCCTCAAGCGCGGCGTCAACGGCACGATGATGGTCGCGAACCCCAACAATGCGGTGGCGGTCCTCGATCTCTGCTCGAAGGCGGCGAGCGGCAAGACCAGGTCCGACGACAAGGTCTATCGGCTGCAGCCGATGCCGCAGTCGGCATGCGCTCCGTAACCAGCGCTTCGTCATTCTATGGCGGAGCAAGGAGCGAAGCGACGCGGCGCAGACCATAGAAGCCAACGCCGTGGGTTGGAAGCGCCGCTGCGGTGCAGAATTTTGCTCCGTTGCGCTCCTTGGCGAAGGCAACGGCATGGATTCTAGGGTCTTCGCGACGGAGCTTCGCTCCTGCTCCGCCCTAGAATGACGAAATTGAGAGGCTCCGGCCAATCTCCAATGTCTGCCGTGCTGCCACCGTCAGGCGAAAGGCACTGCCGCGGTGCCTTTCGGCAGCTTGGCTTCGTCGTCCGGCTCGACATGGATGGTGACGCGCACCGAGGGGATCTCGGCCTTCAGCGCGTCCTCGATGCGGTCGCAGATGACATGGCTGGCGCCGACGGTCATGTCGGCGTCGACCACGAGATGGAACTCGATGAAGGTGGCGCGCCCGGCAATGCGCGTCTTGAGATCATGCACCTCGAGCGCGCCCTTCGAATTGGCCGATATGATGTTGCGGATCTGCATGTGCTCATGGTTGTCGACGGCGCGGTCCATCAGCCCGCTCATCGACGAGCCGATGACATGCCAGCCCTGCCACAGGATGTTGAGCGCGACGATCACTGCCAGCGCCGGGTCGAGGACCTGCCAGCCGGTGAGCACGGCACCGACAAGACCGCCGAACACGCCGACGGATGTTACCACGTCGGTCATGATGTGCTGGCCGTCGGCGACAAGCGCAGGCGACTTCGCATTCCGGCCGGCGCGGATCAGCGTCCAGGCCCAGATCGCATTGATGACCGTCGCGAGGCCGTTAACGGCAAGTCCTTCCCAAGGCTGTTCCAGCGGGGCCGGATGTTGCCAGGACTGCCAGACCTCGTTGAGGATCAGCAGCGCCGCGACGACGATCAGCACGCCTTCGAGGACGGCGGAAAAATATTCGGCTTTATGATGGCCGAAGGGATGGTCCTGGTCGGCGGGCTTGTAGCTGACCTGGATCGCCCAGAAGGCGGCGGCCGATGCGATCACGTTGACGATCGATTCCAGCGCGTCGGAATAGAGCGCCACGGAACCGGTGATGTACCAGGCGGCAAGCTTCAAGACGAGCACCACGAAGGCGACCAGGATCGACGAGAAGGCAAGCCTGGCAATCTTCTCGCGGGTCGCGGCTTTCGCCGCGGCCGCCACCGTGTCCTGCGTCGCAGCCATAGGTCCTACGCGGCCTTTTCCTTGGCCTTGCGCGGCAGATGCGCGACAATGTTTTCGATGATGCGCATGCCGGCATTGTGACCGAGCGTCATGATCGATTCCGGATGGAACTGCACCGCCGCGATCGGCTCCTTGCGGTGCTCGAAAGCCATGATGATGCCGTCCTCGGTCTCGGCGGTCACCACGAAACCGTCGGGCAGGCGCACCGGGTCGGCGAAAATCGAGTGATAGCGGCCGACGGTCACTTCCTTGGGCAGGCCTGAGAAGATGATGCCGGGCTTCGAAACGCGGATGCGCGACGGTTTGCCATGCATGGGGATGTGCAACTGCCTGAGCTCGCCGCCATAGGCCTCGGCCAATGCCTGCAGGCCGAGACAGACGCCGAAGATCGGCAGGTCGCGGCTGCGCGCTCGTCTGATGGTGGCGGCGCAGTCGAAATCCTTCGGCGTGCCAGGGCCGGGCGACAGCACGACGAGGTCCGGCTTCAACCGCTCGAAGACCTCCTCCGGCACCGGCGAGCGAACCGTGGAGACGTTGGCGCCGGTCTGGCGGAAGTAGTTGGCCAAGGTATGGACGAAACTGTCCTCATGGTCGACCAGCAGGATGTTGACGCCGTCGCCGACGCGCGCGGTGGTGCGCTCGGTTCCGGTGGCGTTGCCGGTCTTGGCGTCGCGGATGGCGGAGAGCATGGCGGATGCCTTCAGTTCGGTTTCGGCTTCTTCTTCCTCGGGAATGCTGTCGAAAAGCAGTGTGGCGCCGGCGCGGACCTCGGCGATGCCGTCCTTGATGCGGATGGTGCGCAAGGTCAGCCCGGTGTTCATGTCGCCATTGAAATTGACCATGCCGACCGCCCCGCCATACCAGGCGCGCGGGCTCTTCTCGTTCTGCTCGATGAAGCGCATGGCCCACAGTTTCGGCGCGCCGGTGACGGTGACCGCCCAGGCATGCGAGAGAAACGCGTCGAAGGCGTCCATGCCTTCGCGCAGTCTACCCTCGATGTGGTCGACAGTGTGGATCAGGCGCGAATACATCTCGATCTGGCGGCGGCCGATGACGCGCACGGAGCCTGGCTCGCAGACGCGCGACTTGTCGTTGCGGTCGACGTCCGAGCACATGGTGAGCTCGGACTCATCCTTCTTCGAGTTGAGCAGCTTCAGGATCTGCTCGCTGTCGGAAATGGCGTCGTCGCCGCGTTTGATGGTGCCGGAGATCGGGCAGGTCTCGACGCGGCGGCCGTTGACGCGCACGAACATCTCCGGCGAGGCACCGATCAGATATTCGTTCTCGCCGAGATTGATGAAGAAGGAATAGGGCGAGGGGTTGATCGATTTCAGCTTGCGCGAGATGTCGGAAGGCTGGGTCTCGCAGCGCTCGTAGAACATCTGTCCAGGCACGACCTCGAACAGGTCGCCGCGCTTGAAGCTCTCCATGGCGCGGCGCACCAGGTTGGCGTATTCGCCCGGCTCATGGTCGCCGCGCGGCGGGATGCGGTCGGCGGTCTTGAACGGCTCGGCATGGGCATCGCGGGCCAAGCCCTCGGTCGAAAAACCGTCGCCGGAATAGTCGTAGCGGTCGGTCCAGGCCTTGGTCGAATAATGGTCGACGACGAGGATCTCGTCGGGCAGGAACAGCACCAGGTCGCGCTGGCTCTCCTTGCGCTCGAGCTTGTAGTCGACAGGATCGAACTGGAAAGCTAGGTCGTAGCCGAAGGCGCCGTAAAGGCCGAGATTGGCGTCCTCGGCGGTCTTGAACAGCGCGGTGATGGCGCGCAGCACCGTGAACACGGACGGTACGCGGCTGCGCTCCTCCTCGGTGAAGACACGGCCGGGCTTTGCCACATCGAGGTGGATGAGCGTCTTCGAGGTCTCGACGATCGTCACTTCACTGAGCTCGCCAAGCGCCTTGCCGATCACCGGCAGCAACACTTCGCCGCGCTTGTTCAGCGCTTCGATGCGCATGGTGCGCCCTCGCGCGGAAATCACCAGCGGCGGATCGATGATGGCGGTATCCCAGCGCGTGTAGCGGCCCGGATATTCGTAGTTGGAGGAAAACACCGCGCCGCGGCGCGAATTCAGGCCGTCGACATAGGCATCGATCGCGCCTTCATAGGGCCGGTCGTGCCGCTCGCGGGTGATCGTCACGCCGCCCGCGGTGATGAAGCGCTCGGCCCCGTTGTCCAGAACTTTAGTCGTCATTGCCGTCTCCATCAGCGTCTTGGGCAACGGACCCGGGAATGGCGTTAAAAAACAAATGGCCGCCCGGATATTCCGCTGCGGCCACCCTCTTTTTCACGCGCACAAGCACGAACAGGCCGCTGTCAGCGAGCCCACCACCAAATGGTCTTGTTCGAACGCATGTTCATGGCCACTCCCATAGCGGCGAATGGAGGTCCATGCAACTGGATTTCACGGCGGATGGTGAAAGCCGCTACGCCTCAGTCTTCCAGCGTGCCGGAGCGTGCATCGGTGCTCCTGGCGTCGCCGGCGAGCTTCAGAAGATCCTCGCCGGCGCGGATGATGCGGCGCGCGCGGCGGGTCAGGATGAAGCCCGACTGAGGGGCGAACACTTCCGTGCGGCCGCCGGCCTCGCCGGGCGCGTGGACGATCGTCGCCAGCCTTTCGCCTTTCTTGACGCGGTCGCCGGGTTTGACCTCGTAAAGGATCGCGCCGGCCCTGGGCGAAGGCATCATGTCGATGTTTTCCAGCGGTACGACCGGTCCGGAAAATTTCTCGAATTTCGGCACGGATGAGTCCCGGACGACGCCGCGCGTCACAAGCAGTCGGTAAAGTCCCGCGGCATCGGCCGCGGCGAAGGCGGCGTCGACATCGAGCATGCCGCGATATTCGACCGTGGTGACGGCGCGGCGATCGAAACGCGCGACGCTCGCCGGCACGTTCTGGTAGGGCATGATCGAGGCGCCTTCGAAGGTGCCGGTATCGTCCTCGCTCCACAGCAGGACGGCTTCGGCGCCCATGGCCGCCGCGCAATCGGCCATATGCGGCCACAGGCTGGTGTGGATGTAGAGATAGGCCAGACCTTCGTCGTCGCAGTGGAGGTCAAGCACGATATCGTTGCCGAGCGAGAGCTGGACGAGCCGGTTCTTCAGCCGGCGATCGGCGCCGCCGAGGCTGACATCCGGCAGAAGCCTGGCGTCGGGCGCGGCAAGCAGCGGAAAGGAGCGATTGAAGTTGGTGCGGGTGCCGAGATTGAAGCGGCCCTGGTGCTCGCCGAAATGATATTGCGCGCGGCCGATCGGGTTGGCCCAGGGTACGATGGTGATCGGACCCTTGATGCGGCCCTCGGCCTCCGCCTTGGCCAGCATCGGCATCAGCGCGTCGATGGCGACGACGCCCGGCAGCTCGCCGGCATGCAGCGCCGCCTGCAGATAGGCGGAAGGAGCCGCCTTGTCCTTGCCCTCGAAGCGCAAGACCGGAAATTCGTAGGCGACACCCTCGCTGTCGCCGGCGATGCGTTCGATCGTCTTCTGCATGGGATATCTCCGCGTGAGGAGGTTTCAGCCATGCATTGTTGCGATCGGGCTGTCGAGTGGTCCAGCCTCGCCGGGCTATCGGGGCAGGGCGGCTACGGCGAAGACGCCGAGCCCTGCTACGGCGAAGACGCCGAGCCTAACCGCAGCGCTTTTTTCCTGGAATTGCTCTACTCCAGCGGCTTCAGCTCCTGGGCGATGGTCGGCAGCAGCTCCGAGACATTGGGGTGTATGTGCATGGCGCGCGCCAGCGTCGAGATCGGCGCCTTGGCGTACATGAGGTCGAGCACGCAGTGGATCGCCTCATCGCCGCCCGGGCCGAGCACGGAGCAGCCGAGGATTTCACCGGTGTCGGCATCGGCCAGGATCTTCATGAAGCCTTGCGTCTCGCCCTTCTCGACCGCGCGGCCGACACGCGTCATCGGCCGCTGTCCGACCAGCGCGCGGCGGCCGGATTTCTTCACGGCGGCTTCCGTCATGCCGCAGCGCCCGAGCGGCGGATCGATATAGAGCGCATAGGCTTCGATGCGGTCGCTCACCTTGCGCGGATCGTTGTCGAGCAGGTTGGCGGCGACGATCTCGAAGTCGTTGTAGGAGGTGTGGGTGAAGGCGCCCTTGCCGTTGCAGTCGCCCATCGCCCAGATGCCCGGCACATTGGTGCGCAACTGGTCGTCGACGACGATATAGCCGCGCTGGTCGACCGCGACGCCGGCCTTGTCGAGGCCGAGATCGTCGGTGTTGGGCTTGCGCCCCAGCGCCAGCAGCACATGCGAGCCGACCGCCGGCGGCTTGCCGGCGGCGAAGGTGACGGCGATCCCATTGCCTTGCCTGGCAAAGGCGATGTCGTCCGCGCCGACATGGACGGCGATGCCTTCGTTTTCGAGTATCGATTGGATGGCGGCGGAGGTGTCCTCGTCCTCGCGGCCGGTCAGCCGCGGCGCCTTCTCGATTACCGTGACCTCGGAGCCGAAGCGGCGGAACATCTGCGCGAATTCGAGCGAGATATAGCTGCCGCCGATGACGATCAGGTGGCTGGGCAGCACATCGAGATCCATCATCGAGGAATTGGTGAGATAGGGTACGTCGTTGACGCCAGGCAGATCGGGCACCGAGGCGCGGCCGCCGGTGTTGAGGAAGATCTTTGGCGCGGTGAGCAGCTCGTCGCCGACGCGCACCGTGTCGGCGGTGACGAAACGGGCATGGTCGCGATAAAGCGTGCAGCCCTTCATTCCGGCGATCCATTTTTCGAGGTTGCCGCGGGCGTCGTTGGTGACCTTGTCCTTGCGCGCCTTGATGCGTTTGTAGTCCACGCCGACGGGGCCTGAGAGAGCGACACCGTAGTCGGCGGCGCGGCGGGCGAGATGCGCGGCATAGGCGCTCGCCACCATCGCCTTGGTCGGCATGCAGCCGGTGTTGACGCAGGTGCCGCCGATGAACTTGCGCTCGATCAGCGCAACCTTCATGCCGGCGGCCTCGAGCCGGCCGACAAGCGGCGGCCCGGCCTGGCCGGCGCCGATGACGATGGCGTCGAAGCTCTTTGCGCTCATGCGACGGACGCCACGACGAGCAGCCCGCCGATGATGGCCACCGCATCCTCGATGAAGGCGGCGGGCTGATCCTTGCCGAATGCGGCGGCCAGCCGGCCGCGGACCTCGGCGCCGCCCAGCGTGCCGATCACCGCGCCGATCGCGCCGGCGACCAGGCCGCCGATGGTGGCGCCGGCGGTCGCGCCGATCACCGCGCCGCAGAAGGCGCCGACGACGATGCGGGTGCCGAACTGCGGCGGCACCTTGCGGCTCGGCGTCGACGGCAGCTGGTCGGCGACCAGCTCGACGATGGCCAGGATGGTGAAGATGCCGACAGTGATCCAGTGGCCCATGAAGCTCGCCCAGGTGCCCGTGACCGGCAGCCAGCCGAGATAGGAACCCCAGGCGACGGCGGCGGGCGCGGTCATGGCGCGCAGGCCGGCAATGACGCCTATCAGCAGGGCGAGAATGTAAAGCATGATCGGCCCCCTCAAACCGAGACCTTCGCATGGCCTCGCAACGGCAGGCTAGCACAAGCCAGGCGTTTGGCTACGGGGCTTTTGACAGACGATCGATTATGCTTTGGCAGCAGACGAAACCCTGGAGGGCCACCATGACGACAAGCGAACGCATAAAGATGGCGGCGGGCGAATGGTACACCTGCATCGACGATGAGCTCGAGGCGTTGCGCATCGCCGCACGCGATGCGGTGTTCGAGCACAACAGCCTGCCGCCCCGGCAGCGCGGTGATATCGCCCCGGCCCTGCAGGCGCTGCTCGGTGGCGCGGGCGAGGGGGCGCGCATCGAGGCGCCGTTCCATTGCGCGTACGGGTTCAACATCCATCTCGGCGACGGCGTCTTCCTCAATGCCGGCTGCACCATCCTCGATACCGCGCCGGTGCGCATCGGCAAGGGGACGATGCTGGGGCCCAATGTGCAGATCTACTGCGCCGAGCATCATCGCGAAGCTGCCGGCCGGCTGGCCGGGCTGGAGATCGCCAGGCCGGTAAGGATCGGCGACAATGCCTGGATCGGCGGCAGCGCGGTGATCCTCGCCGGCGTCAGCATAGGCGAGGGCGCCATCGTCGGCGCGGGCGCGGTGGTGACCCGCGACGTACCGGCCAACGCGACCGTCGTCGGCAACCCGGCACGGGCCGTTACAAAAGGCTGAGTCCGTCTGACGCCTTGGTGCTTCTGGAAAACTCGCGCCGGTACTGCCTCGGCGAGGTCCTGAGCCGCGCGGCGAAATGCTGGCGCAGCGAGGTGGCGCTGCCGAACCCGGCTTCGAAGGCCACGATGTCCATCGATTTGTCCGTCTGCTCCAGCAGCCTCTGTGCAAGTGCCACGCGCTGGTCGGCAAGCCAGTCGCCGAAACTGGTGCGTATCGACTTCTGGAAGCGGCGTGTGAAGGTGCGGCGGGTGAGGCCGGCCGCATCGGCGACGCTGTCGAGGCTGTGCGGTTCGCCGAGCGTCGCCCGCACCTGGTCGAGAGCGCGCGAGAACCGGTCGGCATTCGGCGTCGGCGCAAGCGGGCGCTCGATGAACTGCGCCTGGCCGCCCTGCCGATGCGGCGAGAGCACGACGTGGCGGGCAAGCCGAAGGGCGGCCTCCGCGCCATAGCGGGCGCGAACGATGTGCAGGCAGCAGTCGAGGCCGGCGGCGACGCCGGCGGAGGTGACGATGTCGCCATCGTCGACATAGAGCACGTCCGCATCGATCGCGATGTCGGGATGCAGCGCCTGCAGCCGGTCGGTATAGGCCCAGTGGGTGGTTGCCCTGCGCCCGGCCAGCAATCCGGCGCCGGCAATGGCGAAGGTGCCGAGGCACAAGCCGACGATCAAAGCGCCGCGCCGATGCGCGCGCTGCAGCGCGTCCTTGAACGGCGCGGCCAAAGGATCCTCGAGATCCTTCCAACTCGGGATGATGACGATGTCGGCCTCGTCGAGCGCCGAAAGCCCATGCGGCACGACGATGCTCAGCCCCGCATCGGTATGAATGGGTCCCTCGTCCATCGCACAGACGCGGAAGTCGAAGCGCGGCAGGCCAAGGTTGGTTCGATCGGTGCCGAACACTAGGCACGGCACAGAGAGGTGGAAAGGACTGATGCCGTCGAAGGCGACGGCGGCGATGATCGGATTCTTCATGGCAAGCATCGTTTCGTTGAAAGTTGAATGTCCCAATTTTTTCGAATGATGTCAATCGGGACACTTTCTCGACTCGAAACATCGGCCTAGCTTTGCGCCCATCAACCCGGTCGAAAGGAAAACCGTCATGTCAGCACCAGCCACCCAGCCGCGCCGCGCGCTTGTCGTCGTCGATGTCCAGAACGACTACAATGGCGGCAACCTCGCCATCCAGCATCCGCCCTTCAACGAGACCGTCGCCAATGTGGCGCGCGCCATGGATGCCGCCGCGGCGGCCGGCATCAAAACCGTCGTCGTCAAGCAGATGGCGCCCGAGACCTCGCCGATCTTTGCCAAGGGCAGCCATGGCGGCGAGTTGCATGCCGAGATCGCCAGGCGCGGCCGCGACCACTATGTCGAAAAGACGCTGCCTTCGGCCTTCACCGGCACGGATCTCGAAGCCTGGCTGCGCGCCAACGCTATCGATACGATCGCAGTCGTCGGCTATATGACCCACAATTGCGATCTGTCGACCATAATCCACGCGGTGCATATGGGTTTTGCCGTCGAGTTCCTTTCGGATGCCAGCGGCTCGGTGCCCTATGCCAACAGCGCCGGCTACGCGTCCGCCGAGGACATACACCGGGTGGTGAGCGTCGTCTTGCAGTCGCGCTTCGCTGCGGTGCTCGAGACCGCCGAGTGGATCGATTGCCTGAAGACCGGGAAGCTGCCCGAGCGCGACACGATCTATGCGTCCAACCAGCGGGCCCTGCAGCGGAACGCCGCGTAGCCCGAAGCCGTTCAAAAGCAAGGGCGCCGCCAGGATGCGGCGCCTTTTTCTTGGCGCCAAATATCCAGCAAGAGCGTGAGCCATTTCACGGACGCCGTTCCGGTATTTTCAGAAAGTCGCCGCATGTGAATAAGCGCGGATGGCTCGGGGGGCTGGATTGAAGGCGCGCGTTGCACGAACTTTGGTCGTCCTGACCCTCGCTGTCGGCGCGGCGCTGCTGCCGTGGCCCGCCTTCGCGCAAGTGCCGCCGCATGCGCCAGGCACGATCTGCTTCACCCAATTCTTCTGGTGCTGGGCGCAACCGCCCGGGCCGGCCGGCTATCCCTGCGGATGCCCGTCGCAATATGGCTTCGTGCAGGGTTATCTGGGCTAGTCGTCGGGGGGCGCGATGACGACATTCCACGATCCTCTTGTCTCCGGGTTGCTTGCCGACGCCAAGCTGGTTGCCGGCTACGGCCGCTACGGCGTGTTCAAGGACAGCGCGCTCTTCGCTGCGATCGGCGACGCGGAAAAACTCAGTGACGCGAGCGCAAGCCAGCCCGAGGTCGTCAAACTTCAAACGGTGCTCAACGACTGCTCCGGCACCGTGCCGTTTTCAACCCTGGCTGCGCTGCGCACCGGCTGGTCGCCGGGCGACATGTCGCGCCGGACCGCGCTCGCGACCTATTTCCTCATCGCCCTGTCGGTGACGATGATGATCGTCATCGGCAAGCTGACCTATGTCTACAACAGGGGCGTCTCGATCAACGCGGAACTGCAGGAGATCGACAACAACGATTTCAGTGCTCGGTTCGGGCAGTCGATCAGGCAGGTCTGGGCGACCAAGAAGCAATTGAGCTCGGCCGCCGCCCAGCAGGCGTCGGCGACCGATCTGACGCTTCTGAAGGACGCCTATTACAATTCAGTCGACAACCTGCATTCGCTCGACCAGCGTTTTTCCTCGTTGCTGGTGCGGGCGCAGGGGTTCATGACGCAGGAGGCGCCGTTTCCGCTCTGGGGCATGCAATGGGCCTATTGCAAGCTCTCGGCTTCGCCAGGGAAAGCGGGCGCGCCGCTTGATTTCTCGAACCCCAGGCAGATGGCCATAGACCAGTTCTGCGGCCAGCAAATCGCGCTGGCGCAACAGCAGAGCGGGGCCGGGAGCAGCCAGCCGCTCAAGCAGTCGGATTTCGATTGCAGGAACAACGGCAACGCTCAAGGCGGCATGCAAGTCGTCAGTTCTACCGGCATGGTCGAAGACGTGAGCGCGGATTTCGACGCGGCGACACGCGACCTGCAATGCGAAGGCGTCATCACCATCACGCCGAATTCGATTTCGACGCTGACACTGCAGGCCAAGACGCTGACCGAGGTCCTCAGCCCCTATGCGCTGTGGATCCTGCCCGCGCTTTACGGCGCGCTTGGCGGCATCATGTTCCACATGCGCATGATCCTGAACCCGCTTCTGCCCAATCCGCCGCTGTCGCGGCTCATTCACCGCATCGCGCTGGGCGGGCTTGCCGGGATGATCCTCGCCTGGTTCATGGCGCCGGGAACCAAGCTCGGCGGCGAGGTGACCGGCATAGGCTTCAGCCTGTTCACCTTCGCTTTCCTGTTCGGCTTCAGCCTCGATATCTTCTTCGCCATCCTCGACCAGTTCGTCTCGATGTCGGTCGCCGGCATCAAGAAGTTCGGCTCGCCCGCGGTGGCGTGAAAGCCGGCGAAGAAAAAAGGCGCCGCGGTGAGGCGGCGCCCTTGGTCTTTCAGCTCGAGCAGCGTCTAGAACAGGCCCTCGATCTGGCCGGTCTCGTTCAAGAAGATCTTCTCCGAGGACGGCGCCTTGGGCAGGCCCGGCATGGTCATGACCTCGCCGCAGATGATGACGACGAAGCCGGCGCCGGCCGAGAGCCTGACCTCGCGCACCGGCACGGTATGGCCGGTCGGCGCGCCGCGCAGGTTCGGGTCGGTCGAGAACGAGTACTGAGTCTTGGCCATGCAGACCGGCAGGTTGCCGTAGCCGGCCTGCTCCCAGGCATGCAACTGGTCGCGGATCGACTTGTCGGCGATCGCCTCGTCGCCGCGATAGATGCGCTTGACGATGGTGTTGACCTTCTCGAACAACGGCATCTCGTCCGGGTAGAGCGGCGAGAACTGTGAGGCGCCGGATTCTGCGATCTCGACCACCTTCCTGGCGAGGTCCTCGATGCCTGCCGAGCCCTGCGCCCAGTGCTTGCACAGGATGGCCTCGGCGCCCTGCGCCTTGACGAAGTCCTTCATCGCCTGGATTTCGGTTTCGGTGTCGGTGGTGAAGTGGTTGATCGCCACCACTGCCGGCACGCCGAACTGCTTCACATTCTCGATATGGCGGCCGAGGTTCAGGCAGCCTTTCTTGACCGCCTCGATATTTTCCTTGCCGAGGTCTTCCTTCTTGACGCCGCCATTCATCTTCATGGCGCGCACCGTGGCGACAATGACCGCCGCCGACGGCTTCAGCCCCGCCTTGCGGCACTTGATGTCGAAGAACTTTTCTGCACCGAGATCGGCGCCGAAGCCGGCTTCGGTAACGACATAGTCGGCAAGCTTCAGCGCTGTCGTGGTGGCGACGACCGAGTTGCAGCCATGCGCGATGTTGGCGAACGGGCCGCCATGCACGAAGGCGGGGTTGTTCTCCAGCGTCTGCACGAGGTTGGGCTGCATGGCGTCCTTGAGCAGAACTGCCATGGCGCCGTCGGCCTTGAGGTCGCGGGCATAGACCGGCGACTTGTCGCGGCGGTAGGCGACGATGATGTCGCCGAGGCGCTTCTCGAGGTCCTTGAGGTCGGTGGAGAGGCACAGGATCGCCATGACTTCGGAAGCCACGGTGATGTCGAAGCCGGCTTCGCGCGGATAACCGTTGGCGACGCCGCCGAGCGAGCAGATGATCTCGCGCAGCGCCCGGTCATTCATGTCCATGACGCGGCGCCAGGCGACGCGGCGGGTGTCGATGCCGAGCTCGTTGCCCCAATAGATGTGGTTGTCGATCAGCGCGGACAGCAAATTATGCGCGGTGGTGATGGCGTGGAAGTCGCCGGTGAAGTGAAGGTTCATGTCCTCCATAGGCACCACCTGGGCGAGGCCGCCGCCGGCGGCGCCGCCCTTGACGCCGAAATTCGGTCCGAGCGAGGCCTCGCGGATGCAGACGATCGCCTTCTTGCCGATGCGATTGAGGCCATCGCCAAGGCCGACCGTGGTGGTGGTCTTGCCTTCGCCGGCCGGCGTCGGGTTGATGGCGGTGACCAGGATCAGCTTGCCGTCCTTCCTGTCCTTCACCGACTTGATGAACTCGGCCGAGACCTTCGCCTTGTCGTGGCCATAGGGTAAGAGATGCTCGTTCGGGATGCCGATCTTGGCGCCGATCTCCTGGATCGGTTTCTTCTTGGCGGCGCGCGCGATCTCGATGTCGGACTTCACTTCGGCCATGACGGCTTTCCTCTGGATTGGGCGGTGGAAGGGACGGTTTTGATCATCTGTGCATGTTCGAAACGCCGCGCGGGCGCAAGGGCAAGTTCTAACCCTGTCGCGGCCGCGGCGTCAACTTCCATGCAACTAAGTTTCCTGCAAAGAAAAACTGCTGTTCCCGGTCCGACCCTGCTCGGGTCTTCGGCCCCGGTCGCTTGCGGCGTATAGAAGCCAGAGCCAAGACCGTTCCGCCGTCTCAAAACAGCCGCTGAATACGCGAAAAGCGACAGAGGCGACGGCGCAAATCCACCATCGCCGTGTCGCCTCGAAAGGCGCTATTGCGTGAGCACGTTGCTGATCTCGACCATGTTGGAGCGCACGCGCAGGATGTAGAAGCCCATCGTCGTCAGATGCGTCGGCAGGAGCCAGCCGTCCTCGCGGCCGTTGGCGATGATGAAGGGCTGGATGCGCAGCGCCGAGACGAATTGCGAATCCATCGTGTCCCAAAGGCTCTGCAGGTGCTTTTCCTTGATCACGTCGTCGAAGTCGGCCTGGGCGCCCTTCATCAGGCCGTAATATGCGTAGAGCTGACCATAGGCGAACCAGAAGCGGTCGTCGGCGCGGGTATCGAACCAGCCATCATTGTGGTTTTCCGCGCGCTCCTTGAGAATGGCCGAGGTCGATCCGATGTCCGAGGAGATGCGGTCGATATATTGCTTCAGATTGTCGGCACGGGCGTCGAACGTCGCCTGGCAGGTGGCCAGCCGGGCGTTGAAGTTTCGCAGCTTCCGCACCGCGTCGCGATAATAGCTCGGCGTCGGCGTCTTGGGGCCGAACGGGTTCAGGCCGAAATACCAGGTGTATTCATCGAACTGTAGATTGCCGCGCGCATCCTGCAGGTCGGCGTCGATCTGCGATGTCGTGCGCACGCGGCCGAGATTGTCGGCAAGCTCGGTCGCGGTGCGCCGCACCGCCTGGTTGATGCCGCGCTGGAAGGACGCCTTGTTGTCCATCCAGGGCGTGTGGTCCCAATCGATGCCGAACAGGCCGAGCTTGTAGAGGATCATCGAGGAGATCCAGGCATTCTGGTTGACATTGAAGTCCGTCAAATCAGCGGCAACCTGGGCGATCGCCGAGTTGCCGCATGTCTTGGCCGTATCGGTGCCGCTGCCGGCTGAAACCTGCTCGCCCGCCGACACGTTCCGCTTCTCGAACGTGTAGGTGTCGGGATAGTTCGGGTTGAAATTGTTCCACCACTGCGTGGCGTAGAAGAAATTGGCATAGAGGCCGATCAATACCAGAACGGCAAGGCCGACCACCGCCTTCAGAATCCAGCCGCGCTGGCCGTACCAGCGGCCAACCCACATGAACGGCCACAGGATAAGGCCGATGACGAAACCGATGCCGCGGCCGATCCATTGAAAAATCCGGGTGAAGAAGTTCACGATCGGGTCGAGCATGGCTGTGGTACCCCTCAGAGCATTTCACCGTTTCAAGGGAAGCGGCGATCTGCCCTAACCCTTTGTTTTGCCGCAATTCCGGGCGGAAAACCGCCCACACTTTTCCTGGAATTGCTCTAGATCAGAATAACGTTTCGTTGAAACGTCATCCTGATCTAACTCTTTGTTGGAGCATGATTTCCCCCGAAAACCGGTTCCCACTTTTCGGAATCATGCTCTAGTCAGTCAAACCGTAAAGGCGCGCACGGAACGCCGCCTTGTCCTGCAAATATGTGGTTTTCAGAACGTCCACAACATGGCTTCGCCAGGCGTCGCTGAAGCCGTCATAGTCCTTGTAGAAGCCGGGCTTGTTGAAGACGTAGCGCGACACGAAGTCCTGCGGCACGAAATCCGAGATCAGCTGGTTGGTCAGCCAAGCATCGGGATGATCGGGCTTGGCGCGCACGACCAGGAAACGCTGGCGCGGCGACACATCCTCGATCTTGAGATGGCCGAGCTGGGCGATCTCGCGCTTGGCGGCGTTGAGGAACGGGAAATTGCCGTCGCTGGCGATCAGGTCGGCGTGGCCAAGGATCCAGGTCTGCAGCCAGACCTTGTCGACATCGGTCAGATTGCGGTTGGGCTCGGCGTCGCGGATCAGCGCCCGCACGACCATTTCGGCGCGGTGTTCGAGATAACCGGAAGTCTCGATCCAGGAGGCGCGAGGCAGATCGAGACGGCCGGTGGCGGCCAGGAAGCCGAACACCTTGTCGGCGTCGTTGATCGACAGATAGCTCACCTGCCAGGGCCGCGAGCGGCGGAAGCCGGGAGCGGCCGGATCGCTGATCACCGTCGTCATATCGGGGTCGACGAAGACGTAGAGCCCGCCGAAATGGCTGGTCCAGTAGGCGTTGTGGCGGAAGATAACCTGGTCCGGCACCAGCGCGTTCTCGCGGATGTCGCCGCAGACCTTGGCAAGCTCGACCATGCGCTCAAGCATGGCGTCGTCGCGCCAGGCGTCAGGCTCCTGCCTCAGCCGGTCGACGAGCTTGCCGAGCTCAGCCGCCTTGCCGAGCACGTCCTCGGCTGACAACACCTTGAACTCGACCTGGTTGATCGACAGCAGGTCCTCGATATCGTTGACCTTGGGAACCGAGTCCTCGATCTCGCCGTAGATGACGTCCTTGATGGTCAGCGCGTCGATGGCGCGCCGGTTCTTCGACATGAACTCGAACATCAGCTGCGAGGTGTTGGAGAAGGCGGTGTGGACCACCGGCAGGTCGATCTGCGACGGCGTCAGGATGATGAAGCGGCGGTTGACCTCATTGGGATCGAGATAGTTGTAGTCGCCGCATTCCTCGGCGATTTCGGGCGAGAAGCCGGTGCGGTCGATCTGGAAGCTCGCAAGCTTGGTGGGCTCGAGGCCGAAAGCGGCAAGCGCCTTGTTGTAGCGCTGGATGAGATGCGGCTCGTCGATGGCGAGCAAGCGGCCGTAGATCAGCTCGTTGTCGCGCAGAAGGTCGGGTTTTTTAATTGCGCTCATCTTCCCTTCTCCCCGTTCACGGGGAGAAGGTGCCCGAAGGCCGGATGAGGGGCGGCGCACTCTTCCCTTCTCCCCTTGTGGGAGAAGGTGGATCGGCGCGATAGCGCCGAGACGGATGAGGGGTGCTCCAGCGGAGTGAGACGCTGGCGTTCCCTGGAGCACCCCTCATCCGTCGCCTTCGGCGACACCTTCTCCCACAAGGGGAGAAGGCGAGGTCGGCGCAGCTCACGCATTCCACAGCCCCTTCTTCTTCAACTCCTCCATCTCGCGCGCTGCGCGCTCGCGCAGCCTGGCGTCGCGCAGGAGCTTCTCCACGGCGGCGTCGTCGGATTTGTCGGAATAGCGGAACTCGGAATCGGCGTAGCGGTTGATCTCCTGCATGACCATGTCCATCGAGAACGGTCCGCGCAGTTCCTCGATCATCGCCTTCTTGTCGTCGTAGCTCTTGTGCATGAAGGTTTCCGGCTTCTCGAACCAGTCGTCCGGCAGCTCGATGTCCATGGCGCGCATTTTTATCGCGTCGGTGACGTTCTTGATGGCGCGGCCGGTGAAGCGCGGCTCGGCGTCCTTGATCATGTGCAGATAGGTGCCGACATCGGCCATGGTCTTCGGCGCGCCGTTTTCCTTCATGTATCGCTCATAGACCTTCATCAGCCCGTCTTGCTGCGGCTTTTCGTGCTCTTCATAGGCCTCGGCCACGGCGCGCTGGATCTCCTGCGCGGCATAGAGCTCGTGCTTGCCAAGCGGGATCTCGTGGTTCTTGCCGGCAAGCAGCACGAAGATGTCGATATAATCATCGCGGGTCTGCGGGCCGTCGACCAGCCAGCGCGCGCCGGCGCGCTGGCGCAGCGCGTCGTCGACATTTTCCGGATAGTTGGAGAACATGCCGAAGGAGCAATTGCCGCGCACCACCGTCGAGGCGCCGGCGAAGGCGTCCATCAGGACGCCGGTGATCTCCTGCTGACCGGCGGAAGCACGGTCGTCGGAACGGCGCGCCGCCACCTGGTCGATGTCGTCGATGGTGCCGAAGCCGATGACGCGCGGATTGAGCACGTTGTTGATGAATTGTCGGCAGTTCTGGCCCGACTTGCCCTGGTAGGACGAGATCTGGTCGACGCCGAAATTCTCATAGGCGAAGGGATAGCCGGCGACCTGGCAGTAGCCGTTGACGAGGCCGGCGATCATCTGGATCAGCGTCGTCTTGCCGGTGCCCGGCGCCCCGTCGCCGATGAAGGTGAACAGGAACCCGCCGAGCTCGACGAAGGGGTTCAGCTCGCGCTCGAAGTCGTAGGCCATGAGCATCTTGGCCAGCCTGACCGACTGGAATTTGGCGATGTGGTTGCCGATGACCTCTTCCGGTTTCTTGAAGGTCATCACCAGCGGCTTGGTGCGCTTGCCGGGCGCGACGTCGAAACCATCGAGGGTGAAATCGTCGACGTCGATACGGATATGCGCATTTTCGAACGGGCCAATGCCGTCGAAGCGACCTTTGCGCGCAAGCAACCCGTCGATGGCGACGCGGGCGAAGGCGCGAGCGCGCGTCGTCAGGTCGGCGTCGTCCTTCGAGCCGGCGATTGCCTTGTCGAGACCGGCGATGATCGACTTGACCGCGTCCTGCGGCGTGTCGAACAGGAAGTCGGGCTCGGGGATGTCGTTCGGCGCCTCGCCATCGCTGTCGATCAGCTGGAAGAGATACGAAGCGAAACTGAAGGCGGAAACGTAAGCCGAGGCCGACAGAAGCTTCTTGAAGGTGGCTGCCTCATCGCCTTCCAGCGGCGCACGCGCATTCCTCGCCTGCAGGCTTTCGAGGTCGGAGCCTTCGGCGAAGACGTCGGATATGGCGAGCGCGATCGCCAGGCCGCGGCGGGCGCGGTAGAGCAGCGTGTGCTGCGGGATGCTCATCAACTGGTCGTCGGGATGAATGGCCGCTACTGTTTTCGTGAGCTCGACCTCGCGCGTGCGGCGCACCGAGCCGACCGACACGGTCGAGACGAAGCGGCGGTTGGTGCCGGCAAGCGCCGTGCCGGATTCGCGCGAAGGGTCCTCCAGCACGACGATGCGGGTGATGAAGCTCTGCGCGGTCGCGCGGTGCTTTTCGATTGCGGCTTCCGAGATCGTGGTCAGGCCGGTGTCCATGAAGGATGCTCCGCGATTGACGGTCAGACGTCGCTGATCACCTGTCCGTTGGACAGGATGTGGACCTTGTAACCGGAAAAGATCTTCTGCGCCTCGCCCGCGGCGTAGAGCGCCTGATAGGCCTCGTGCGGGATCAGCGCGTGGTTCTCGTAGCTCGACACGCCCTGGCGCGCCGCTTCGAGATCGTCGGTGTTGATGAAGAATTCCTGCGTCGTCTTCTCGCTGGAGAACAGGCCCCTGCGGCCGGGCTTTTCGCTCTTGGAGAAGACTTCCTGGATGGTCCAGGTGAGCAGCCAGGCGTTCTGCGGCTTGCGCACCTTGGCCAGCACCTCGGCCACCGTCGAATTGTTCTGGGTGATGCCGGCCGAGTAGAAGGGTCCCAGCACCACGCGCCTCAGCTGCTTGGGATGCAGCGGCTCGAAATCCTTGTCG
Organism: Mesorhizobium sp. B2-8-9; assembly: GCF_006439475.1. NCBI lineage: Bacteria > Pseudomonadati > Pseudomonadota > Alphaproteobacteria > Hyphomicrobiales > Phyllobacteriaceae > Mesorhizobium > Mesorhizobium sp. B2-8-9. The sequence goes on along the minus strand of NZ_VFTQ01000001.1, from coordinate 401,766 downwards.
AGATTGACGGCGATCGTCGCCGGAGACAGCGTATAGGCCGAGTTCTTCTCGGTGAAATCGTCGAAGCGGTGCGCAAGCTCCGGGTTGAGCAAGCCGTCGACGGGGAGCGGGATATCGACCCGCTCGTTGAGCTTGCCGTTCACGTCGACCAGCTGGCGCACCATGCTTTCGGAGGAGTCCTCCACCGTCACCATGTAGACCAGCGGCAGGTTGGCGCTGCCGTCGAACGCGGCCCAGTGGACGAGGTAATAGGGCCGCATGGTTTTCGGGTTGACCGAGACCTTGGCCGTCTGCGCAAGCGTGAACGGGCCGAAGGTCGCCTCGCTCTTGACGTCCTCCAGATAGAGCCGCTCGGCCATCGACTTCTGTAGCGCCTCGGGAAATTCCTTATGGCGCAGGATGAAGTCGGCCATCTCCTCGCGCAGCTCGCCGGCCTGCGGGATGTTGGCCAGGCGGGCATCGGCCTGCTGGCGGTCGTTTTCCAGCTCCAGCAGGTTCTGGAAGACCGGATAGCCGCTTTCGGCGCGCGAGATGCGGAAGGTGTCCATGAAGCCCAGCCGGTTGCGCCAGCAGGCAAAGGACTTGTCCAGCCGCGCGATATACTCCGCGACGATCCTGGCGACGATGCCGTGCCGGTAAAGCGGCGAGCGGTCGTCGCGCATGAACACTTCCAGCCCGCTCAGCGCCGCCGTGATGGCGGAGAAATAGCGTACCGCGGCGTCGTTCTCAGGTGTCATGTGGCTGCCGTGGAAATGAAATCAGCGGCGCCGCCTATTGCTGCACATAGTTGGCGGCGTTGTGCTTCTTCATCACATCGTCGAAGCGGCGGGCGAAAGCATCGTCGGCAAGCTTCTTGCGGCGCTGGATGTCGGCTGAAGCCACCATGTTCTTCTCATGCATCTCGAGCAGGTCGCCAATGTGCTTCTGCGAGGCGGCGCCGATGCCGGCCATCGTCTCCTCGGCCGTGTTGTCGACCTGGCTGCCCAGCGTGTTGATCTTGTGGGCGACGTCCTGCTGGGCGGCGGTCTTGAGCGAATCTTCCAGCGCCTTGTAGAGGACGATGCGCTGCTCGGTGTCGATGGTCAGCTTGTTGATCAGTGTCGACTGCGCGGCAATCTGGTTGTTGAGTGAATCGACGAAGGTCTGGAACATCGAGGTGTAGCGCTCCAGCGTCTGGCTTTCGGCCAGCAGCTCCTGCTCCTTGGCCTGCTTTTCATTGTATTCGGTCGCCATTTTGGAGCGCTCGCCCTCAAGCTCGGTGCGCTCCTTCTGGGTCGTGGAGGCGGCGATCTTGTTTTCGATGTCGAGCAGCATCGGGTTCAATTCCTCGATGCGCTTCTGCACCGCTTCAAGATTGGTCATCGTCACCTTGCGGCGCTCGATAACCTGCGAAAGGCTGGCTTCGGAGGTCTTGTAGCGCTGATCGAGGACCTGCTTCTGCGCCTTCAGGATGCCGACGATGGTGTCCGATTTTGCCAGCAGCTCCTGCAGATTGCCGGCAAGCGACATATTGCGGACGCGATCGGTGCGCATGCGCTGCTTGCGCTGCGCCGAAAAGACACCGACGAAATTTTCCCAGCCGGTGTAGTTCTTCATGCTTTCGAACTCGGCGCCGAAGACATTGGTTGCGTCCTCGAGCCCGATGATCAGGTCGGCAATATTGCCTTCCATGACTTTCTGCTGCTTGAGCACGTCCTCGATGCGGGCGTTCTCGATGTCGAAATTGGCGTCGCCGATCTTCTTGTCGGCCTGAGCAAGCGTATCGAGCACGGTGCCGGACTGCTCGATTTTGCTGCGCATGTCCTGCACGACCTGCTTGGTCTTGGCAATTTCGGCATCGAAATTCTGCAATGTCGCCATTGGGGCCTCCCGCTTCGGCATCCGTTTTCGTGTCGTGGCGGCGAATATATGTGGGGCTTCAAGGGATTGAAAGAAGGAAGACAAAGGGAAGCGTCAAAACAAAAGAATTGGTTAGGTCCTTGAAAGGCAAGGCAAGCATGCGCATGGCACCTAGTAACGCGCACCATCATCGAACAGCTTTTGCTGACATGCCCTAAGGTCTTGTTTTTGCGAACGGCCATGAAACAGCGCCGGCAAATATCTTGCGGCGGCGATGCCGGTTTCACCGGCGCCGGTCAGGGTTTGAAGCGGTTTTCGGACGACATCCAGCTCTAGAGCGGTTCAGCGTTTCACGGAAGCGCCGAACTGCTCTAAGTCTTTGTTTTTACACAATTCCGGACGTAAAACCGCTACGCACTCCTGGAATTGCTCTATGCAGGCTTTCGGCTCAGCGGTTGACAAAGCCGATGAAGTCGTCGGGCGCGGCCCGGCCCATCTCCTCTTCCCAATGCCTTCGGCAGAGCGAGACATAGACGTCCTTGCCGATCGCCACCTGCTCGCCCTGCTTCGCCACCTTGCCGTCGGGCCCCAGGCGCACCACCATCGTCGCCTTACGGCCGCAACGGCAGATGGTGCGGACCTCGCGCAGGTCGTCGGCGATGGCGAGCAGAGCGCGCGAGCCGGAGAACAGATTACCCTGGAAGTCGGTGCGCAGGCCGTAGCACATGACCGGAATGCCTAGACGGTCGGCGATGCGGGCGAGCTGCCAGACCTGCTCTTCCTCGAGGAACTGCGCCTCGTCGACGAAGATGCAATGCACAGGGCCATGCCGATGGTGCTCGGCGACCGTGGCATAGAGGTCGTCGCCGTCGCGGAAAATCTCTGCCTCGGATTCGAGACCGATGCGCGACGAGATCAGCCCGGTGTCGCCCTTACGATAGTGGCCGGCGACGAACAGCATCGTCGACATGCCGCGTTCGCGATAATTGTAGGACGCCTGCAAGAGCATCGTCGTCTTGCCGGCGTTCATCGTGGCGTAGTGGAAGTAAAGCTTGGCCATGTCGCTCTTTTGGGTGTGTCGGGATTCAGGCGAGGCCGGCCCGACCTGAATCTCGACACACCCTAAGCCGACTTGCCGCGGCCCGGGGAGAGGGCACCGGCTCCGTCCACCAAAAACTCGATGTCGTTCAAAAAGCTGTCATGTCGCTTAATGGCCAGCGCGCGCCGTTCGTCGCGACGTTGAACCGCTTGAAACAACATCAAAATGGTGTTTGGCTGACGAAACAAGGCGGGCGCAAGAACCGTGACTTCGCTTTGCCTCGGAAATCCAATGGGAGATAAGTTCATGTCGCGTATGAAATCTTTCGTCGCAGGCCTCGGCCTTGCGGCGTTCCTGTCGACAACCGCCGCCAATGCCGGCGATCCGGCGAGCTGCAAGGCCGTGCGGCTGTCGGATGTCGGCTGGACCGACATCCAGGCCACCACGGGCCTCGCCTCGGTGCTGCTCACCGCGCTCGGCTATGAGCCGCAGACGATCCAGCTTTCGGTGCCGGTGACCATGGCCTCGCTGAAGAACAAGGACCTGGACGTCTTCCTCGGCAATTGGATGCCGTCGATGACCAACGACATCAAGGACTACACCAAGGAAGGCTCGATCGAGACGATCAGCACCAACCTGACCGGCGCAGGCTATGGCATCGTCGTGCCGACCTATGTCGCGGATGCCGGTGTCAAGACGCTGACCGATCTCGGCAAGTTCAAGGACAAGTTCAACGGCAAGATTTACGGCATCGAGGCCGGCAATGACGGCAATCGCATCATCCTCGACATGATCAAGAACCCGAAGGACAATCTCGAAGGCTTCGAGCTGGTCGAATCCTCGGAGGCCGGCATGCTGACGCAGGCCGAGCAGTCGATGAAGAACAATGAGTGGATCGCCTTCCTCGGCTGGACGCCGCATCCGGTGATGGGCGCCATGAAGATCACCTATCTCGACGGCATGGGCGACAGCGGCTTCGGCGCCGCCACCGTCTATACCATCGTGCGCAAGGGCTACACCACCGAATGCCCGAACGCCGGCAAGTTCATCGCCAACCTGAAGTTCAATCTCGACATGGAAGGCGAGATGATGGACGCGATCCTCAAGGGTGGCGATCCGCAGACGGTGGCGACCGATTGGCTGAAGAAGCATCCGGACGCGGTGGCGCCCTGGATCGCCGGCGTCACCAGCTTTGATGGCGGCGACGCGGCCGCTGCCGTCAAGACCGCGCTCGGGGGCTGATCCGCTTGGGACCGGCATGATTTCCGAAAAAGGGCAGCCCTCGAAGAGGCTGCCCTTTTTCATATGCCTGGAGACGTGAGAGGATAACCGTGCGGCGAGCGCGGCGAAGCCGAGAGGGGAAAGATGGATCCGATTTCTAAATTCCTGACCGACTACAAAATTCCGATCGGGCCATGGGGCAAGGCTTTCTTCGGTTTCCTGACCGACAATTTCGACACCATCTTCCGCGCATTTTCAAACGGTCTGAATTTCATCCTCGACGGAGCAGTGAGCCTCCTGCTCATGGTGCCGCCGGTTTTGTTGGCCCTGGTCATCGCGTTCATCGCCTGGCTCTTACAGCGTTCGCGGCCGCTCGCCATCGGCGTCTTCCTCGGCCTGATCTTCATCATCAACCAGAATCTGTGGAAACAGACGGTGCAGACGCTGGTGCTGGTCGTTGCCGCCGCCGCAATGGCAATGGCGATCGGCGTGCCGCTCGGCATCTGGGCGGCGCACAAGCCGAAGGTCTACCGCGTCATGCTGCCGGTGCTCGACCTGATGCAGACGCTGCCGACCTTCGTCTACCTGATACCGGTGCTCACCCTGTTCGGGCTCGGCAATGCGCCCGGCCTCATCGTCACCATCATCTTCGTCATCCCGACGGCCGTTCGGCTCACCCATCTCGGCGTCGTTTCGGTGCCCAAGGCAATCATCGAAGCGGGCGAGGCGTTCGGCGCCACCAAGCGCCAGCTTCTGTGGAAAGTGGAGCTGCCCTCGGCGCTGCCGACCATCATGGCGGGTCTGACGCAGTCGATCATGCTGTCGCTGTCGATGGTGGTGTTCGCCGCCCTGATCGGCGCCGGCGGCCTCGGCACGGAAATCAACCGGGCGCTCGGCTCGCGCCGTATCGATCTCGGGCTTGAGGCGGGCCTCGCGATCGTCGTGCTCGCCATCGTGCTCGACCGCATGACCCGCATCGGCGTTGGAGGCAAGAAATGACCGTCGCGGTTGATTTCAAGAATGTAGACATCGTCTTCGGCGCTGATCAGGCAGGCTCGCTGGCGCTGATCGATCAGGGCGCCACCCGTGCCGAGATCCTCGAAAAGACCGGCAATGTGCTCGGGTGCGCCGACGCCAGCCTCACCGTGCATGAAGGCGAAATCTCGGTGCTGATGGGCTTGTCCGGCTCCGGCAAGTCGACGCTGCTGCGGGCCGTCAACCGGCTCAACGTCGTGTCGCGCGGCCAGGTGCTCGTCAAGGACGGCGACCGCATCGTCGATGTCGTCACCTGCGACGAGACGACCTTGCGGCGGCTGCGGCAGAAGCAGGTGGCTATGGTGTTCCAGCAGTTCGGCCTGCTGCCGTGGCGCACGGTCGAGGAAAATGTCGGCTTCGGCCTCGAGCTTGCTGGCGTGCCGGAAGCCGAGCGCAAGGCGCGGGTACAGAAGCAGCTGCAGCTTGTCCATCTCGACCAGTGGTCGAAGAAATACGCGCATGAGCTTTCGGGCGGCATGCAGCAGCGTGTCGGTCTCGCCCGGGCCTTCGCCACCGAGGCGCCGATCCTTTTGATGGACGAGCCGTTTTCGGCGCTGGACCCGCTGATCCGCACCAAGCTGCAGGACGAATTGCTGCAGCTCCAGGCCGAGCTGAAGAAGACCATCATCTTCGTCAGCCACGACCTCGAGGAGGCGCTGAAGATCGGCAGTCACATCACGATCATGGAGGGCGGCCGCATCGTCCAGACCGGCGCGCCGGAAGACATCGTGCTCAGGCCCGCCAACGACTATGTCCGCGACTTCATCGCCAATGTGAATCCGCTGTCGGTGCTGACGGCGTGGAACGTGATGCGGGACCGTCGCGACCTGGAGCACGGCGATAACGGCTGGGTGTGGCTCGACCGGCGCAAGACGACACGCTTCAAGATCGACGACCACGGCCTTGTGGCGGCGGCCGAGCGCGACGGCAAGCCGGCGGTGTGGGTGTCCTGCGCCGATGTCGAGCGCCAGCCGGAGGAGGGCGCCCAGGTGTTCTGGGCCAATCCCGGCACCCCGCTGAAAACGGTGATGCTCGCCATGCACCGGTCGCAGACGGCGCCGGTGGCGCTGTTCGATGAAGGCTCGCGCTTCGTCGGCTCGATTGGCATCAGGGACGTGCTGAGTGCTGTGCTGAGGCGGTAGGGCCTTCAGCCTTTTTGACGGGCGTGTGCCGCTGGCGGGCACCTCGCGCTTGTTCTAGACTGACCGGCAGCCGAACAACCGGCATCAGGCGAAAGAGGCACGAATGATCTTCCGTCAGCTCTTCGATTCCGTTTCGGGCACCTATTCCTATCTGCTCGCCAGCCGGCGCGGCGGCGAGGCGCTGATCATCGATCCGGTGCTGGAGAAGGTCGAGCGATATCTGCAGCTGGTCAATGAGCTCGACCTCAGGCTGGTCAAGGCTGTGGACACGCATCTTCATGCCGACCACATCACCGGTCTCGGCGCGCTGCGCGACAAGACGCATTGCGTGACTGTCATGGGCGAGCAGACCAAGGCCGACGTGGTGTCGATGCGGCTTGCCGACGGCGACAAGCTAGGCATCGAAGGCCTGGCGCTCGACGTCATCTACACGCCGGGCCACACCGACGATTCCTACAGCTTCATCCTGCCGGATCGTGTGTTCACCGGCGACACGCTGCTCATCCGCGGCACCGGCCGCACCGACTTCCAGAACGGCGATCCGCGCCAGCAATATGAATCGATCTTCGGCCGCCTGCTCAAGCTGCCCGACGAGACGCTGATCTTCCCGGCGCATGACTATAAGGGCGAGACCGTGTCGACGATCGGCGAGGAAAAGGCCTTCAATCCGCGCCTGCAGGTGAAGTCGGTCGACGAGTATGTGAACATCATGAACAATCTCAATCTGTCCAACCCGAAAATGATGGATGTGGCCGTGCCCGCCAACATGCGCGTCGGGCTGCATCAGGACGACATCGCCAGCCGCGGCTGGGCGGTCAGCGCGGAGCAGGCGCTGGCGCTGGTCGGGCGACCCGACGTGGCGCTGATCGACCTGCGCGAGCAAACCGAGCGCGAGCGGCACGGGGTCATCCCCGGCGCGATCCATCTGCCCTATGCGCGGCTGCAGGAAAACATTGCCGCCGGCGGCATGCTGCACGAGCTGGCGAAGTCGACCAGCAAACAGATCCTGTTCTACTGCGCCTTCGGCGAGCGCTCGGCGATGGCGGTGCAAGCGGCGCAGGATGTCGGGATTTCCGGCGCCCGCCATATCCAGGGCGGCATCGACGCCTGGCGGAAAGCCAGCGGCCCGCTGATGCATTAAAGCGCGTCGCACTTCTGGGCGACATGCACTAGTGCGTTTCACCGTTTCACGGAAACGGCGAAACGCCCTATCTCTTTGTTTTTTACGCAATTCCGGACGGAAAACCGCTCACACTTTTCCTGGAATTGCTCTAGGCGCGCCGGCCAGGTTCAGTTCAGCCCGATGAGCTTGGCGCCGTTCCGGAACAGGGCTTCTCCATCGCGATCGAAACGGAATGTCGCGATGAAATCGTCGGCGCGATAGTTCGGCAAGGCGTTGCGGATAGCGGCGGCGAAGGTTCGCGCCTCCTCCTGCCGGCCGGCCAGCGCCAGGCAATGGGCGGCGATCGCCAGGATGATGACATGGGCGTTTGGCCTTGCGGCCGCCTTCAGCGCCCATTCGGCCGCCGCTTCGAATTCGCCCAGCCTCGCATGTGCCATGGCGCGCGCGCCCATCATGCCGAACAGCAGCGGATCGAAGGGGCTGAGATGACGCGAATGGTCGGATGAGCCGATCGCCGATTGCGGGTCGCCCGACTGCGAATGGACGAAGGACAGCGCGTAATGGCCGAGCGCGAAATTGGGGCTGAGATCGACGGCGCTCGCCAGCTCCAGCAGCGAGCTGTCCTGCTCGCCGCGCAGCCATAACGCGCGGCCCATCGCCCAGTGGGCGGCTGGGTTACGGTCGTCGACCAGCAGGCTCTGGCCGGCGCTCTCGAAGGCAAGCGCGGCCTCGCGACCGCGGTCGCCCCAGCGCTGGAAAGCGTTCTGCCAGTGGGTGAAGGACATGCCGGCATAGGCGCGTGCGAAAGTAGGATCGAGCTTCAACGCCTCGCCGAAGAAATGCTGCGCCAGCTCGTTTTCTTGGCGGGTGAAGCGATACATGTGCCAAAGGCCGCGATGGTAAGCCTCCCAGGCATTGAGCGAGTTTGGCGCTTTCAGCAATGCGCGGTTGCGCTCCACCGTCGCGATCTCGGCGGCGAGCGATGAGACGATGCTGTTGCCGATATCCTCGATGACGATGAAGATGTCGTCGGGTTTATGCTCGAAGGTTTCCGCCCAAACGATCCTTGCCGTGCGGACCTCGACAAGCTCGACCGAGACGATGAACCTGCCCGGCAGAGCCCGCACCGAGCCCGTCGCGACATAGTCGACATTCAGCCTGCGCCCGGCGTCTTCCGGCGCGATGTTCTTCTCGGCGAGCGCGAACACAGAGCCGCGGGCGATAACGAAGAAATCGCGCAGCTTGGCAAGCCGCGTGATGATGTCATGCGTGAGGCCATCGGCCAGCCCGCCACGGAAGCCGCCAGTGCCGGCGCTCTCCGCAAACGGCATCACCGCGAGCGAAGCCCGGCGCGTCGCAACGGGCTCGGATTCGTCCGCGGTGACCGACGATTCCGAAACCGGGAAAGCCGGCCCAGATCGGGCGCATGGCGTTGCGCCGGCGTTCCGGGCTCTTATCTCCTGCCAAGCCTCGCGCAATGGAGTGAAATCCAGCTCTTCCGAGCGAAACAACTCCGCTGCCGTGGCAAGATGCTCTTCGCCGGCGCCGATCTGCCCGCGCCGGGCCAGATTTTCCAGCAGCGCCACATGCGCGCGGCCGTCGAAGGGCGCAAGCTCCAGCCATTTGTCGATATAGGCGCCGGCCTCATCGGCTCCACGCGGGAGAAGCCCAATGATATGCTCCAGAACCGCGACATGGCATGCGCTGAAACGGCGGCGCTGCGCCGTCAGCCAGCTGCCGAAATGCGGGCTGCGATCGAGCTCGAGGCCGTCGAGAAAATCGCCGGCGAAATGTTGCGAAATCGCCTGCAGCCGCACGAGATCGAGCGTCTGGACACCTTCGGCCACCGCCGAGGCGGCATCCAGCGCGTCCACATGGACATCGTCAAGACGGAGCGACACCATATCGCCGTCGGTTTCGACCCGGCGCAAGCCCGCTTCGTCGAGCGCGGCACGCAGCTTGCTCAGGCACCAGCGCAACTCGCCGCGCGGATCGTTGGGCACGTCCCAGAGAAGTTCGCAAAGACGGCTGCGGCTGACTGGGTGGGGCGCCAGCGCTAGATAGGCCAGCAGCGCGCGCAGCTTGCGTGACGATGGCAACACCACAGGAACATCGTCGCGCATGATCGCAAGCGGGCCGAGCAGCCTGATCGAAAGGCTGGCTGCCATGCTTTTCAGAGCCGACCGAACGGATTCCACGTCCGTTTCCACGCTCGCTCCCACGTCGAACAGTTGGTCCATGTTCTATCACCAAACACGACAGGGCGCATCCGGCGGCGAATTTCGAGCCGGACGCGGCCTTTGCCGAATTGTCGGCAAGTCACTCGCAACTAACGCGGCAAGGTGTCGAAACTGCGCCGCCCAATTCGCCGGTTTGTAACCGGCACGTGAGATTTCGAGGAGAAAGCCCATGTTGCATCAGTTGAAAATCAGGACCACGGCCGGGCGCGGCCGTCTGTTCGACAGCATTCTCGACACGGTCGGCGACACGCCGGTCATCCGCATTAACAATCTCGGGCCGGGTCACGCGACGATCTATGTGAAGGCCGAGTTCTTCAATCCGGCGGCCTCGGTGAAGGACCGGCTGGCCCTCAACATCATCGAGGAAGGCGAGCGCAGCGGTAAGCTCAAACCTGGCCAGACCGTCGTCGAGGCGACGAGCGGCAACACCGGCATCGGCCTTGCCATGGTCTGCGCGCAGAAAGGTTACCCATTGGTGGTGACGATGGCCGACAGCTTCTCCATCGAGCGCCGCAAGCTGATGCGCATGCTTGGCGCCAAGGTGGTACTGACGCCGCGCGCCCAGAAGGGCTTCGGTATGTACAAGAAGGCAGTCGAGCTTGCCGAGGCCAATGGCTGGTTCCTGGCGCGCCAGTTTGAGACCGAGGCCAATGCCGCCATTCATGAGGCGACGACGGCGCGCGAGATCATCAATGACTTCGCCGGCTCGAGGCTGGACGTGCTCGTCACCGGCTACGGCACGGGCGGCACGGTGGCCGGCGTCGGCCGCGTGCTGCGCCGCGAGCGGCCGGAGGTGAAGATCGTGCTCGCCGAGCCGGCGAACGCGCAGCTGATCGGCAGCGGCAAGGCCCAGGAGCGCGGCGCCGGCGGCGCGCCGTCAGCCAGCCATCCGGCCTTCGAACCGCATCCTATCCAGGGCTGGACGCCGGACTTCATCCCCAACGTGCTGCAGGAGGCGATCGACCAACGCTATTATGACGAGGTGGTGCCGATCCCCGGTCCCGAAGGCATCAAATGGACGAAGGCGTTGGCGCGGCAGGAGGGCATCTTCACCGGCATCTCCGGCGGCGCCACTTTCGCCGTGGCGCGGCAGATCGCGGGCAAGGCCCCCGCCGGCTCGGTGATCCTGTGCATGCTGCCCGACACGGGGGAGCGCTACATGTCGACGCCGCTTTTCGACGGCATCGAGGCCGAGATGGACGCCGAGGAGACGGCGCTGTCGCGCTCGACGCCGAGCTGCCAGTTCGAAGGCTGAGAACAGAAACGCGACGCCGCCCCCGCATGGCGGCGTCGTTCTTTTATGCGCGGGTTGACCCACGCCGGCGGGAGAGGCGAGATGGATATATTTCCGGAAGCGACCAACGCGGAGGAAACGCTCGATCCGCCGGATTGGGCCGATGTGGGAGAGCTCTCGCACCGAATCCTCGACGATGCCATCGCCTATCTCGAGGATGTCCGCAACCGGCCGGTCTGGTGCGAGATGCCGGCCGAGGTGCGGGCATTCTTCGGCGCACCTTTGCCGCGCTCGCCGGCGCCGGTGGCTGACGTCTATGACGACGTCGCCCGCAACGTGATGCCTTACCCGATGGGCAACATCCATCCGCGTTTCTGGTCCTGGTATATGGGATCCAGCAACTTCACCGGCGCGCTCGGCGATTTCCTGGCGGCGATCCAGGGCTCCAATCTCGGCGGCGGCAACCATGCCGCCGCACTGATGGACAGCCAGGTCGTCAACTGGATGAAGGAGATGGTCGGTTTCCCAGTCTCGGCCAGCGGCACCCTGGTCAGCGGCGGCTCGATGGCCAACATTATCGGACTGACCGTGGCGCGCAACGTCAAGGCGGGCGTCGACGTGCGCGAGCGGGGTGTCGGCGCCATGCCGAAGCCGTTGCGCTACTACGCCTCGGACCAGGTCCATTCCTGTCATCGCAAGGCTGTGGAGGCGCTCGGCCTCGGCAATCAGGCGCTGCGGCGCATCCAGACCGATGCCGGCTTGCGCATCGATATCGCCGCGCTCAAGGCGGCAATCGCGGAGGACCGCGAAGCGGGCTTCAGGCCGGCCTGCGTGATCGGCACCGCCGGCACCGTCAACGCCGGCGCGGTCGACGACCTGCGGGCGCTGGCGAGCGTGGCGGCCGAAGAGGATCTCTGGTTCCATGTCGACGGCTGCATCGGCGCGCTCATCGCGATCGCGCCTAAGAACCGATCGCTCGTCGCCGGCATCGAACAGGCGGATTCGATCGCACTCGACCCGCATAAATGGCTGCACGCGCCGTTCGAAGCCGGCTGCGCCTTGGTGCGGGACGCATCCCAGCACCGCAACACGTTTGCCGTGACGCCGGAATATCTGGAATCGACGCCGCGGGGCCTGGCCTCCGGAGAGTGGCTGCACGATTATGGGCTTCAAACGTCGCGCGGCTTCCGTGCGCTCAAGATCTGGATGGCGCTGAAGGAGCATGGCGTCGAGAAGTTCGGCCGCCTGATCGACCAGAACATCGCCCAGGCCCGCCACCTCACCCACCTCATCGAGGCGGAGCCGGCACTCGAACTGATGGCGCCGAGCACCATCAACATCGTCTGCTTCCGCCATCGCCTGGATGGGGCATCCGAGGAAAAGCTCAAGGCGTTCAACACCGAGATCATGCTTAGACTTCAGGAAGAGGGAATCGCAGCCTTATCCGATACCACGGTGCAGGGCCGGCACTGCCTGAGGGTGGCGATCGCCAATCACCGCACCCGCCGCAGCGATCTTGATCTGCTGGTGACGGAGATACTCCGGCTGGGACGGGAAATCGAGGCCGCGATACCGGTCTGAAGCACGCTCGGGCAGCTGTCTCAGCTTACCGTCAGCGCGGCGCCCGGTAGATAGAGCATGATCGGCCGGATCTCGTAGACGGCGGTGGGGTTGACGCGCTTGAGATCTCGCGCCGCGGCAATCGCCTCGTCCTGGGTCGCGCAGTCGAGGACATAGAGGCCGAGCAACTGCTCCTTGGTCTCGGCGAAGGGACCGTCGATCACCAAGCCGTCGCCCGGACCGCGCAACGTCACGGCCTTGGCCGTCGCGCCGAGCCTGGCCGCGGGCCCGAGCTTGCCCTCGCGCGTCAGCCTGTCGTTGACCTCGAGCAGGTCTTTCATCAGCGCCGCATCCTCATCGGGCGACCAGGACTGCACGGTGTCTTCGACATGATAGGCAAGGACGGCGTAGAACATGGGTGGATTTCCCTCATGACCAGGCGGGCCGCACTATCACAAGGATGGTTCGGCTGATCCAGTGGCGCCAGTGGCGGACAGAGCCCACTCCTGACTCAAGCTGCCAGCGGCAGCCGCAGCTCCGTCAACAGCCCGCCACCGGGGTAGTTGGAGAGATCTACCTCGCCGCCGGCGGCGCGCGCGATGTTGCGGGCGATGGTGAGACCGAGGCCTAGACCGCCGGTCGTGCGGTTGCGCGATTTCTCCAGCCGCACGAAGGAGCCGAACACCGCGTCCAGCTTCGCCTGCGGGATGCCGGGGCCCTCGTCGCGGATCGAAAGCGTGATCATGTCGCCCGATCGCCGCACGCCGAGATGCGCCTTTTTGCCGTAAGTCACCGCGTTCTGGATAAGATTGGTGACGCAGCGCCGCAGCGCCACCGGCCGCGCGACGCAGATCAGGCCGCGCGACGGGACCACGCCTTCGTCGAAGTACGCGCCGTCGAAGGAGTCCGCCACCGATTCCACCAGCGACCAGAAATCGATCCGCTCGACCTTTTCCTCTGTCACCTCGAATTTGGCGAAGTCGATGACCGAGCTGGCGATGCTTTCGATGTCGGCGAGGTCGTGCGCCAGCGCCTCGCGCGCGGGCGACCTGCGCAACAGTTCGAGGCGCAGGCGCATCCGGGTCAGCGGCGTGCGCAGATCATGCGCCAGCGCTGCCGCGAGATGCTCGCGGTCCTCGACATAATCGCGCAGCCGCATCTGCATGGCATTTATCGCCTTTGCGGCCGCGCGGATCTCGCGGCTGCCGCTTTCGGCGATCGGCGGGCTTTTCAGATCGTTGCCAATGCGCGTCACCGCCGTTTCCATCATCCGGTAGGGCGCGGTCAGCCGGCGCAGCGACCAGATCGACATGATGATGATCAAGCCGGCGATCAGTGAGTAAAGCGGCAGGCTGTCGAGGCTCAGAATCGGTCCCGCCGGCGTGATCGGTTCGGTGAAATTCAGCCACTGCCCGTCGGAAAAGCGCAGCGAGGCGGTCAGCTTGTCGCTTTGCGCGAAATCCGCGCCCAAGACCAGCAGGTCGCGCTCGACCTGGCCGACATCCTTGTTCACCGCCTGCCCGTCTGGGACGTCGGCTTCCTGGGTGGCCGGATCGCGCCGCACGCGCGCGTCGGTCACGCCGAATTTCGACAGGCGGCCGACCAGGATGTCCTCAAGCTCGGCCAGCTCGTCATCGCCGGCGATCGAAGAGGTGACGGCGGGCGTGTCCGAAACCGTCAGCGCATAGGTCGAGTTGAACAGGCCGGAGGCGGTCGCCTTGCGCTCTTCGGGCGTGGCGTCATGCATCAGCTGCACCAGCGAATAAGCGCGGTCGTTCAACCGGTAGAGATCGACGACGCCGTTGGCGGCGGCCCGATCGCGCGCAACGATGTAAAGCGTCGTCACCTGGCTCAGCATGAGACCGGCAATGACGATGAGCAGCACCCAGACTGGCAGGGTCTGCGGCAGGAAGCGTCTCATTCGGCCGTCGTCTCGGGCAGGAACTGATAGCCGCCGCTGCGCACGGTCAGGATCAGTTTCGGCGTTTTCGGATCGTCTTCCATCTTGCGGCGCAGCCGGCTCACCAGAATGTCGACGCTGCGGTCGAAGCTGTAGCCGGTGTCGCCGCCGGACAGCTCGATCAGCTGCTCACGGGTAAGCACGCGCTGCGCGCTCTTGACGAAGGTCTGCAGCAAGTTGAACTCCGCCATCGTCAGCTCAACCCGCACGTCGTCGGGCGCCGTCAGGCGGCGGCGCGCGCAGTCCATGGTCCAGCCGGCAAAGCGGTAGATCTGCTTGATCGTGGGGCGACGCGGCTCGGCGCTGCCGTTGCGCCTCAGCACGGCGCGGATGCGGGCCAGAAGCTCGCGCGGATCGAAGGGCTTGGGCACGTAGTCGTCGGCGCCCATTTCCAGGCCCACCACGCGATCGGTCGTTTCCGTCACCGCGGTCAGCATGATGATGGGCGTGGTGTAGTTGGCACGGATCTCGCGGCAAAGCTCAAGCCCGCTTTTGCCGGGCAGCATCACGTCGAGAATGATCAGGTCCACCGGCGTGCGGCGCAGGATCGCTTCCATCTCGGTGCCGTCGCCGGCAACCGTCGTTTGCAGCCCGCGCTTCTGGAAGAACTCCTGCAGCAGGTCGCGTATGCCCTTGTCGTCGTCGACGATCAGTATGTGCGCATCGGATTTCACTCGAAACCTATCATTCTCTTTGCCGGCTCTTGCTGGATATCCGTTCGAGACAACCCACACGATAGAATTCGGGCCACATCTTGGCCAGTGGCCGCGATCGCCGCGTAGGGCGGATTCCTCAGAAACAATCCAGAAACAAAATTCTATAGTTGGGAAAAACTGGTGAAAAATTTCAAGGGCATAAACGGTGCCGTGGCGGTCAGGTCATCGGCTGCGACGCGAGTTTCCGGAGTAACGGACAAGACCAATGCAGAGGTTCTGGATCAGCGTGATGGGTGCTTTGCTCAGCATATCGCTCATCACAGCCGCGGACGGCGCCTCCACCGCAAAGGTCGTCGCTCCGCTCACCCGGACCGAGCGCTGCACCAATCTGAGCCGTCAGGTTGACGAAGCTCTCGAAACCCATGCCGCGGCAACGCAGGTCACCGCGGCGAAAGCACTGCAAAGAAGGGGAAACCGGTTCTGCGCCAACAAGAAGCAGGCACAGGGAATCCGGATGCTCGCAAATGCTTTGAAGCTGCTTGGAGTGGCACCGATCGATCCCGTTCAGTGACACCCACCCAGACCCGCAAGAAAAAGGAAATGAAGCCATGAAGAAGTCCATCCTCTCCGCCCTCGGCCTCGGTGTTGCTCTCGCCTTCGCGATGCCGGCGCTCGGCAACGCCGCCGCCACGACGACGGCTGCCCCGGCTGCTTCGACCGCGACCACCACGGCTGCTCCGGCGGATAGCACGGCTGCGAAGCCGATGAAGAAGGTCGCTGCCAAGAAGGCCTGCAAAGTGACCGAGACGCACAAGTGCCCGGTCAAGAAGAAAGCGTCGGCTGCGAAGCCCGTTGCTGCGAAGCCGGCTGCCAAGAAGCCCTGATCCAGCGCTCTGCGCCACTAGACGAAGCCGCTCCGGTCGATTTCGGCAGGGGCGGCTTGCTTGCGGCAGGGAGCCCGAAACCAGCAGTTTTCCACCGCGCTCAAGTCCTATCCTTAACCCGATCGCAATGCCGGTGCTGTAGGACAGTCCGCATGAAGAAGCGGTTTTCGTCCCTGATGCGTTCGCTGACCCTCGGCGGCCTGATCGCCACCGCGGCGGCACGATCGTTGATCATCTTTACCGCAAGCCCCGTGCCGGATCCCGCCAGCGGCAGGACCGAGCCCGAGCTGTTCGCTCCGCTGATCTCTTCAAGCTTCGACTACATCACGCCGGCGCAGTCCTGGGTCCTGATCCTGCTGACCGGTGCGACCGTGATCGGCTTTGTCGGCTGGATGTTCTTCGCCTTCGTCGAACGCGGCTCCGACATGGATGGCGGTGCAGGTTCCGGCAGATCGGGCACCGCGTTGCGCCGCCAGGGCCGTTGACCTTCGGCAGTGATTCCCCAAATAGGGCTGATGGTCCAAGCCGGCATTACCCGCGCGTGGAATTGGACGTATATTTGCTGCGTGACAGAATGAGAGCGAGAGAGCCCAGTTCTCGCTGGTGGATCCGATGCCCGAAACCGTCCTCAAACCCCGCACTAAGACGCAGCCGAAAACCGAGCGGCCGAAGCTCTACAAAGTCATCCTCGTCAATGACGATTTCACGCCGCGCGAGTTCGTGGTGACGGTGCTCAAGGGCGAATTCAAGCTCAGTGAGGATCAGGCGCATCGCGTCATGATCACCGCGCATACGCGCGGCGTGTGCGTCGTCGCGGTGTTTACGCGCGATATCGCCGAGACCAAGGCGACGCGGGCGACCGACGCCGGCAAGGCCAAGGGCTATCCGCTGCTGTTCACCACAGAACCGGAAGAGTAGGGGCAGGCGCTTTCCCTTCTCCCCTTGTGGGAGAAGGTGGCCGCGAAGCGGCCGGATGAGGGGTGCTCCAGGGAACGCCGACGCCTCACTCCGCTGGAACACTCCTCATCCGTCTCGGCGCTGCGCGCCGATCCACCTTCTCCCACAAGGGGAGAAGGAAGAAGGTGGCGTCACCGCCCTTCGCGATACCACATCGAGCCGATGGCGAGCAGCAGGAGGCCGAGGCCGAGGAAGCCGCCGAACAGCGGCACGCGCGACACGGCCTTGAGCGTGCTGTCGTCGGTGGTGCGCAGGCCGATCCAGTCGTCGCCCGACGCGGCCGCTGAAGAGCGGACGGGAACGATCGACGGCAGTGTCAAGCCGCCGGCGAGATTGCCGAGCGTCGACGACGGAGCCAGCCGCCGCACGCTGCCGCCGGTCGCCTCGGCGGGCGCCTTCAGCCGATCCTCGGTCGAGATCACGTCGGAAAATTCCGGCGCGTTGATCGGGCCGACATGGGCAAGCGCGGTAAGGTCGCCATTGCCGATCTGATAAAGGCCGATCTCGCCGGTCTGCAGGCTGCCGGTGAAAATGCCGGGCTCGGCTTTCTCGAGCTTCACCGCCACCGCCTTGCCGGACGGCGTGATGACCTGGGCGGGACCGGGATCATCGCTCATCGTCTGGCGGCGGATTTCGAGCATCATGCCGCGGCCGTCGGCGGTTAGCCGTTCTTCTTCCAGTTCCGGCTCCTTCATCAGCCAGTGGGCGATGCGGCGATAAAGCTGGACATGCGGCCCGCCGCCCTCGAAGCCGCGCGCCCACAGCCAGCCCTGATCGGACAGGAGCATGCCGACACGGCCCTCGCCCTTGCGAGCGAGCAGGAGCAGGGGCCGATCGTCGGCGCCTTTCATCACCGCTTCGCCTTCCGGGTTCTTGACGCCGATGGTGCGGAACCATCGGCTCCAATGCGGCGGCTCGCTTGCCGAGCCGTCGAGCCCGCGCGTCACCGGATGGCGCTGGCCGAGATCGGTCAGGCGCGGGTAGAAGGCCTTGTCCACCACCTCGCCGGTCGGCATGGCCGGCAGCGCGGCGTTGAGCGGCGTGCGGGCGATGGAGTTCTCGCCGGCATATTCGGGGCCGGCGGCAATCAGCAGCGCGCCGCCCTTTTCGACATACTCGGAGATGTAGTCGTAATAGAGGATCGGCAGCACGTCGCGGTGCTGGTAGCGGTCGAAGATGATCAGATCGAAATCCTTGATCTTCTCGACGAACAGCTCGCGCGTCGGGAAAGCGATCAGCGACAGCTCATTGATCGGCGTTCCGTCCTGCTTTTCCGGCGGACGCAGGATCGTGAAGTGGACGAGATCGACCGACGCGTCCGACTTCAAAAGGTTGCGCCAGGTGCGCTCGCCGGCATGCGGTTCGCCGGAAACCAGGAGCACGCGAAGGTTCTCGCGGATGCCGTCGACCAGGGCAATCGCCCGGTTGTTGGCGTCGGTCAGCTCGCCGGGTTCCCGATCGATGCCGAGTTGGACGATGTTGCGGCCGGCATTGGGTATCGTGACCGAGAGCTTCATCGGCTGGCCGACCGTGGCGTGCTCGACCGAGACCTGCTCGCCATTGACCGAGACGCGCACGTCCACCGGAGCGCCGTCGCCTTCCGTCGAGATGACGCGGTAGGTCATGTCGAGCGGCTTGCCGACGAGACCGAAGCGCGGCGCGTTCTCGAAGCGGATGCGGCGGTCCTTCTCATGCTCGTTGCCGGTGATCAGCGCATGCAGCGGCGCGTTGAACTCCGGCGCGCCGGCAGGCGCATCATGCACCTCGCCGTCGGTGATCATGACGGCACCGCCGATGCGCGACGGCGGCACGTCGCGGAAGACGCCTTCCAGCGCGCTGAACAGCCTGGTTTCGGTGCGCTCGTCGGCGGCTTCGGACTTGCCGGCCTCGACGACACGGACATCGAACTGCTTGAAGCGGGCAAGACGCTGCTGCAGGCCGGCCAGCGCCTCGTCGGTCTGCTTGGTGCGGTCGCCGATGTCCTGGCTCTGGCTGCGGTCGACGACGAGGGCGACGACGCTCTTCAGCGCCTCGCGTTCCTCGGCGAGGAAAACGGGATTGAGCAATGAAGCGGCGAGCGCGAGCAGCGCGATGAAGCGCAATGCCGAGCCGCGCTGGCGGAACCACAGGCCGACCAGCGCCAGCAAAAGCAGCGGCACGAAGAGCAGGCCGAAGAGCGGCCAGGAGAGAAGCGGTTCGAATGAGATGGACCAGTTCATGATCTACTGCCCCAGCCGTTCGAGCAGCACCGGCACATGCACCTGATCGGATTTGTAGTTGCCGGTCAGCATGTACATCATGATGTTGACGCCGGCGCGCAGTGCGTAGATGCGCTGCATCGGATCCGGCGGCACGGTCGGCAGCATCGGATCGCCGTTCTCGTCGATGGCCCAGGCGCCGGCGAAATCATTGGCGGTGATCATGATCGGCGAGACGCCGTCGCCGGTGCGCACGGGGCGGTTCTCGGTGTTGCTGGCGTCGAGCGAGGCCTCGACCCAGAGCGGGCTGCCGTTGAAGCGGCCGGGGAACTCCGGAAGGATGAAGAAGGATTTGGTCAGCACGTGGTCCGACGGCACCGGCTCTAGCGGTGGCACGTTGAGATTGCCGAGGATGTCGCGCAGCCGCTCGGTCGCCGGGCTTGCCGAGCCGGCGCCGATGCCGTTCGAAAACTGGTCGCGCGTATCGAACAGAACCGTGCCGCCCTGCTGCATATAGGCGTCGATGCGGGCGATCGCCGCCTGGCTGGGCATAGGCGCCGTCGCATCGACCGGCCAATAGATCAGCGGGAAGAAGGACAGCTCGTCTTTGGCGATGTCGACGCCGGCCGGCGGGCCGGGCTCGAGCGCGGTCTTCTCGATGAGGAAACGGGTGAGGCCCTCGAGGCCGGCGCGGCTGATCGAATCGACGCCCGGCTCGCCGGTGATGACATAGGCGATGCGGGTTTTCGAGATATCCTCGATCGCCTGGGTGTCGCCGGGCTTGGAATCGTCGGCGCGGGCAAGATCGGCATGGCCGAAGAGGCCGCCCAGCACGACCAGAACGGCCGCGGCGGTCGCCGCCGTGCCTGCGCGGCGCGGCCGGCGCGCCAGCAGGCCGCCCATCCAGAACACGGCCAAAGTGTCGAGCACCATCAAAAGCAGCGCGATGGCGACCAGCGGCCCTTTGAGATTCTCCGATTCATCGAAGGCATAGGGGATAGCTGTCACCGGCAGCGAAACCTGCGGACGGACCAGCGGCGTGAACGTGCTCGACGCATCGAGCAGATTATGTGCGAAGACGCCCGTCTCGGAGCCGTAAAGGCCGGGCGGATTCTCCAGCGTCACCGGCAGCGGACCGGCGCCGGGCACCAGCGGTCGGGCATCCGGCGAGGGCGGCGTCAGCATGCCGTCGGCGCTGATCATGCGGTAGGGCGCGAGCGACGCGGCGGCGGCTTCGGCATTGGCGATCGCGGCGCCCTGGTTGCGCGACAATTGCACGACACGCCGCAGCATTTCGACGAAGCTGCCGGAGATCGGCAGGTTCGACCAGGTCGCCTCAGGCGTGACATGGAAGAGCACCAGCGTGCCCTTGTCCTTCTTCATGCCCGTCACCAGCGGCGTGCCGTCGGCAAGCGTGGCCCAGGTACGCTCGACGATGTCGGGCGTCGGCTCGGCCAGGACCTGCCGGCTCACCGTCACCTCGGAGGGTGGGGAAAGATCGGCGAAGGGACCGCTCTTCGGGAATTCGGTCACCGCCTGCGGCGTCGTCCACGACAGCGCGCCGCCCAGCGCGCGCTCGCCGCTGCGCAGCCTGACCGG
Source organism: Mesorhizobium sp. B2-8-9 (assembly GCF_006439475.1). Taxonomy (NCBI): domain Bacteria; kingdom Pseudomonadati; phylum Pseudomonadota; class Alphaproteobacteria; order Hyphomicrobiales; family Phyllobacteriaceae; genus Mesorhizobium; species Mesorhizobium sp. B2-8-9. Next base: position 381,079 of record NZ_VFTQ01000001.1, on the reverse strand, counting down.
CAAAAGGTCGTCGTCATTGCCGGCCGCGGCAAGGCGGGGACCGGCAAAGCGCACCAGCGTGCCGCCCTTGTCGACCCAGTCGACCAGCCGCTGCTTGACCTGGGCCGGGATGGTGCCGACATCGGCCATGATGATCATCGCCGGCTTCTGGTCGAGAAGCTGTGGAATAGCGTCGGCGAGATCGGCGCTCGACGGCTCGACCAGATCGGCAAAGGGCTGCAGGGCGCGGCGAATGTAATAGAGCGGCGACAGAAGCGGCTGCGCCTGGTCGGCTTCGGCCTGCGACAGAAGGCCGACGCGGCGGCGTTTCGAGCTCTCGTCCAGCACGCGCACGGCGCCGGCCTGGTGCTCGCCGTCGAGCGCGATCGAAGCGAAGTCGTTGCGTAGCTCGAAGGGAACCGCCATCGTCCCCGTGGCGGTGGTTTCGCCCGGCGCGAAGGTCAGCGTCGCATCGGCGATGCGGCGGCCCTTGTCATCGAAGGCGCCAGCGGTGACCTGCGCCGGCGCCGGATTGCCCGGCGCGCGAATGGCGCTCAAAGCGAAACCATCGACCTGGTTGTCGGCGCCGATCAGGCCGGTCACGGAAGGCCGATCGGACGTGGCCCAGACCAGCCGTGTCGCATTCTTTTCGAGCAGCGTCTTGAAAGCGGCCTCATCGCCTTTGGCGGCAAGCCCATCGGCGAGCACCGCAACGCTGGCGCCCGGCAGGCGCTCCAACGCGGCGGCGACGCGGGCGTAGACGGCGGGCCTGTCGGTAGGAATCGGCCGCGGCTTGGCGGCGCGCAGGTGATCGAGCGCGCCCGAAGCGTCGAAAGGGCCGATCTCGGCATTGGGCTTCTCGGCGGTGAAGGCGATCACGACCGGCACGCCGTTCGAGCCGGCGTCGGCGATCAGCCGCTCGGCGGTGGCGACGCGCTTGTTCCAGTCGGCGGCGCTCGCCCAGCCATTGTCGACGACAAGCGCCAGGGCGGCGCCCTCCGCCGGCAGTTTTTCGCGCGGGTTGAAGACCGGCTCGGCCAGCGCCATCACGATGAGCGCCGCCATCAGCAACCGAAGCAGCGTCAGCCACCACGGGCTTTGCTGCGGGGTTTCTTCGCGCCTCAGGACCCGGGCGAGGATTCTCAGCGGCGGAAAAACTTCCGTTTGCGGCCTGGGCGGGGTGAGCCGCAGCAGCCACCAGATCACCGGCAGGGCCAGAAGGCCCCACAGCACCATGGGCGCCCCGAACGAAAGCGGCAGCCAGCTCATGCGACCGCCCTTCCGAAATTGGTGCCGTCGGCGGTCATCGCCATGTGGACGCGCACCAGCGCCTCGGAGGCGAGGCGGTCGGTGTGGTTGACGGTGTAGCTCCAGCCGAGACGCTTGCACCAGGCGGCCAGTTCGTCGCGGCGGGCCCGGTAAAGCAGGCGATATTCCTCGGCCAGCATCTCGGCGCGGCCGGCGGTCAGCTTGTCGCCGGTCTCGGGATCGGTGAACTCGGTGCGGCCGGCATAGGGGAAGGTTTCCTCGGCCGGGTCGGCCACCTCGATCAGATGCGCGCGCACGCCGTGGCGGGCGAGCACGTCGAGCCAGGCCATGGTTTCCTCAACCGGATCGAGGAAATCGCTGACCAGAACGATGTCGCAGAAACGGCGGATGGCCGACAGATCGGGCTTGGCCGGAAGCGCGGCGGCGTGGCTGAGCTGGGCGGCGATCCGCTCGGCGCCGTTGCGGGCGGTGAACGGATCCGTCAGGCCCGGCCAGGCGATGCGCTCGCCGCTGCGCGACAAGAGCTCGGCCAAGGCGAGCGCCAGCACCAGCGCGCGCGATTGCTTGGAGACGCTTGCCGCGGCGGATTTGTAGAGCATGGAAGGCGAGGGGTCGGCCCAGAGCCAGACGGTGTGCGCGGCTTCCCATTCGCGGTCGCGCACATAAGTATGGTCGTCTCTCGCGGAGCGGCGCCAGTCGATGCGCGAGGAATCGCCTTCCACATAGGGCCGGAACTGCCAGAAGTTCTCGCCGATGCCGCGCTTGCGGCGGCCATGCCAGCCGGCGATCACCGTGTTGACGATACGGCGCGCCTCGACCAGCAGGTCCGGCACCAATGAAGCCCGCAACCGGCCACGGGCGAGCGCGTCGCGCGTCGCAACCGGTGCCTGGACCTCGCCTATTCGACCCATCAGATGCCTTTTGCCAGCTTCGCCACCACGTCGCGCACGGAAGTGCCTTCGGCGCGGGCGGCGAAAGTCAGCGCCATGCGATGCTGCAGCACCGGTTCGGCCAAGGCGCGAACGTCGTCGACCGAAGGCGCCAACCTGCCATCATATAGGGCGCGGGCGCGGGCGCACAGGGTGAGCGCCTGGCTGGCGCGGGGACCTGGCCCCCAGGCGACGTGCTTGTCCGTCTCGGCATTGCCCTGGCCCGGCCGGGCCGAACGCACCAGCTTGAGGATCGCCTCGACGACGCTTTCCGGCACCGGCATGCGGCGGATCAGCGTCTGGATTTCCCTCAGCCGTGCCGGCTGCAGCACATTGTCGGCCTTGGCTTCGTCGACGCCGGTCGTTTCGAGCAGGATGCGGCGTTCCGCCTCGATCTCGGGATAGAGGATGTCGACCTGCATCAGGAAACGGTCGAGCTGAGCTTCGGGGAGCGGATAGGTGCCTTCCTGTTCCAGCGGGTTCTGCGTCGCCAGCACGTGGAAGGGCGCCGGAAGGTCGTGGCGGGCGCCGGCGATGGTGACGTGATATTCCTGCATCGCCTGCAGCAGCGCCGATTGCGTGCGCGGCGAGGCGCGGTTGATCTCGTCCGCCATCAGCAATTGCGTGAAGATCGGCCCGGAAATGAAGCGGAAGGACCGCTTGCCGAACTCGTCCTGCTCCATCACCTCGGAGCCGAGAATGTCCGACGGCATCAGGTCGGGCGTGAACTGGACGCGGCGCGAATCGAGGCCGAGCACGATGCCTAGTGTCTCGACCAGCTTGGTCTTGGCGAGGCCCGGCACGCCGACCAGCAGCGCATGACCGCCGGCCAGCAGAGCCACCAGCGAGCGCTCGACGACCGCCTCCTGGCCGAAGATCACCCTGCCGACCGCGTCGCGGATCCTGGAGATATCGGCCAGCGCCTTTTCGGCTTCCTCGATCATCGCTTTTTCGCTGATCGGGCTTTCCTTGATCATCACGCTCATGCCGTTCGATCCTTGTGGTTGGAAATGCCGGCCTGCACTCTCGATGCCGCAGAATGCCGCGATTCGGCCTCACCTGGCGCCTGTAATTGAACTTAAATCACAGACTCGGGCGGACAAGGCTGACAATCGGGACAACAGTGACTATTTCGTGACCATGGCCGAACGCAGCGAACATCGTGAACAAACGCCCGACGAACAGAGCGCTGGCGAGCACAGCTTGAGCAAACAGAGCCTGATCGGCGCCACAGAGGCGCGCGGCCTTGAGGCGCTGATCTCCCGCGCGGCCCGGGCCGGCAAGGGGCCGGCGCCGGTCGAGCGCTGGAATCCGGAGTTCTGCGGCGACCTCGACATGGAGATCAAGGCCGACGGGACCTGGTTCTATCTCGGCACGCCGATCGGCCGCATGCCGCTGGTGCAGCTCTTTTCCAGCGTGTTGCGCAAGGATGCCGACGGCAAGACCTATCTGGTGACGCCGGTCGAGCGGGTTGGGATCCGCGTCGTCGACGCGCCCTTCATCGCCGTCGAAATGAACGTGTCCGGGAGCGGGAACGACCAGGTCGTCACCTTCCGCACGAATGTCGGCGATGTCGTCGCCGCCGGCCCCGGCCATGCGCTGCGCTTCGTCGACGAGGACGAAACCGGCGGACTGAAACCCTATGTGCTTGTGCGCGGACGACTGGAAGCGCTGTTGGCGCGTCCGGTGATGTATGAGTTGGTCGAGCATGGCGAGGAGATCGACATCGGCGGCAAGGCGATGTTCGCCATTCGCTCGGGCGGAGAGGTCTATCCGATCATGCCGGCCGAGAAACTGAAGCGGCTGAGCGCGTGATGGACCAGGTTACGCCGGCGGCGTTTTCGGTCGCGGATTTTCGGGCGCGCGTCGCGGCGCAAGCGGCGATCGTCCCCGGCGACGAATTCGGCGATCATCGCTTCAATCCCGGCCATCCCAGGCTCAAACACATCAAGCCGCTGCGCGACGCGGCGGTGCTGATTCCCGTGGTCGACCGCGCCGAGGGCGCCATGGTGCTGCTCACCAAGCGCGCCGAGAAACTGCGCAGCCATTCCGGCCAGGTGGCCTTTCCAGGCGGCACCATCGATGCGACCGATGCAAGCCCCGAGGCAACCGCTTTGCGCGAGACCTTCGAGGAGATCGGCCTCGAACGGGATTTCGTCGAGATCATCGGCCGCATGCCCGACTACGTCGCCGGCAGCGGCTACCGCATCGTGCCGGTGCTTGCCATCGTGCGCCAGGGTTTTTCGCTGACGCTCAATGCCGATGAGGTCGACGCGGCTTTCGAGGTGCCCCTGAGTTTCCTGATGGATCCGGCCAACCACGCGCGCGACAGCCGCATGTGGAACGAGCTCGAATGGTTCTTCTACGAGATGCCCTATGGCGGCCAGCGTATCTGGGGCGTCACCGCCGGCATAATCCGCACGCTCTATGAAAGGCTTTATGGTTGACCGCTGAGGCGTCACTCTCGGGCAAGGCCGATTGGCTGGCCGACAAGCATCTGCAGAAGCTTCTTGCCGCGCTGAAGCAGGGCGGCGAGGAAGCGCGTGTCGCCGGCGGCGCGGTGCGCAATGCGCTGATCGGCCAGCCGGTCGCCGACATCGACATCGCCGCAACTACCGTGCCCGAGGAAACGGTCCGGCGCGCGGAGGCGGCCGGTTTCAAGACGGTGCCGACAGGCATCGAGCATGGCACGATCACGGTGATCGCCGGCGGCAAGCCTTATGAGGTGACGACGCTCAGGGCCGATGTCGAGACCGACGGCCGGCGGGCAAAGGTGATCTTCGGGCGCGATTGGAAAGCGGACGCCGAGCGGCGCGACTTCACCATCAACGCGCTCTACGCCGAAGCGGACGGCACGGTCGTCGATCTCGTCGGCGGCGTCGCCGATATAGAGGGGAGGCGGCTGCGTTTCATCGGCGACGCGGAGGCGCGCATCCGCGAGGATTATCTGCGCATCCTGCGCTTTTTCCGTTTCTTTGCCTGGTATGGCGACGGACGGCCGGACGCGGAAGGGCTGAAGGCCTGTGCCAGGCTGAAGGACGGACTTGCCCGGCTTTCGGCCGAACGCGTCTGGTCCGAGCTGAAGAAGCTGCTGTCGGCTCCAGATCCCTCGCGCGCGCTCTTATGGATGCGCCAGGCAGGCGTGCTCACCGCCGTGCTGCCGGAAAGCGAGAAGTGGGGCATCGACGCCATCCATGGCCTGGTCAAAACTGGAAAAGATCTCGGCTGGGCCGCCGATCCTGTGCTGAGGCTGGAGGCGATCGTCCCGCCCGATGCCGTGCGCATGAAGACGCTTGGCGAGCGGCTGCGATTGTCGAACGACGAGGCCGGCCGCCTGCGGCATTGGGCACTGACCATCGCGCCGGATGCCAAGGCGACGGAGACCGAGCTGGCCAAGAAACTCTATTACGGCGACCGCAACGGCTATATCGACCGCATTCGGCTGGCGCTTGCCGCCGCGCGGACACGCGCAGTCGAGGACAATCAGGCGATGATGGAAGCCGGCGGCTTTTCACGCCTGCTCAATTTCACGCTGAAATGGGAGAAGCCGGTGTTTCCGATAAAAGGCGCCGACCTGACCGCGCTTGGCGCGTCGCCAGGACCGAAGCTCGGCGCCACGCTGAAGAACCTCGAGAAGGAATGGGTCGAGTCCGGCTTCACCCTGGAACGCGGCGCGCTGGTGGAACGCGCCGCGCAGGCGCTGGAGAGCTAGACGGGCCGGAACGGCCGGTGCCTGTCAGTGTATGGCCACAGGAGCGAGAGCGCGCGAGAGACTTGCTTCGCCCTTGCCGTAGACGGACGGGTCGTAATTGGCCAGCGTGTCGGTGCGGGCCGTATTGAGCAGGTCGTTGGTGATCTGGACGGGCGTCGCCTTGGTGAACTTGCTGCCGATGATCGCAGCATAGCCGGAGATGATCGGCGCGGCAAAAGACGTTCCGTAGAGCCCGGTCTTGTCACCCTCGACGCCGACCACCAGGAAGTGGCTCTGCACAGCCTGGTCGGAGCCGGCATAATTGGAATACCAGGCGAGCTGGGCCTTGTTGGCTGTGGTTCCGTTCGTCGACAGCGCGCCGACGAAGATCGCGGTCGGTTTGCCGATCAAAGCAAGGTCGAGATAGTCCTGCTGGCCACCAGTGACCCCGCCAACAGCGACCGCGTCGTTGCCGGCCGCCTTCGAGACGATGGCCGAACCTTTGGTGGCGTAGGAAATGATCGAGGACTCCTCTGGAGCCCACCAGATCTGGTTCGCGCTGTAGCCCGCGGTTGTGTACATGCCGTAGCTCAGGTTCAGCACATTAAGGCCGCGTGCCAGCGAAACGGCCGTGCCGGTCGAGAAATCCTTGGAGCGGATGGTCGCGGCGGGAGCAATCATGCTTGCTTCCTCGCGCGTCCATTCGCCGTGTCGCTGGGTCTGCACGCCGATCCCGAAATTGCCGGAAAAGCGCGAGGTGCTGCTGAAGTCGTCGACCATCGTGATGGTGACGCCCTTGCCCTTGTAGCCGGCGGCCCATGCCGCGCCGACGTCGGGGCTCATCCAGTTCTGTACCGTTTGCGTCGTGCGCGCGACCGGTATCTTTGCGCTCACGCAGATGGAGCCGCCGCCATGGCAGAGCGCCGCCGTCTCGTCCGCGCCGAGGCCCTCCTGCGCCGAGGCAATGGGCGCCGAAAGGATGGCAAGGGCGGCAACGAGGCCGAATTTCAGGTGACCAGCAGACATGTTCCAACTCCAGCCAAACAAGAACCAGGACGGGCGATCGCGCGTTTCGGGACGAGATGGACTTTTCATTCGCGGCTCCCGGCGATCAGAAAGTGAGACGATAATTCAGCCACAGATGCATGCTCTCGGGCTTGGCGCTAACCAGGTATTTCAGGGTTTCCTGCGGCGCCATCTCACCGGCCGCGAGCCGGCAATTGACACTGTAGGAGCCCAGATCCCCGTAGTCGGCCAGGCAAGGTTTCTCGGTGAGGTTTCCGCCGATGATCGACGTTACGGACAGCGACAGGGTGCTGTTCGGATTCGGATGCGTCTGGGTGAGGAAACCGAGCTTCAGGCTGGGCCCGATGCTGTATTTGTCGCCTTGTTCGCCGGTCCCGAACCCCCAAAGGATGCCGGTGTTTTCGGTAACCTGGGTGAGCAGGTCGACATGCATGTCTACCCAGTTCGTGTGGTACCATTGGTTGAACGAGACCCAGCTTCCATTCTGCAGCTCATAGCCGCCACCGCCGAGGCCTCGGGCACGGTCGCTCAGCGGCGACCCCTGATGCATGCCGATCAGCGAGGTGGTCATCATTTCCTGGGCGGTCGCGGGAGACGCGCCGAGACATGCGCACAGCAGCAGCGCCGCCTCGCACGATGTGCCCCTCTTGCCGGATCGTTCGCGCATGCGCGAAACACCTCGCCCCACCGATCCGGTCAGCGCCTTGGGTGGCGGCGAGTTTCTCGGCCAGCCCTGCAGCCGGATCATTTGCCCGACGGTGGCACGAATTCCGTTACCGCAAACTTAAATGAGACGACTCGAATATAAGTATCTGTTTGAAATGCCGGGCCGGTCCGGACCTTCCGGGATCGACTCAGGCAAATTGGTTCGCAACTCGCGATGGAACATGCTCAGGCCCTGAGCCGTCCTGATTTCGCTGCCGGTCGATCTGTTCGAAGGTGAGGAGTCCCTCAGGCCGCGTCGCGAACCTTCTGGATGCGGGAGCGTATCGCCTCGATCATCGTCTCGCGGATGACGGTCTCGCCATGCGTCTCGCGCATGTGCTCGACGGCACGGCGCATCACCTCGGCTTCTTCCTCGGCGCGCGTATGCCAGTCGCAGCCGGGGACAAGCGACCCGCATTGGAATTCCTTCATGGGACTTTCCTTTCCTCGTTCTGCTGGAAAACCATAACACATGCGACCGGTTTCGGTTGCATCGCAGCCCGCGGCAGACTGCTTTTCTCTCCAAAAAAGGAAGGCGGAGCAGTGCTGCCCCGCCTTCCTTGCCGCCTGAGAACTCGATCTGCCTTTGACGGGCAGGCCTTCACTTCATGATCTTGACGGCCTCGGCAATCTTGTTCTTGCCGCTCATGTCCCAGGAGACGCGAACCTTCTCGCCGGCCTGGATGCCGGGATCCTTGAAGGCCTTGGACAGCTTGAAAGTGGATCCGTCGTCCAGAACAAGGCTCATGGCCGTTCCGTCAAAGCTCTTGACGGTGCCGGTGGTGTGCTTGACCGCTGCGAACGCGGCGCCGCCGGAGGCGAGAAGGGCGGCGGTAGCTGCGGTCACGATAAGCTTGCGCATGGCGTGCTCTCCTGGAATGCGGGTGCCCGATTCGGCGAGGCACCTCTCGTGATCAGGGTCGTCAAGTCGCGCCGGCTCACGGCCGGAGGGAGACGAGATGATCTCCGCTTCGACCGCCGGCGCTTCCCGACCCCGCGATCTTAAATAGCTCAATTTTTTCAAAAGGATATTAGACGAAAAAGATATCGTCCCTGCCACATTGCCGGCCAAGATTCGGCGAATTGGACAGCAATGCGGCCGTCGCCGCGCTCACCGGATCGTTACGGCCATTTTACCTCAGGCGGCAGGCTGGACAGGATCGAGGCGACATTGCCGCCGGTTTTCAGGCCGAAGATGGTGCCGCGATCGTGAAGCAAGTTGAATTCGACGTAGCGGCCGCGCCGGATGAGCTGTTCGTCGCGCTCGCCGTCGGTCCAGTTCTGGTTGAAGTTGCCTCGAACCAGATGGGCATAGACGACGAGGAAGGAGCGGCCGACGTCCTGGACGAAATTGAGATCGGCGTCCCAGCCGCCCCTGTCCTCGTCAGAATGCAGCCAGTCGAAGAAGATGCCGCCGATGCCGCGCGGCTCGTTGCGGTGCGGCAGGAAGAAATACTCGTCGCACCAGGATTTGAATTTGGGATAGTCGGCGACGGCGGCGTTCTTCTCGCAGGCGAACTGCATGGCGCGATGGAAGGCGATCGTGTCGGGATCGTCCTGGGTGCGGCGGCGGTCGAGCATCGGCGTCAGATCGGCGCCGCCACCGAACCACTGGCGCGTGGTGACGACCATGCGGGTATTCATATGCACGGCCGGCACGTTGGGGTTCCAGGGATGTGCTATCAGCGAGATGCCGCTCGCCCAGAAGCGCGGGTCTTCCTCGGCGCCGGGTATCTGCTTCCTGAACTCGGGCGAGAATTCGCCGTGGACGGTCGAGGTGTGGACGCCGACCTTCTCGAAGACGCGGCCTCGCATCATCGACGTGGTGCCGCCGCCGCCGCGGCCCTCGTCGCGCTCCCAGGGGGTCTTCTCGAAACGGCCGGGCGACCATGACGCTTGCGGGCCGGTGAGTTCCTGCTCGATCTGCTCGAAAGTGGCGCAGATACGCTCGCGCAAGGCCTCGAACCACAGACGTGCCTTCATCTTCTTCTGCTCGATGTCGGCCGGCAGGCCCAAGGGAAGGTCAGGTCTTTCCAATTCGGTCTCCAGTCGCAGGCGCGCTTGCCTGACAAATGACTCGTCTTTTCAGGGCGCGATCCCTAATCTCTTGAGAGGAAGGGTCAAGTCCTGTCTGACCAAGGTGCAAGGGAGTTCCTTCGTGCGCACCCCGGCAAGACCGCCGCTGGATGGCTTACGCAAGAGGCTGGAGCGCTCACGGGCTGAGCGCGAAAACCAGCCGCGCGACGGTTTCCTGCGCGAAACCTTCGTGCTGCCGCGCCCGGATGCGCGCCTCAAGGCCAAAGAGTGGTTCGAGCGTTTTCCGAAACAGGCCTACTGGACCGAGATCGAAAGCTGGTTCGAGCGCCCGGGCGATGTGATCGAATTCACCATGCGCCGGCTGCCGGCGGCCGATTAAGGTGCATTGATATTCAGGTGATGCCGGCCTGCAAATGGCGGCTTCCTGCGCTTCCGGTGCTCACGTCCGCTCCGGTTCTCGGAAGCCACCATTTTCGACTCGGCCTGGCCTGAATCTCAATGCACCTTGGCGGCAGACTGTCAGCGCACCGCCAGCCGTCTCGCCCCCGTCCCCTCCTTGGCCAGCCGATCTTCCTTGTTCCTCAGCGGGCATTTGTCGATCGACATGCAGCCGCAGCCGATGCAATCCGTCAGGCCGTCGCGCAATTTCTTGAGCTGGGCGATCTTCTGGTCGAGCTCGTCGCGCCAGGCTGTCGAAAGCAGGTTCCAGTCCTCGCGGTTCGGTGTGCGCTCTTCCGGCAGCGACTGGAACGCCCGGGCAATGTCGGCAAGCGAGATGCCGACCTCCTGGGCGACGCGGATGATCGCCACGCGCCGAAGCACGTCGCGGCTGTAGCGCCGCTGGTTGCCCGAGGTGCGGTGGCTGCGGATCAGGCCGCGCGCCTCGTAGAAATGCAGCGCCGATACCGCAACGCCGCTGCGAACGGCCACCTGGCCGACCGTCAATTCCCTTACCGGAGCCATCTCGAACTTTTCCGCTTGACCTCAAGTTAAGTTGAGCTTGTAGCCAACAAATGTCGATAGGGCAATTGCAGGAGAAGGCGATGTGCGCCTGGGTGAGAATGACGCCGCGAGTGGAGCCTGCGCGCGGCAATGAAGAGGGGTTCGGGGTTCTAGCCGAGCTGGCGCAGCGCTTCGCCCGCGACCATGGCGACGGACAGCGCGACATTGATGCTGCGCGCTCCGGGCCGCATCGGGATGGTCAGTCGCGCATCCGCCGCCTGGTGGACCTGGTCCGGCACGCCGGCGGATTCGCGGCCGAACAAAAGGATGTCGCCGGCAGCGAAAGCAAAGTCGGTGTACGCGGTCGTGGCTTTGGTGGTGAGCAGCACGAGGCGGCGCGCGCCGGTCTTTCGCCACTCCTCGAAGGCGTGCCAGTCGGCATGGCGGGAAAGCGCCGCCATTTCGAGGTAGTCCATGCCGGCCCGTTTCAGCGCCCGGTCGGAGAGCGGGAAACCAGCCGGCTCGATGATGTCGACGCCGATACCGAGGCAGGCGGCGAAGCGCAGGATTGTCCCGGTGTTGCCGGCGATATCCGGCTGGTAGAGCGCGATGCGGAGACGATCGTTCATTTCCGTATCCTGCTAATAAGTGGCAGATCGGCCACAGGCGCCTGCGGCTTTCGGCGATTCCTGGACTGGCGGGTGGCCATTTTCTGCGAAGTCGAGTATATGCTCACCATCGTCAACCCGAACCGAAGGAGGGGGACCACATGATGACCATGCACTTCCAGCTCCTCTCCGGGGCACCCCTATGCCCACTGGCGGTTTCGGTACGACGATTCTTCTGACACTTTAAGTCCTCATCGCACCGATTCCCGCCGAACCCAGTTTTCGGCCTTCGAAGGAATCTTGCGATGTTTTTCAAACTGCCAAAGGGGCGCCGTGCCCCAGCTGAGCGTGTCCGGACCGACGCTAGTCGTGTCCCGGCCGATTCGATCCGCGCCTTCGGCCGAATGCCGATGATCGAGGACGCATCACCCTTTTTAACGCATTTGCATATGGAGGACGGACCAATGTTCGATCCCTACAAGATACCGGGGTCAAGAAGCCTGCATGAACGCAAGGTGGCTACCTGGGCGCTGCTGATCGGCGAGACCTATTCGTCGGCGGTACATGCCGAGGAACGGCGCAGGCCGCATCGCGGCATGCTGCCGGACGTCGATTTCTCGCGCGCGGTGCCCGATCACAGCCGGCCCACGCTGGTGCGCCGGATCATCCGCTTGATCCGGCCGGGCGACAGGAGCCGGGCAGGCTCCAGCCTTTCGTCGGGAAGTTCGGTGCCGTCAGGGACGTCAAACGAGCCTGTCGGCGAAATGCCGGCGAAACCCTATATTGCGCGTAGCAAGGCCGGCGATGCGGATGATTCCGTATCGCCGGCCCGCAATGCCGCGCGGCTGCAACGCCTAGCCCATCAATCCCGCGCCGCGTGAGCGCATAGATAAGTCGAGTGCCCGGAATGTTCCGCTGGTTTGAAAACAGGCTCGATCCGTTTCCCGCCGCGGAGCCGGTCGAGCCGCCGAAGACGCTGATCGCCTTCTGCGTTCATTATACGCGCGGCGTCTGGCCCTACATCGCCGTAGATGCGGTGCTGGTGGCGGCGATCGCCATCACAGAAGTGTGGATGTTCGGTTTCATGGGCCGCATCGTCGACTGGCTGTCGGCGCAGAACCGGCAAACGTTCCTGCAGACCGAGAGCTGGAAGCTCGCCGGCATGGCTTTCATCGTGCTGTTTGCGCTGCCCGGTACGGTGTGGCTGCGTTCGTTGCTCAACCAGCAGACGCTGATGGGCAATTATCCCATGCGCATCCGCTGGCAGGTGCATCGCTATTTGCTGAAACAGTCGATGGCTTTCTACCAGGACGAGTTCGCCGGCCGGATCGCCACCAAACTGATGCAGACCGCACTCGCCGTGCGCGACTTCGTCATGAAGCTGATAGATGTCCTCAACTACGTGATCGTCTACTTCCTCGGCATGCTGTTCATCGTCGGATCGGCGGATTTGCGGCTGGCCGCACCCTTGGGTGTGTGGCTGATCGGTTATGTCGCCTTGCTGTGGCATTTTATTCCGCGGCTGGGCAAAGTCGGCGAGGAGCAAGCCGACGCACGCTCGACCATGACCGGCCGCGTCGTCGACAGCTACGCCAACATCCAGACGGTGAAGCTGTTTTCGCACGCGCGCCGCGAGGCGACCTTTGCCAGGGAAGGCATGGCAGGCTTCCTCGACACCGTCTACCGTTCTATGCGGCTGGTGACGGTGCTTTACGGCCTGCTCTACATCTTGAACTCGCTGCTGCTGGTCTCTGTCACGGCGATCTCGCTGTGGCTGTGGCTCGGCCAGGCGGTGACGATCGGCGCAGTAGCCGTGGTCATCGGCCTGGTGCTGCGCATGTGGGGCATGTCGCAATGGATCATGTGGGAGATGTCCGTGCTGTTCGAGAATATCGGCACGGTGCAGGACGGCATCCAGTCGATCTCGCTGCCGCGGCTGGTCGAAGACAGGCCGGGCGCCAAGGACATCGCCGTCGCCCGGGGCGAGATACGCTTCGAGGACATCCGCTTCCATTACGGCAAGCAGAAGGGCGTTATCGAGAACCTGTCGCTCACCGTGAAGCCCGGCGAGAAGGTCGGCATTGTCGGACGTTCCGGCGCCGGCAAGTCGACGCTGGTCAACCTGTTGTTGCGCTTCTACGACCTGGAAAGCGGCAGGATCCTCGTTGACGGCCAGGAGATTGCGGCGGTGACGCAGGATTCTTTGCGCGCGCAGATCGGCATGGTCACGCAGGACACCTCGCTGCTGCACCGCTCGGTGAAGGAGAACATCCTCTATGGCCGGCCGGACGCGACCGACGAAATGCTCATGGAGGCGGCGCGCCGGGCGGAGGCGCTCGATTTCATCGGCGGGCTCTCGGACCATAACGGCCGCAAGGGATTCGATGCCCATGTCGGCGACCGCGGCGTCAAACTGTCCGGCGGCCAGCGGCAGCGCATCGCGATTGCCCGCGTCATGCTGAAGGACGCGCCGATCCTCATCCTCGACGAGGCGACGTCGGCGCTCGATTCGGAAGCCGAGGCGGCCATCCAGGAGAACCTCTACAAGCTGATGCAGGGCAAGACCGTCATCGCCATCGCGCACCGCCTGTCGACGATCGCGGCGATGGACCGGCTCGTCGTCATGGACGAGGGCCGCATCATCGAGGAAGGCTCGCATGAGGAGCTCGTCGCCAAGGGCGGGCTCTACGCCCAGCTCTGGCAACGCCAGTCGGGCGGTTTCCTGCTCGATGACGCGCCGGCTGAGCCCGATGCCAGGTCGCTTCGATCCGAGATGGCTGCGGAGTAACGCGATCGCGATTGCAGCAACTCCGTCCGGAATTGCGCAAAACAAAGACTTGGAGCGGCCCGGCGGTTCCGTGAGCCGTCGAGCCGCTCCGGCATCAAGGTTACGGCGATTGCGGGGAATCGATCCCGGGCGTAACCACGGCCTGGCCAGAGGCCTGCTGGCGACCAGATCGGTGCCGGCGGATTTCCGGCGCGATGAGAGAAAAATGTTCGACCGCATCTTCACCTGGTTCGAAAGCCGTTATTCGCCGGTGGCGCTGGCCGACGACAGGCAGCCGCCAATGGGACTTTGGCGGTTCTACTGGTATTTCATAAGGCAGTTTCGTACCGCCTATCGGCTGCGCATGATCATCGTTGCCGTCGCGGCGATAGTGGACGCGATGCTGCCGATTTTCGTCGGCCTGATCGTCGGCCTGCTCTCCAGCACCAAGCCAGGCGATTTCTTCGCTGCGCACATGCCGTTGCTCGTCATGATGGCGATCGTCGTGCTGCTGCGTCCGCTGTCGATGGTTGTCGATGGTCTCATCCGCAACCACGCCATCGCGCCGAACCTCATCGACCTCATCCGTTGGCAGAGCCATTGGCACGTCGTGCGCCAGGACTGGTCGTTCTTCCAGAACGACTTCGCCGGCCGCATCGGAACCAAGGTCATGCAGAGCGGCGATTCGGTGGAGATGAGCGTCAACCTCACCGTCGATGCGGTCTGGTACGCGCTGGTCTTCGTCGCGGTCGCCATCATCGTGCTGGCGCGGCTCGACGCGCTGCTGTTGGCTGTGGTGGCGGTGTGGCTGGTGTTCTACTGCCTCATCTTCTGGTCTGCGATGCCGAAGATCACCCAGCGCTCCTCCCAACTGTCGGAGCGGTGGTCGCAGGTGAGCGGCCGCATGGTCGACAGCTACACCAACATTCTGACGCTCAAGACGTTCTCGACCGGCGAGCACGAGGACAAATATGTCTCGCAGGCGGTGGTCGAGCATGCCGACACGTTTTACCAGCTGATGCGCGTTTTCACGCTGATGTGGTCGGCCCTGTTCGTCCTCAACGCGGCGCTGCTCATCGCCATAAGCTGGCTGGCGCTGGCCGGCTGGAACGCGGGGACCATGACTACGGCAGCCGTGGCGACCGCGATACCGTTCGCGCTGCAGATCGCCAATATTTCCGGCAGGATCCTCGATGTCGGCGCCAACGTCTTCCGGCAGATCGGCGTTGCCAGCAATTCGATGACGACGATCGCGCGTCCCATCACCATGCAGGACCAGCCTGACGCACCGGCCCTCGCCGTGACCGCCGGCGGCATCGAGTTCGACCGGGTGAATTTCAACTACTGGCGCAAGGACGGTAAAGGCGGCGTCATCGACAATCTGTCGCTGAAGATCGCGCCGGGCGAGCGGGTCGGCCTGATCGGTCGCTCCGGGGCCGGCAAGTCGACGCTGGTCAATCTCGTGCTGCGGCTGTTCGACGTCCAGGATGGCAAGGTGCTGATCGACGGACAGGACATCCGCCACGTCTCGCAAGAGAGCGTTCGCGCGGCAATCGGCTTCGTCAACCAGGACACGTCGCTCTTGCATCGATCCGTTCGCGAGAACCTCAAATATGGACGCCAGTCGGCCAGCGACGAGGCCATGTTCAGCGCCGCCAAAGCCGCTCAGGTCGACGATGTGATCGCGGCACTGACCGATCCGTATGGGCAGAGCGGCTATGAGGCGCTTGTCGGCGAACGCGGCGTGAAGCTGTCCGGCGGCCAGCGGCAACGCATCGCAATTGCCTGCGTTATGCTGAAGGACGCGCCGATCCTCATTCTCGACGAGGCCACCTCCGCGCTCGATTCGGAAGTGGAAGCCGCCATTCAGGAGAACCTCTACAAGCTCATGCAGGGCAAGACCGTCATCGCCATCGCCCACCGGCTGTCGACCATCGCGGCGATGGACAGGCTGGTGGTGATGGACAAGGGACGCATCGTCGAGGACGGCTCGCATGAGACCTTGATCGCCAAGGGTGGGCTCTATGCCCAGCTCTGGCGGCGCCAGTCGGGCGGTTTCCTGCTCGAGGAAAAGCAGGCCGCCGACGATCCGGCGGCGAAAGGTGAAGCCGCGGAATGATGAAAGGCGTCTATCGCTGGTTCGAGGGCTGGGTCTATCCGTTCCGCGAGCCCGTGAATCTTCGGCCACCCGCCAGCGTCGGCGGCTTCCTGTGGCACTATGTCGGGCAGGCCAAGCTCGCTTTCTTCGCCATGCTCATCATCGGCGGCATCGCCCCGCTGGTCGAGGCAGGCTTGTTCTATTTCGTCGGGAGGCTGGTCGATATCCTCGACCAGTTGCCCGGTGAGCGCAGCTGGCACGCGCTGTGGGCGGCCGCCGGTCCCGAGCTCCTGTTCATGGGCGCCGTGGTTCTGTTCATCCGCACTCTGGTGGTCGGCCTGTCGGCGCTGGTCGACGAGCAGACGATTACGCCCGGATTCTACAATCTGGTGCGCTGGCAGGCGCACCGGCACGTCTCGCGCCAGTCCTATGCCTTCTTCCAGAACGATTTCGCCGGCCGCATCGCGACAAAAGTCTGGCAGGCGGGGCAGGCGACCGGCGACCTGATGGAGAGCTTCATCGAGGTGGTCTGGTTCATGATCGTCTATACGGTGACGACGCTCGCGCTGGTCGCCGGTCTCGATCTGCGGCTGGCGGTGCTGGTGGTGATCTGGATCGCTGCCTTCGGCTGGCTGGCGAAACTCTATCTGCCGGCTATCCGCAAGCATGCCGAGGCGACCGCCGAGGCCGGTTCGATGATCACCGGCCGCATCGTCGATTCCTACTCGAACGTGCAGACGTTGAAGCTGTTTTCGGCCGACGGCGACGATCGCTATATCCGCAGCGGCTTCGGCATCTATCTCGACGCGCTGCGGCCGTTCACACGCCGGCTGACTGGCGTGCGCATGGCGCTGACCATGCTCTCCGGCATCATGATCACGGCGATCGCCGCGTTCGCCATCTATCTATGGGTCGAAGGCTCGATCACGGTCGGCGCCGTCGCCTTCACGCTGTCGCTGGTGCTCAGGCTCAACATGCTGCTTGGAAGGCTGATGATGCAGCTCAACGGCATCCTGAGGAATCTCGGCGTGCTGGAGAATTCCAAGGCGCTGATCTCGCAGCCGCTTGGCCTGACCGACGCGCCGGACGCCAAGGAACTGGTCGTCGCCGGCGGCCGCATCGACGTCAGGAACGTCACCTTCCATTATGGCAAGGGGGCCGGAGTGCTCGACGGCATCGACCTCGTCGTGCATCCGGGCGAGAAGGTCGGGCTGGTCGGCCCGTCGGGCGCCGGCAAGACGACCTTGGCCAACCTGATCCTGCGCCTCTATGACCTCGAGGGCGGCCAGATCCTGATCGACGGCCAAGACATCGCGCATGTGACGCAGAACTCGCTGCGCGGCAATATCGGCGTGGTCAGCCAGGATACCGCACTTTTCCACCGCTCGCTGCGCGACAACATCAAGCTCGGCATGCCGGACGCGACCGATGCGCAGGTGATCGCCGCGGCCCGGAAAGCCGAGGCGCATGACTTCATCCTAGGGCTGCGCGACAACCGCGAGCGCTCCGGCTACGAGGCCTATGTCGGCGAGCGTGGCGTGAAGCTGTCCGGCGGCCAGCGGCAGCGCGTCGCCATCGCGCGCGTCTTCCTCAAGGATGCGCCGATCCTGATCCTCGACGAGGCAACCTCGGCACTCGATTCCGACATCGAGGCGGCGATTCAGGAGAACCTGACCAGACTGATGGAGAACAAGACCGTGATCGCCATCGCGCACCGTCTGTCGACCATCGCAGCGCTCGACCGGCTGGTGGTGCTGGACGGCGGCCGCATCGTCGAACAGGGCACGCATGACGAGCTGGTGGCGCTCGACGGGCTCTATGCGCGGCTCTGGAAGCGGCAGTCCGGCGGCTTCCTGTTCAACGAGGAAAGCGCGCTGGAAGAGACGCGACCAGCGGAGTAGAACGGCATCATGTCGGTACGCATGCCTATGAATTTTGGACGGTCAGGCGCGCAGGAAAGCGCGCTCGATCTGCTCGGCCACGAAATCCTCGCCGAGAAGGCCGCAGCGCTCGGCCGCGCCGGCCGGCGTGTCGAGGAAACCCTTGCCAGATTGCGCGAGAGCGGCGAGGGCGAGCATCGCAACCGGCTGCTTAAGGAGGCGGCAGCGGCCGTCCATGCCTATTTCATCCAGCGCGAGCTTTGCGGTTTGCGCAAGCATGACGCCGTGATCCGCGAATACGACATCCCGCGCGCGGTGCTGGTCAGGCTCGGCGCCAGCTAGGCGATTTCCTGGCGAAAACGCGCCAATCGCGCAGCAAGGGCTCCGGGATTCTCGTCGGCGACGAAGTGGCCGCTACCCGGGATGATGTCGGCTTCGACATTGGATAGGCCCGCTGCCTTCAAGCCGTCGAGATAGTCGGCGATGTCGCCGGATTCGGCCGAGCCTCTGAGATAAAGAACCGGCGTGGCGATCGGCGTCGCGTATGTGTGGGAATTGACCTTGGCGTCCGCGGCAAAGGCGCGGTACCAGTCGAAGCCGGCCTTGAGGCTTTCCGGCCGCGAATAGGCTTTGGCATAGATGTCTCTGGCTTCCGCAGGGATCGCCGATTTTTCCTTCGAAAGAATATCGAAGAAGAAATCGAAATAGGCGCGCTCATGGCCGCTCACCAGTATCTCCGGCAAGGCCGGGATCGCATGAAAGGCGAAATGCCAGATACGCGGATTGCGGATGACATTTTGCCACGGCGCCACGCCGGGGATAACGACGTCCATGATCACCGCGCCGGACAAATTTTCGGGCTCGTCGCGCAACAGCGCGAAGACGATCTGGCCGCCGACGTCATGACCGGCGACGATGACCTGCCGCAAGCCGCAAACGGCGATCAGCCCCTTCATCAATCTGGCCAGATATGCCTTTTCTCCGGTCTCGGGCGCGCCGTGTGAACCGCCGATGCCCGGCAAGTCCGGCGCGACCACGCGCTGGTCGCCGGCCAGCTCGTCGACGATTGCCTCAAAAGCATGGGAGCTTTGCGGCCAACCATGCAGCAGCAGAAGGCCCGGCGCATCGGGCGGCCCTGCGTCCCGGATCGCGATAGCCAGCCCCTCGACCTCAACCGTGCGCTGTCGCATGCTTCATCTCCATCGATGCCAGATCGATGGAACTAGGCTGCAATCAGCCTTCGGACAGGCCCGGTCCGACGATCGGAAGAATCATTCCAGCCATTCGGTGATAAAGTGGCCGTTCTCGTGGATGTCGGTGCTTTCGAGCGGGCCAGGTCCGAGATTGGTGAATTTGTGCGGCGTGTCGGGCGGCACGATCAGGATCTGGCCGGCCGTGGCCTTGATCTCCTGGTCGCCGATCGTGAACAGGCCGGTGCCGCAACGGATGACGAAGATTTCCGCGTAGGGATGCTTGTGCAGGCGCGGGCCGCCGCCGACCGTCGGCTGATAGTTGAAGATCAGGCAGGAATTGGCACCGAACTGGCCGCATTGCAGCTCGCCTTTCCAGCAGTCGGGGGCGTCGGCCCAGCTGTCGCGTTCAATGACATGCGCCATGACGTCAGAATAGACCGGGCCAGGAGCCGATGTCGAGGCGAACACCGGCTCGATTGACCCCGGATTTCCCGCTGTTTCACCCTGTCCAGCGGCCTGGCGGGGACGCGTCGGCCTGGGCCGCCGCGCATCCCCGCGACAATCTGCCCTTGTGGTCTCACCCCGCTGGACAAAAACGGGCCGCACGCATAAACCGAACTCCAAATGCCGGAGGAATTCGCTAGCCTGTTCGCCATGCGCTGTCGGGCAGGTGCGATTGAGCGGGGACAAGGCTCGGCCTCCGGTTAGGAAGAGGCGAAAGGATCAGGCACCCGTGAGCGCAACCGATATCCACGATCCCAACCGTCGCGATTTTCTCTACGTAGCCACCGGCATGGCCGCCGTTGTCGGCGCCGGAGCCGTCGCGTGGCCGTTCATCGACCAGATGCGCCCCGATGCCTCGACCCTGGCACTGGCTTCGGTCGAGGTCGATGTTTCTTCACTGCAGCCCGGCAGCTCGCTGGTCGTCAAGTGGCGTGGCAAGCCGGTGGTGGTGCGCAACCGCACCGAAAAGGAAATGAAGGACGGCGCGGCCGTCAATCTCGCCGATCTCAAGGATCCGATCGCGCGCAACGCCAACCTGCCGTCCGACGCGCCGGCGACCGACGCCAACCGCACCACGCCCGGCAAGGAAGCCTGGATGGTGATGGTGCAGGTCTGCACGCATCTCGGCTGCATCCCACTCGGCCAGGAAGGCGATTTCGGCGGCTGGTTCTGCCCGTGCCACGGTTCGCAATACGACACCGCCGGCCGCATCCGCAAAGGCCCGGCGCCGGAGAACATGGCGATCCCGGTATTCAAGTTCATTTCCGATACCAAGATTCTTATCGGTTGAGGCAGGGGACATTTCGATGAGCGAGGGACACTCGACCTATACGCCCAAGACCGGTATCGAGCGCTGGTTCGACGCCCGCATGCCGCTGCCGCGGCTGGTCCATGACAGCTTCGTCGCCTATCCGGTGCCGCGCAACCTCAACTACATGTGGACGTTCGGCGGCATCCTGTCGATCATGCTGGCCGCGCAGATCCTGACCGGCATCGTGCTGGCGATGCACTACACCTCCGACACCAATCTCGCCTTCGATTCGGTCGAGAAGATCATGCGCGACGTGAATTCGGGATGGCTCTTGCGCTATCTCCATTCTAACGGCGCCTCATTCTTCTTCGTCGCCGTCTACATCCATATCTTCCGCGGCCTGTTCTACGGCTCCTACAAGGCGCCGCGCGAGCTCTTGTGGATCCTCGGCTGCATCATCTACCTCCTGATGATGGCCACCGGCTTCATGGGCTACGTGCTGCCTTGGGGCCAGATGAGCTTCTGGGGCGCTACCGTCATCACCGGCTTCTTCAGCGCCATTCCGCTGGTGGGGAACTGGATCCAGGAACTGCTGCTCGGCGGCTTCGCCGTCGACAATCCGACGCTGAACCGCTTCTTTGCGCTGCATTACCTGTTGCCGTTCATGATCGCCGGCGTGGTCGTGCTGCACATCTGGGCACTGCATGTCGTGGGCCAGTCGAACCCGACCGGCATCGAGGTCAAGTCGAAGACCGATACCGTCGCCTTCACGCCCTACGCCACCATCAAGGACGCGTTCGGCATGATCGTGTTCCTGTTCGTCTTCGCCTATTTCGTCTTCTACCTGCCGAACTTTCTTGGCCATCCGGACAACTACACGGTCGCCAACCCGCTGAAGACGCCGGCCCACATCGTTCCGGAATGGTACTTCCTGCCGTTCTACGCGATCCTGCGCGCCATCACCTTCAACATCGGCCCGATCAACTCCAAGCTCGGCGGCGTGCTGTGCATGTTCGGCGCCATCGCCATGCTGTTCCTGGTGCCGTGGCTCGACACTTCCAAGGTGCGCTCGGCGGTCTATCGTCCATGGTACAAGCTGTTCTTCTGGCTGTTCGTAGCCGACGCCATCCTGCTCGGCTGGCTGGGCTCGCAGCCGGCGGAAGGCAGCTATGTGTTCATGGCGCAGATGGCGACGCTGTTCTACTTCGCCTTCTTCCTGGTCGTCATGCCGGTGCTCGGCCTGATCGAGACGCCGCGCAGGCTGCCGAACTCGATCACCGAGGCCGTGCTTGAAAAGAAAAAGGGCAGCGGACATCCGGCACGCGCTACCGCCGCGCCGGAAATCACGGGCTGAGAATCTGAGGGGATTTTGGGTATGAAGAAGATTCTCACCTCGCTGGCGCTGCTTGGCCTGGTGGTCGCGGGCACCGCCGCCATCGCCGCCGAGGAGGAACACAACGCGGCCGCTCCGACGCATTTCCCGATCAACGAACCGAAGGAAATGAGCTGGAGCTTCGCCGGTCCGTTCGGCACCTATGACAAGGCGCAGCTGCAGCGCGGCCTGAAGGTCTACAAGGAAGTTTGCTCGGCCTGCCACTCGATGAACCTGGTGGCTTTCCGCACGCTGGAAGGCCTCGGCTATTCGGAGGCGCAGATCAAGACTTTGGCCGCCGAATACACCATCCATGACGGCCCGAACGATGCCGGCGACATGTTCGATCGTCCCGGCAAGCCGTCGGATCACTTCCCGGCGCCGTTCCCGAACGAGCAGGCCGCGGCATCCGCCAATGGCGGCGCCGCCCCGCCGGACATGTCGCTGCTTGCCAAGGCGCGCGGTGTCGAGCGCGGCTTCCCGCGCTTCATCTTCGACATCTTCACCCAGTATGCGCAGGGCGGCCCGGACTACATCCACTCGCTGCTCACCGGCTACGACCAGACGCCGCCGGCCGGCATGGTGATCCCGGAAGGCACGCACTACAACCCGTACTTCCTGTCCGGCGTGTCGCTGAAGATGCCGAAGCCACTCTCGGACGGCCAGGTGACCTATGACGACGGCTCGCCGCAGACCGTCGACCAGTATGCCCGCGACGTCTCGGCCTTCCTGATGTTCGCGGCCGAGCCGCATCTCGAGGATCGCAAGAAGACAGGCTTCCGCGTCATGATATTCCTGCTGGTCTTCGGCGCATTGATCTACATGACCAAGCGCAGGGTCTGGGCCGACGTGGCGCACTGAGGCGGCGTCGATCGCAAGAATTTTGAAAGGGCGCCACAAGGCGCCCTTTTGTATTTCGGCGCGCGCAAACCGGGGCGTGTCACATGACCGTCATCGCTCGTGGCGATCCTGCCTCGCACTCACCAAAGGATCGCACCCATGAAAAGATACGCATCGCTCGCGGCGGGTTTCCTGCTGCTTGTCACCGGATATGTCGCCCATGCCGATGAGGCCCAGCCTTTCGTCACCAGCAAGGACATTGACCTGACGATGATCCTGCCGCCGCCACCGGCCAATGACTCGCCGGAAGCCAAAGCGGAGCTCGGCGAGGTGCTGACGCTGCAGGTGACACGCACGCCGGAAATGGAAAAGCGCGCCATCGCCGACGCCGAGGAGAATATCTGGCGCTTCGCCGACGTCATGGGCCCGAATTTCAACAAGGAGAAGCTGCCGAAGTTCAGTGCCTTCTTCGATCGCGTCGTGGCGACCGAAGGCGCCGTCGTCGATCCCGCCAAGGATGTCTGGAAGCGGCCGCGGCCGCATCAGCTCAGCGATCTGGTCAAGCCGGTCGTGAAGCTGTCGAGCTCCGGTTCCTGGCCGTCTGGTCATGCGACGGTCGGCACCATGATGGGCATCGTCCTTGCCGACATGGTCCCCGAAAAGCGCGCCGAGATCATGGCGCGCGCGGCCGAATTCGCCCACAACCGCGTGGTCGGCGGCATCCATTATCCGTCCGACATCGAGATGGGCAAGATCTCCGGCAGCGTGATCGCCGCGGTCCTGCTCAACCGTCCCGATTTCAAGGCCGAGTACGAAGTGGCGCGCTCCGAGCTGCGCTCGGATCTCGGCATGTAGCCGCTCGGTAGCGCCTGCTTTTCGAAGGGCGCCTTCGCGGGCGCCCTTTTTCATTATGGTCGAGGCCGATCGGTGCCGATCCTTTGCCGGATGTGCTTGTCTCTGGCGCGACATCGCGGTAGCCCTTGTCGGTCGCGTCGGGCAGCAAAGGCCGACGCCGCCAAATCCGACAGCCGGACACGCGGAAAGCCTCGATGAAATCCTCCCTCGAAGACACGCTGCTTGCGGCCATCCGCACCATTCCGGATTATCCCAAGCCCGGCATCCTGTTTCGCGACATCACCACGCTGCTTGGCGACGCGCGCGCCTTCCGCCGCGCCATCGACGAGCTGGTCCATCCCTATGCCGGATTGAAGATCGACAAGATCGCCGGCATCGAGGCGCGCGGCTTCATCCTCGGCGGCGCTGTGGCGCACCAGCTTTCGGCAGGCTTCGTGCCGATCCGCAAGAAAGGCAAGCTGCCCTACGAGACGGTGCGCGTCGCCTACAGCCTCGAATACGGCCTGGACGAGATGGAGATGCACAAGGACGGCGTCTCGCCGGGCGAGAAGGTGATCGTGGTCGACGACCTGATCGCCACCGGCGGCACGGCGGAAGCCGCGGTGAAGCTGCTGAGGCAAATCGGCGCCGACATCGTCGCGGCATGCTTCGTCATCGACTTGCCCGACCTCGGCGGACGCCAGAAGCTGGAAGCGCTAGACGTGCCGGTGAGGACGTTGATTGGGTTCGAGGGGCATTGATCTTCCCCTTCTCCCCTTGGGGGAGAAGGTGTCGCCGAAGGCGACGGATGAGGGGTGTTCCAGGGAACGCCAACGTCGCACTTCGCTGGAACACCCCTCATCCGTCTCGGCGCTGCGCGCCGATCCACCTTCTCCCACAACAAGGGGAGAAGGAGAGGCGCTATCCCACCTTCACCAGAACGGCGCTGTCGAACTCAATCACCTTGTCGCCGGTCGAATCGAAGCCTTCCGAACGCAGCGTCAGCAGGTTCCAGCCTGGGCGCCCGGCGAGCGGGCGGTGCGCCTGCGCGGTGCGCGTGAAAGTCACGGTCTCGCCGGCGTAGACCGGCTTCAGCCACTTCAAATTGCGGAAGCCGGGCGAGGGGCCGAATTCGGGCTGCGGACCTGGGCCTGTCCAGCGCACGCCCTCGGTCTCCATGCGCTTTTCGAGATTGTATTTCATCCAGGTGGCGGCAGTGTGCCAGCCTGAGGCGCAGAGTCCGCCAAGCACGCTCTCCTTCGCCGCCTCTTCATCGACGTGGAAGATCTGCGGATCGTATTTGTTGGCGAACGCCTTGATTTCGTCGGCTTCGAATTTATGCGAGCCGAGCGTGACGGTCTCGCCAATCAGGAAATACTCGTCCAGGGTCATGACAGGTCCATTGCGGTATCACGCGCCAGGAACATGCCGGTGTTTTCGAGCTCGAAGACGCTTTCGCCGCGCTGGTTGACGAGCTCGCTGCGCATGGTGATCAAGCCGAGCTGCGGCCTCGATTTCGACTGGCGCTTGGAAAGTATGGTGAGCGTGCCGGTAAGCCTGTCGCCGGCCAGCACCGGCTTCTTCCATTTCACATGCTCGATGCCGGGCGAGCCCTGCGAGGTCGAATCGAGCAGGAAGGCGTCGCACAGCATGCGCATGAACATCGCACAGGTATGCCAGCCCGAAGCCGAAAGCCCGCCGAGGATGCTCGCCTTGCCGGCTTCCTCGTCGAGATGCATCGGCTGCGGATCGAACTCCGAGGCGAATTCGATGATCTCGGCGGCGCTTACGTCCTTGCTGCCGAGGTCGAGCGAGGCGCCCTCGGCGAAATCCTCATAGGCCCAGGTCTTTCCGGTCATGATCGGCAATCCGGTTGACGAACGCGATCCCCAAGGATCGGAAAACCCGGATGCCGGCCCAAGTCGATTTGG
Organism: Mesorhizobium sp. B2-8-9; assembly: GCF_006439475.1. Lineage (NCBI taxonomy): Bacteria > Pseudomonadati > Pseudomonadota > Alphaproteobacteria > Hyphomicrobiales > Phyllobacteriaceae > Mesorhizobium > Mesorhizobium sp. B2-8-9. The sequence goes on along the minus strand of NZ_VFTQ01000001.1, from coordinate 355,723 downwards.
TCAAGTGATTTCTGGTAAGCCAGCCGTCGCCGGCCAAGTCCGTCAGAGCCAGCCGCGGCGGCGGAAATACCAGAAGGGCAGGATCGCCGAGACCACCATCAGGGCGATGGCGAAGGGGTAGCCGAACTCCCATTTAAGCTCGGGGATGATGTCGAAGTTCATGCCGTAGATCGAGGCGACCAGCGTCGGCGGCAGGAAGATGACGGCGGCGACCGAGAAGATCTTGATGATGGCATTCTGCTCGATCGAGATCATGCCGAGCGTGGCGTCGAGCAGGAAGGAGATCTTCTGCGACAGGAAGGTGGCATGGTCGGCGAGCGAGAGCACGTCGCGCGACAGCGTCTTGATGCGGGCGCGCACATCCTTGCTCATCTTGGTCTGGTCAGCGACGTGGGCGAGAAAGCCGGCCAGGCGCTGCAACGAGATCAGGCTGTCGCGGACCGAGGAAGCGATGTCCTCCTTGCGGCCGATGCCTTTGAGGAGCTCCTGGAAATCGCGGTTGCGCTTCGAGGCCTTGGTCGAGCGCGCTTCGAAAATGTCGCGCGAGATCGTTTCCACCTCGCGGCCGGCGCGCTCGAGGATGTCGGCCAGGCGATCGACGATCGCCTCGAGGAGGCCGATCAGGATGGTGTCGCCGCTGGTGCAGCCGGTCGCCACCTTTTCGGCGCGCTGCGGGAAGGTCTTGAAGGCCTTGGGCTCATGATAGCGGATGGTGATCAGCCTCTTGCCGGCGAGCGCGAAGGTTACCGGCGACATCAAGGGATCGTCGGCCTCGGTCTGCGCCGGCAGTACGGCGGTCATGAAGTAGCCGCCGTCCTCGATATAGAGCCGGCTCGAAATCTCGATCTCTTCCATTTCCTCGCGGGTCGGGATGGCAATGCCCAGCCAGCTCTCGATGCGCGCCTCTTCCTCCTTGGTTGGGTTGAAAAGATCGGCCCAGACGATCCTGTCGCCGTCCGCCGCAAGGTCCTCCGTGAGGCGCAGGCGATCATTGTCCACGACGAAGGTCTTTATCATCGCCGGGTCTCCCTGGAGATCAGGTGTTGAACTTGAACAGCATGATGTCGCCGTCCTGGACGACGTATTCCTTGCCTTCGTCGCGCGCCTTGCCGGCTTCCTTGGCGGCCGCCTCGCCGCCCAGCGTGACGAAGTCGTTGTAGGAGATCGTCTGGGCGCGGATGAAGCCGCGCTCGAAGTCGGTGTGGATGACGCCGGCCGCCTGCGGCGCCTTATCGCCCTTGTGGATCGTCCAGGCGCGCGTTTCCTTCGGCCCGACGGTGAAATAGGTGATCAGATGCAGGAGCTCGTAGCCGGAGCGGATCACCTTGTTGAGGCCCGGCTCATCGAGGCCGATCGAGGCAAGGAACTCCATTTCCTCCTCGTCTGAAAGCTGGGCGACTTCAGCCTCGATCGCCGCCGAGATCACAACCGTGCCGGCGCCCTGCGCGGCCGCCATCTTCTCCACTGCCCTGGTGTGCTCGTTGCCGGTGGCGGCGTCCGCTTCGGCGACGTTGCAGACATAGAGAACGGGATGCGAGGTGAGCAGGTTCAGCCCCTGCAGGATGCGCAGGTCCTCCGCGGCGATGCCGTTGAGCAGGAAGCGCGTCGGCTTGCCGGCCTGCAGAAGCTCGAGCGCGGCCTCCATCATGGGCAGGACGGCCATGGCTTCCTTGTCCTTGCCGGCGGCGCGCTTGCGGATCTGGGCGATGCGGCGCTCGAGGCTTTCGAGGTCGGCGAGCATCAGCTCGGTCTCGACCGTCTCGGCGTCGGCGACAGGGTCGATACGGCCTTCGACATGGGTGATGTCGTCATCCTCGAAGCAGCGCAGCACATGCACAATGGCGTCAACCTCGCGAATGTTGGCGAGGAACTGGTTGCCCAGCCCTTCGCCCTTGGAGGCGCCGCGCACCAGGCCGGCGATATCGACGAAGGAGATGCGGGTCGGGATGATCTCCTTCGACTTGCCGATCGCCGCGATCTTCTGCAGGCGCGGGTCAGGCACCGCCACCTCGCCGGTGTTCGGCTCGATGGTGCAGAAAGGATAGTTGGCGGCCTGTGCGGCGGCCGTCCTGGTCAGCGCGTTGAACAGCGTCGACTTGCCGACGTTGGGCAAGCCAACGATGCCACATTTGAAACCCATGTTCGTCCAATCCTGTCGGAAATTCGATTTTGGTGAGGGCTATGGGCGATAGGGGTGACGAACGTCAAGCCCCATGCCTCTATCGTGACAGGGCCTAAAGCGCGTCGCGATCTTTTAGATTCGCTCCCTGCGCTTTAGTCTTTTGATTTTGCGCATGTCTTTACCCCGAAACCGGTTCCCACTTTCGGGAGACATGCTTTAGTCCTTGCCAAAGAGCTTCTTCAGCATGGCAGCCATCGGGCCGCTTTCTGGGAGCTTTGCCGCCGGCTGCTGCGGGCGCGCCTGGCGGACATGGCTTTGCTGCTTCGGCGCCTTGGGCGGCGGGCGGTCGTCGTCGCCGGTCGGCACAAGCTTGTCGCGCAAGGCGAGCGTGACCCGGTTCATGAACGAGCTGTCGTCGCCCTTGGCGAGCAAGCCGGCAGCGTCGGCGATTGCGTCCAGCAGGACATCGAGCCACTCGCGGTCGGCCTTGGCGAAATCGCCAAGCACATGGCCGTGCACCATCTCCTTGACGCCGGGATGGCCGACGCCGATGCGCACCCGGCGATAGGCGTTGCCGACATGCTGGTCGAGCGAGCGGATGCCGTTATGGCCGCCGGAGCCGCCGCCCACCTTGACCCGGAGCTTGCCGGCAGCAAGATCGATCTCGTCGTAGAAGACGGTGAGGGCGGATGGTTCGAGCTTGTAGAAGCGCAGCGCTTCGCCGACCGACTGTCCGGAGAGGTTCATGAAGGTTTGCGGCTTGATCAGCAGGATTTTTTCGCCGCCGAGCGTGCCTTCTGAGACCAGGCCCTGGAATTTTCTCGACCAGGGCGAAAAGGAATGGCGGCGGGCAATCGCGTCCGCCGCCATGAAGCCGACATTATGCCGGTTGTTTTCGTATTTCGCGCCCGGATTGCCGAGGCCTGCAAAGACAAGCATCGCCGCCTCCAGACTTAGAGCACGATGCCGAAAAGTGGGAAGCGGTTTTCGGAAAACATCATGCTCTATTTCTTTAGTTTAGAGCCGGATGAAATCATCCGGCTCGGAGAATTACTTCTCTTCGGCCTCCGGAGCCGCCGTCTCTTCCACAGCTTCCGTGGTCGCTTCCGTCTCCGGCTTCATCGCCGACGAGCCGGCAACGGTCGCGATGGTGAAATCGCGATCGGAGATGACCGGCTTGACGCCGGCCGGCAGCTTGACCGCCGAGATATGGATCGAATCGCCGATGTCGGTGCCGGTGAGATCGACGGTGATGAACTCCGGGATCGCGTTGGCCGGGCAGTGGAACTCGACTTCGTGACGAACGATGTTGAGCACGCCGCCGCGCTTGATGCCTGGCGACTTGTCTTCATTGATGAAGTGGACAGGCACGTCGACATTGACTTCGGTGTCCTTGCCGATGCGCAGGAAGTCGACATGGACAGGAAAATCCTTGACCGGGTCGAGCTGGAAATCCTTCGGCAGGACCTGGATCTTCTTGCCGTCGACATCGATCGTGGCGATCGTGGTCAGAAACCCGCCGCCATGGATCTTGTAGAAGATGTCCTTGTAGTTGAGCGCAATCGCCAGGGGAGGCTGCTTGTCGCCATAGATAACTGCAGGCACTTTACCGTCGCGACGAACTGCACGGGCGGACCCCTTACCGACCTGTTCGCGCGCTTCGGCTTTCAGCTCATAAGCATCGTGGCTCATGGCATTTCCTTTCGCGTGTTGTGGAGCGTTCGCGGCCGGCAAACCCGTCCGTAAACGTCGAAAGCCGTCGCGGCCTTGCACGATCTGTCGATGCGTTTGGCGATCCAAAAGCGTCTAGGGGATCATGCAGGCCTGGCCGGCCTTCCTCCGCGTTGCCTCCAAGGGTGTCTACGCGGGTGGCGGCTCTATAGCGGAAGGCGGGCAAGGGTGCAAGCGGTTGGCCGGGCGGGTTGCGGGCGGTTTCCGGTGCCGAAAGGATAAACCGGAAATCCGACTTGCGGCAAATGTAGGAACGCGCAGTTCTCAGCCGTCCTGCGGGCATGTGGCCAAATCCATGGGGACCAATATGAAGCTTCTGTTCAGCCGCAATCCCAATCCTCGCCTCGCGGTCGCGACGGCGCGCCATCTCAAGGCGGAGATCGCGTTCGAGTACGCATCGCCGATGGCGCCGGGGCAGGCCGAACGCTATCGCGCGCTCAACCCCAATCTGACCTTGCCGATCCTGGTCGGGCCGGGATGGAGCCTTTGGGAGGCCGACGCCATCGCCTGCCGGCTTTCGCGCGAGACGCATTCGGATTTCTGGCGCGGCGGGCAGGACGAGCCGGACATGATCCGCTGGATCAGCTGGGGCAAGGAACGGTTCGCTTTCGCTTGCGACATGGTGCATTTCGAGCGTGGGACCAAGCAGCGCTATGGGCTCGGTCCTATCGACCACGCGCTGGTCGAGGAGGGATTGAGGCAGTTCCACGCCGCCGCCGCGATCCTCGAGCCTGAGCTTGCCGGACGCGATTGGCTGGTCGGCAATTCCGTCTCCTATGCCGACTTCCGCATGGCGACGTTCCTGCCTTTCAACGATGCCGCCCGATTGCCGCTCGACGACTACCCGTCTATCCGCCGCTGGTATGGCCGGCTCGAGGCGATCGATGCCTGGCGCGACCCGTTCCAGGGACTTCAGGCGCCTCCACTGGCTCCGGTCAAGGTCGAGGCCTGACCCGCATGGGCTGAACCAATCAACGCTTCTCCCGCGCAAACTCAATCCGTTTGCGCGGCGCGTTTTGAAATCTTCTCGCTCATTTTAATTCTACAAAATCTGTAGCCTTAATGAAGAAATGTCCGCGAGGAGAGCCCGAACATGACAAAGAAGCTGGTGGTTGGATTTTCCGGCAATCTGACCCGTCCGTCAAAGACCAAGGCATTTATCACGCAGATCGCGGACGAAGCGGCTGGCCGCATCGGGGCGGCCTCGGCGGTCCATGACATTGAAGATCTCGGTCTATCGTTCCCGTCGGCACGGCGCATTTCCGATCTCGATCAAACGGCGCGCAATATCGTTGAGCAATTGCTCGGCGCCGACGTTCTGGTGGTGGGGTCGCCGACCTTCAAAGGCAGCTATACCGGACTTTTCAAGCACTTGTTCGATCTGCTCGATCCGTCGTCGCTGCGCGGCAAGCCGATCATTCTCGTTGCCACGGGCGGCGGCGAGCGCCATTCGCTGATCGTCGAGCATCAGCTGCGGCCGCTGTTCGGATTCTTCGAAGCGCTCACCATGCCGACCGCGATCTACGCTTCCGACAAGGATTTCACCGACGGCGTGCTGGTGTCGGAAGCTACTCAAGCCCGCGCCCGACAGGCCGTTGCCGAGGTTTTGCGCATCGTTGGCGAAACTCGCAGCGTCGGCCTCGCCGCCTGAATTCAGGCAGTCGTTTTGGAACCCGAAGGATCAGCCATGACCAGCTCCAGCACATCCAGACAGATCAAGCTCGGCGCCTTTCTGCCAGGCGGCGGCCAGCACGTCGCGGCTTGGCGCCATCCGGACGCGCCGGCCGATGGCGCCACCAATTTCGAGTTCCACAAGCAACTCGCACTGACCGCCGAGCGGGGCCTGTTCGACGCCTATTTCCTGGCTGACAATCTCACCATCGGCCTCGGCGCCCGTGAAGGCGGCAACGCCAAGATCGCCGGTTTCGAGCCGGTGACTCTGTTTGCAGCGCTGGCGCCGCTGACCACGCATATCGGCTTCATCGCCACGGCCTCGACCACCTATGAAGAACCCTACACACTCGCGCGCAAATTCGCCTCGCTCGATCTGTTGTCGAACGGGCGCGCCGGCTGGAACGTGGTGACGTCGGCCGGCGACGACACGGCGCGCAACTTCAATCGTGACGTCCAGCCCAATCATGCCGAGCGCTATGCGCGGGCGCATGAGCATGTCGAAACGGTCAAGGCGCTGTGGGACAGCTGGGAAGACGACGCCTTCATCCGCGACAAGAAGACGGGCCGTTTCTACGACAAGGACAAGCTGCATGACGTGAACCACAAGGGCGCGCATTTCAGCGTCAAGGGGCCGCTCAACGTGCCGCGTCCGGTGCAGGGCCATCCGGTGGTCGTGCAGGCGGGACAGTCGGAGGACGGTCGCGGGCTCGCGGCGGCATCGGCCGAGGTTATATTCACCGCGCATCAGAACCTTGCCTCGGCGCAGGAGTTCTATCGCGACATCAAGGCGCGCGTCGCGGCGACCGGGCGCGATCCGGCGCAGGTGCTTATCATGCCGGGCGTGGCGCCCTTCGTCGGCCGCACCGAGGAAGAAGCCCGTGCCAAATACCAGCAGCTGAACGACCTGATCCTGCCGGAGGACGGCGTGGCGCTGCTCAACGGACTTGCCGGCCAGACGCTCGACCTCAGGGACTATCCGCTCGACGGCCCGCTGCCGCCGAGCAGGGAGACCGAAGGCATGAAGAGCCGCCAGGCGCTGATCCGCCAGATCGCGGACGAGCATAATTTCACGATCCGCCAGCTCTATCAGTGGGTTGCGACCGCGCGCGGCCATTACACGGTGATCGGCAGTGCCGCCCAGGTCGCCGATCAGCTGGAGGAATGGTTCACGGGCGAGGCCGCCGACGGCTTCAACATCCTGCCGCCCTGGCTGCCCGGCGCGCTCGACGACTTCGTAGACCTGGTGATCCCGGAGCTGCAGCGTCGCGGCCTGTTCCGCACCGCTTACGAGGGCAGGACGCTGCGCGAAAATCTTGGCCTGAGGCGGCCGCAGAATCCGTGGACGGCCGCGCGCTCGACCGTGCTCGCCGCCGAATGATTCCTGACGCGAGAGGGCAAGACGATGACTTTGCAGCATATCGAAAAGACGGTCGGCATCGGCCGGCATGAGGGTGGCAGCGGCACCGGCATGGAGCCGCTGCGCCTCCTGACGCGGACTTCGGCGCGAATCCTGTCGCGTTATGGCGTGCTGCTCGGCTTCCTCGTGTTCTGGCAGGTGGCAGCGAGCAGCGGCTGGGTCAATTCGGCCGTGCTGCCGCCGGTCGACACGATCGTCGCGGCGCTCTGGAAGGGCCTCATTGGCGGCAGCCTGCTCGGCGACATAGCCATCAGCCTGCAGCGCGCCGGCCTTGCATTCGCGGCGGCCGTCGTCGTCGCCATTCCGCTTGGCCTGGTCATGGGCCAGGCGCGTGCCGTGGAGACCGCGCTCGACCCGATCCTGCAGCTGTTCCGTCAGACCTCGGCGCTGGCGCTCTACCCGGTGTTCATCCTGCTTCTGGGGCTGGGCGAAGCTTCGAAAGTGTTCGTCATTTTCTGGGCGACGCTGTTTCCGCTGCTGCTCAACACCATCAGCGGCGTCAAGGAGGTCGATCCGAAGCTGCTCGAAATGGCGCGCGCCTATGGCGCCCGGCGGCTGACGATTTTCCGCCGCGTCGTGCTGCCGGGCGCAGTGCCGTCGATCTTCGTCGGGTTGCGGCTCGGCGCCACGACCGCGCTGCTGCTGTTGATCGCATCGGAGATGATCGGCGCCAACAAGGGCATCGGCTTCCAGGTGATGAATGCGCAGTACAATTTCCAGATTCCGCTGATGTTCGCGGCGATCGTTATCCTGGCGGCACTCGGCCTGATCGCCAACCAGGTGCTGGTCGTCCTGCAGCGGCGGCTGTGTCGTTGGAATATTTCAGCCGGCTAAGCACCCAAACCTTCACCGTCATTCCAAAACAACGAAAGGCTTGATCATGAGCATCACCCGCCGTTCGCTTCTCCTGCGCGCTCCGCTTGCTGCCGGCATTCTCGCCGGCCTGCCGTCGATCGCCATGGCGCAAGCCGCATCCGTCAAGATCCGCTATCTCGCCAGCCGCGGCAGCATCTCCCCGCATGAGCTGGCCGACGCGCTCGGCTATTTCAAGGGCCTCGGCATCGAGCTCGAAAATGTCGGCTATGCCGCGGGCGGCCCGGAATCGCTGTTCGCGCTCGCGTCCGGCAGCGCCGACCTGGGCTCGGCAGCCACGCCGGCGGTGATCAACTCTATCGCCGGCGGCAACGACTTCGTCGCGGCTTGTCCCAGCAACGGCATCAACAAGGATGTGAAGAGTGTCTTCTACGTGCTGGAAGACAGTCCGATCAAATCGATCGCCGACATTGCCGGCAAGACGATCTCGGTCAACACGCTCGGCGCCCATCTCGACTATACGGTGCGCGAGGCGCTGCACAGCGTTGGCCTGCCGCCGGACGCGGCCAAGCTGGTCGTGGTGCCCGGGCCGCAGCTCGAACAGACCTTGCGCTCGCGTCAGGTCGATATTGCCGGGCTGGGTTATTGGCAAGCGACGTTTGCGGGCCAACTGGTCAGCAATGGCGGCGTGCGCGGCGTCTTCAACGATACCGACGTGCTCGGCGAAATCGCCGGTGGCTTCGTCGTGCTGCGTCGTGATTTCATCACGGCGAATCCGGATGCGGCCCGCAACTTCGTCGAACAGTCGGCGCGCGCGTCGGACTGGTCGCGGCAAAATCCGGACGAGGCGCGCAAGCTGCTCGCCGACATTCTCAACAGGCGTGGCGAGAATGGCGAGCTGGCGCGCTACTGGACCGGCTTCGGCCTGCGCGAGAAGGCGGCGGTGACCGACCGCGACGTCGAGTTCTGGGTGAATATCCTCGAGCGCGACGGCCGGCTGCCGAAAGGCAAGCTCAAGGCTTCCGACATTCTCTACCGTCTCGGCGAAACCAAGACCAATTGAGCACGGAGACGCAAACCATGCCCACGGCACGCGGCGGCGATGTCACGATCCGCGACCTGTCGAAATCCTTCGCACTCGCCGGGCGGCAGCTTGCCGTGCTGCGCTCGCTCAATCTCGATATCCGCTCCGGCGAATGCCTGGTCATTGTCGGCGCAAGCGGTTCCGGCAAGACGACGCTGCTGCGCATCCTTGCCGGGCTGGAGCGGGCCGATGGCGGCGCCGTCGCGATCGACGGCAAGCGGATTGAGGGCGTCGGCGAAGAGCGAGCGGTAATTTTCCAGGAGCCGCGGCTGCTGCCCTGGCTGACTGTGCTCGGCAATGTCGCCTTCGGTCTCGAAGTGCGCGGCATTGCCAAGGCGGAGGCCGAGAAGCGGGCGCGTTTCTATGTCGACCTGGTCGGCCTTGCCGAATTCAGCGATGCATATCCCAGGCAGCTCTCCGGCGGCATGGCGCAGCGCGTCGGCATCGCCAGGGCACTGACGGTGCAGCCGGAAATCCTGCTGCTCGACGAGCCGCTCGGGGCGCTCGACGCCATGACCAAGATCTCCATGCAGGAGGAGCTGGCGCGCATCTGGAGCGAGGAGAATGTCACCATGGTCATGGTGACCCATGACCTTGAAGAGGCGATCTATCTTGCCGACAGGGTGCTGATCCTGCCCAGGGAGAAAGGCGGCGCGGCGCGACTGATCGATGTCGACCTACCGCGGCCGCGCGAGCGCAGCGAAAGCCGCTTCGTGCGCTATCGCGAGGAGTTGCTAAGCGAGTTCGGCCTGCACTAGGTTGATATTCAGGTGATGCCAGCCCGACTTTGAATCTCGATTAGCCTTCGGCGGTGTCCACCACCTGGCCGCCGCTTAAAGCATTGCGCAGCGCCTGGATTTGCCGGTTCAGCGCATCGAGTTCAGCCAGTTTCATGCCTGAGCGCTCGATCAGGGTCTCGTTCAGGCAATTGCACCGGACGAGCAGAGCACGTCCGGCGGCGGTGAGATCGACCTGCACCTGGCGCTCGTCCGTCTGGCTGCGCTGGCGGGTGACAAGGCCTGCCTGTTCCATGCGTTTCACCAGCGGCGTGATGGTGCTCGATTCGAGGGCCAGCCGATGCGCGATGCTGCCCACCGACATGCCGTCCGTCTCTCCCAGCGCATTGAGCACGAGATATTGCGGATAGGTGATCCCCATCTCGTCCAGCATCGGCTTGTAGGTGCGGTTGATCGCCATGCTGGTGGCGTAGAGGGTGAAGCAGAGCTGATTGTCCAACGGGAGAGGCACGGCGCATTCCTTTGCCGACTGAGCATCCTTTATGTATCACGGGAAATGGTATCGCGATACATTTTTTGGTAGACAAGGCTCTCGATCTTCATTACGAAATAATTATCGCGATATTGTTTATCGCGCTAATACAAGGAGATTGAGATGACCTCGCAGACCAAGTCGGGTTCGGGCAGCGGCACGATCACCACGAAGGACGGAACGCAGATCTTCTACAAGGACTGGGGGACTGGCCAGCCGGTCGTCTTCCACCATGGCTGGCCGCTGAGCAGCGACGACTGGGACGCCCAGATGCTGTTCTTCCTGGCACAGGGCTACCGCGTCATCGCCCATGACCGGCGCGGCCATGGCAGGTCCAGCCAGACCGATACCGGCAACGAGATGGACACCTATGCCGCGGATGTGGCGGCGCTCGCGGAACATCTCGACCTCAAGGATGCCATCCACGTCGGTCATTCGACAGGCGGCGGCGAGGTCGCGCGCTATGTCGCGCAACATGGCGGCGGAGGCCGCGTCGCCAAGGCCGTGCTGATCGGCGCGGTGCCGCCGATCATGTTGAAGACGCCGGCCAATCCCGGCGGCCTGCCGATCGAGGTGTTCGACGGTTTCCGCGCGGCGCTGGCGGCCAACCGGGCACAGTTCTTCCACGACGTGCCGGCCGGCCCGTTCTACGGCTTCAACCGTCCCGGCGCCCAGGCTTCCGAAGGTGTCATCGACAATTGGTGGCGCCAGGGCATGATGGGCGGCGCCAAGGCGCATTACGACTGCATCAAGGCCTTCTCAGAAACAGACTTCACCGAGGACCTGAAGAAAATCGACGTGCCGGTGCTGGTCATGCATGGCGACGACGACCAGATCGTCCCGATCGCCGACTCCGCGCTCCTCTCGATCAAGCTGCTCAAGAAGGGCGAGCTCAAGGTTTACAAGGGCTTTCCGCACGGCATGGCAACGACCCATGCGGATGTCATCAACGCCGACCTGCTGGCCTTCTTCAAGGCCTGAGGCTGGCCGCCAAAACGCGAAAGCACCCGCCCTCGGGCGGGTGCTGTAAGACGACGGATCATCGTTTCGCGGTTGGGCGGGGACGCTCGATATTGTCCCTATGCCGTCCTTTCGATATCGGCGAGAAGTCAGCGCCCGGCCGCCGATATCATCTCCAGACTCGGCACCGAAAAATGGTACTGTCGCCTCTGAAGAAGGGGGCAAAAAAATGAGTGCCGTCGTAGGATCGCTGCTTGATGCCGGCGATTGCAGCATCACGCTGATCCGATGAGATATGTTTCGCTGGGAACGTATCCGATCCGGCAGCCGGTCCAGGGCGGCCAGCTGCGGGCGAACGCCATCCACAAGGTCCTGCGGGATTGTGGATGGGAAACACGCCATGTCCTCGTTACTCCCAACCGCGGCGCCAGGCGGGAAATGGAGGCCGGCGATCTTTTCATCGAGATGCCGCGCCGGTTTCGCAAGCAGATGGCCAGGCGCAAATGGCGTTCCGATGTCGCCACCGCCGAATTCATCGCGCGCAGCAGCTCCCATCGCCTTGAAATCGCAAGATTTCTCGACGACTTCAGGCCGGATGTCATTGCCGTGGAGCAGGGCTGGCTTTGGCCGGCTTTGCGTGAGTATGTTCAAACGTGCTCGCCCGAGGCGAATTTTTCAATCGTCTACAGCTCGCACAATGTCGAACAGCACTTGCTGGCGCAAGAGGCCGCGATTGCCGGCGCGGGAACGGACCTCTGGAGCGCTCGACGTGCGGCGGACATCGAGTCCGATCTTGCCGCAAAGGCGGACCTGGTGGTCGCGGTCAGTGAGCAGGATGCAGCCCATTTTCGCAAGCTCAATCCAAGGGTGGTGGTCGCCGCCAACGGCGTATGGCCGCGGGAAACGCCCGTCGGCCTCGATCGTTGGGCATCGCGGTTCGCCGGCGTGCGCACGGCGCTGTTCGTCGGGTCGGGCCATCCGCCCAACGCCCGCGGTTTTCTCCAGATGACGGATCCGGACCTTGGTTTTCTCTCAGCCTCGGAACGGATTGTGGTGGTTGGCGGCGTTGCCGACCAGATCCGCAACGATCCCGGATTCCTGCGGCACCGTGGCGCCGACAATGCCCGGATCGAGCTGCTCGGCATGCAGGACGGCGCGACCCTCGGCGCGCTGATCGAGCTTGCCGACGTCGTGATGCTTCCGATCGTCGAGGGCGGCGGCACGAACATCAAGACCGCGGAAGCGCTGTACAACCGCAAGCCGGTCGTGGCGACATCCTTCGCGTTGCGCGGCTACGAGCAATTCCAGCATTGGCCGAATGTCCGGCTGGCGGACAGGCCGGAAGACTTCCGGGATGTGCTTGCCCAGGCGCTCAGAAGCGAGCCTGAAGAGCTGAATTCGGCGGACATCGCACAGCTCGACACGCTGCTTTGGAGTTCGACGCTCCGAAAGCTTCCCGAGCTGTTCGCAGCGCTGCCGAGGCGGCAACGCCAGCCGGCGGCGAAGCCACCCGATGGCCGGGGTCGCTTTCTTCACGGCCTTTTGCAACGCCTGGGTTTGAGGGGAAGGAGCTGATCTCGTCGCGAGGGCGGCGAGGGAAGAAGCTGCTTGTTGGATAAAGCAAGCGTCGCGCCATGGGACGCCGCCGCCGGCTCCGAAACCTTCAAGGCTCCGAACCCGGCGGCGATCTTTTGTTGAACGGCAGCTTGGCCGCTGACCCGATCGGCTCAGGCCTTCCGCGCTTCCTTCATGTTGGGCAGGAACACCGTCAGCAGGCCGAGGAAGGGCAGGTACGAGCAGATCTGGTAGACGAAGTCGATGCCCTTCATGTCGGCGACGACGCCGAGCACCGCGGCGGCGATGCCGCCCATGCCGAAGGCGAAGCCGAAGAAGATGCCGGCGATCATGCCGACGCGGCCCGGAACCAGCTCCTGCGCGAAGACGACGATGTTGGAGAAGGCCGACGACAGGATCAGGCCGATCAGCACGGTAAGCACCATCGTCCATTCCAGATTGGCGTAGGGCAGCGCCAGCGTGAAGGGTAGCACACCGACGATCGAGAACCAGATCATCGCCTTCTGGCCGTAGCGGTCGCCGAAGGGGCCGCCGAGCAGGATGCCCAGCGCCGAGGCGCCGAGGAAGAGGAACAGCATCACCTGGCTCATCTGCACCGAAACGCCGAATTTATGCATGGCGTAGAAGGTGTAGTAGCTGGAGAGCGAGGCGATATAGGCGTTCTTGGTCAGCACCAGCAGCGTCAGCACGGCCAATGCCCACATGACCTTCTTGCGCGCGAAGGGCGAGACATGGGCAGCCTGCTTACGGGTTGCCAGCGAGGCGCGCAGCCGGCTGTACCAGCCGCCGACCCGCCACAGCACGACGATGCCGATCAGCGAGCCGACGGCGAACCAGGAAATGCTGGTCTGGCCGAACGGCACGACGATGAAGGCGGCGAGCAGCGGCCCCATGGCCTGGCCGAAATTGCCGCCCACCTGGAACAGCGATTGCGCCAAGCCGAACCGGCCGCCCGAGGCGAAGCGGGCGATACGCGAGGATTCCGGATGGAAGATCGCCGAGCCGATGCCGATCAGCGAGGCGCCGATCAGGAGCAGCCAATAGTGGCCGGCATGAGCGAGGACAACCAGACCGACCAGCGACGAGGCCATGCCCCAAGGCAAGGAGTAGGGCATCGGCTTCTTGTCGGTGATCATGCCGATCACCGGCTGCAGCAGCGAGGCCGTCACCTGGAAGGTGAAGGTCAGGAGGCCGATCTGCCAGAAATCGAGACCGTAATTGTCCTTGAGCAGCGGATAGATCGCCGAAAGCAGCGACTGCATGATGTCGTTGACGCAGTGGCAGAAGCTCACCGCAAGAATGACGGTGAAGGCCGTCGCTTGCGCCGAGATGTTGCTTGCCGGCGCCGGTGCGGCGACGGAGGTGGCGGTCGTATCAGTCAAGGCAATGCTCCGTAGTCTCTTGTTGGAGCATGATCTTTTCCGAAAACCGGTTCCCACTTTTCGGGATCATGCTCTGGGCGGGCCGAACCGCAGCCGGCCTTATAGGCCCGTTGCCAAGCGACTTCTTTCGTGGTTTGGTCCAATAGTTTCGCAAGTGGGCCACATCGATGCCGCATGGCAAGGAGATATTCAAGGGCGACGCCGCCGAGCTCGGCCGGCTGCATGAAAGCCGCTGGCAATGGCTGGAACAGGCTGTCGGGCCGGCGGTCGCGCTGCCGACCGAATACCCGGACGGCTATCACGTGCCGCAGCACCGCCACAGCCGCAGCCAGCTGCTGCACGCGCTGGTCGGCGTGGTCCTGGTGACGACCAGGCATGGGCGCTGGATGGTGCCGCCCGACCATGCGATGTGGATACCAGCCGGCATCGAGCATTCCGTCGAGATGCTGGGCGACGTCTCGATGCGCTCGGTCTATGTGATGCCGGGCGCCATTGCCGGCCTGCCGGACAGCTTGCGCGTCGTCGGCATTACCGAGCTGATGCACAGCCTGATCGTCGAATCGGAGAAGCTGCCGCAGGGCGGCGAGCTCGAAGGGCGGGCGGCGCTCGTCATGGGACTGCTGCTGCACGAGATCCCGAACCTGCCGGAACGGCCGCTCGGCTTGCCTTTCCCGTCCGATCCGAAGCTCGCGGCGCTTTGCCGGCGTTTCGTGGCGGCCCCTTCGCCGCATGCGACGATCGACGAATGGGCGGATGCCGCGGGCATGAGCCGGCGCTCTTTCACCCGCGCCTTCCATCGCCAGACCGGACTGTCGCTGTCGACCTGGCGCCAGCAGGCCTGCCTTTTCGCGGCGTTGCCAAGGCTCGCCGACGGCGAGCCGATCACCAGGGTGGCGCTCGATCTCGGCTATGACAGCGTGCCGGCCTTCATCACCATGTTCAAGCGCATGCTCGGCACATCGCCGCGCGGCTATATGCGCAGGGCGCGCGATGCCGGTGAGAACCCGCGCCGCACAGGCGGTCCGATCGCCGCGTGAAACAGCGCCCGGCGGCATTGAGCCGGTGTGCCGGTTCTCGGCATAGGCGCCAATTCTGATTGCAATTTGCAATCAGTTATGTTTCTTTTCCGAGAAACGCAAAATCGGAGGCCCCCATGGCAACGCTCGTCTATGCCATGCTGACATCGCTGGACGGCTACATCGCCGGGCCGAGCGGAGACATCGACCTGCCGGTTCCCGAGGAAGAATTGCATCGGCATTTCAACGACGAGATGAGGCGGACGTCGATCGCGCTCTGCGGGCGCAGAATGTATGAAACCATGCGCTTCTGGGACAGCCCGGAACGCGATATCGCGGCTGGGGAGGTCGAGCGGGATTTTGCCCGCGCGTGGCGGGAGACGCCGAAGGTCGTGTTTTCGACCACGCTTCAGGAGGTCGGGCCGAATGCCCGCCTGGTGAAGGCTGACGCGGAGGCGGCGGCAAGGACCCTCAAGACGGATACAGATGGCGAGATTTCGGTCTCCGGCGCCGACCTTGCCGGGCACCTTGCGCGTGCCGGCCTGATCGACGAGTACCGGCTTTACGTGCATCCGGTCGTGCTGGGCGGCGGCAAGCCCTATTTCCAGTCCGGCCGGTCGCTGGCGTTAAAGCCGCTCGGCACGGAGCGCCTTGCCCAAGGGGTCACGCTGCTGCGCTATGCGCCCGCGGGAACCAGTTTCTGATCAATCGAACAGGCTCGAGACTGATTCTTCCGTCGCGGTGCGCGAGATCGCTTCGCCCAGCAGGTCGGCGATCGAAATGACACGGATGTTCGGGGCGTCGAGCACGCCCTGCGTCGGCTGAATGGAATCTGTGATCACCAGTTCCTGCAGCTTCGAGCCGGCGATACGGGCAACGGCGCCGCCGGAGAGCACGCCATGGGTGATATAGGCGGTGACGGAGGTCGCGCCATTGGCCAGCAGCGCGTCGGCCGCGTTGCAAAGCGTGCCGCCGGAATCGACGATGTCGTCGATCAGGAGGCAGTCCTTGCCGGCAACCGCGCCGATGATGTTCATGACTTCCGATTCACCGGGACGCTCGCGGCGCTTGTCGACGATGGCGAGCTGCGCGTCGAAGCGCTTGGCCAGCGCGCGCGCCCGCACCACGCCGCCAATGTCGGGCGACACGACGACGACATTGCCGAGCTGCTTGTACTTGGCCTTCACGTCGCGGGCCATCACCGGCACCGAGAACAGATTGTCGGTCGGGATGTCGAAGAAACCCTGGATCTGGCCGGCATGGAGATCAAGCGTCAGCACGCGGTCGGCGCCGGCGCGGGTGATCATGTTGGCGACCAGCTTGGCCGAGATCGGCGTGCGGCCCGAGGCGCGGCGGTCCTGCCTTGCATAGCCGAAATAGGGGATGACCGCCGTGATGCGCCGCGCCGAGGAGCGCATGAAGGCGTCCATCATGATGAGCAGTTCCATCAGATGGTCGTTGGTCGGATAAGAGGTCGATTGCAGGATGAAGACATCCTCGCCGCGCACGTTTTCCTGGATCTCGACGAAGATCTCCTGGTCGGCGAAGCGCCTGACGCTGGCCTTGCCCAGCGGGACGTTGAGATAGCGAGCGACCGCCTCGGCCAGCACCCGATTGGAATTGCCCGCGAAAAGCTTCATGCACCGTTCCTGGTGAAGGATGGAGAGGCCGGAGAGACTCTCATGCGCCTTTTAAGCGGGCTTTTAGCGGGCCGGGCCGGTATTGCAAGCCTCGTCGTGGGGAATCCTTCCGGCGGCCGCAACAAACACGGAAAACATCGCAAGCCGGCAACAGTTTGGCCGGCAACAGTTCGGCCCGCGCCGGTCCGGTCAACCGGCGCCGCCGCTGCCGAGCCAGGCGGCGAACTGGTCGATCGTCTGGTCGGCAATGGCCTGCATGGTCGCGGGCGCCACCGTGGGCCAGCCCTCGCCGCTGCCGGCCGCGGGCGCCTTCTGTTGGCCATTGATGCGGTGCAGGCGATTGCCGGAGGGGTCGTAGATGTCCCAGACATAGATGACGGTCGTGTTCTTGCCCTCGGACATCGTCGAAAAATAGCCTTTCAGCACATGCGTGGCCGTTTGGTCGGTGCTGCCGACAAGCGTCAGGCCGCGCTGCCGGGCACGGGCCTGCAGTTCCGCCGTCAAGGGCGCCGCAGCCTCCACGGACGCGCCGACGATCGGCGCCACCTGAAGCCGCGTCTTGGCGACAGCCGCGGTCTGGGCCGGTGTCCTGGATGTCGCGGGCGACGCTGTGGTGGAAGGCGCGGGCGAAGGGGCGGGCGCGGTCGTGGTCGGGGTTGTGGCCGTCGTCGATGTGCCCTGCGAAGCGGCCGAGGACTGGGCCGAGCCCGCCGGCGGGGTGATCGCCGAAGGTTCGAGCACGTCCTTGGCATTGGTGCAGGCGCCAAGCGCCAGCGCCGCAAGCAATGACACGGTCGTCACCTGCGATCGTCTCATTTGCCTGAAAACTCCCTGCTGGCGAACGCCCCCGCGTGAACGAACGATTATGGATTCACTGCACGATCAAGTCGAGATCATGGCGCGACAGCGGCTTCGGTGCCGATTCCGTGGTGAGGTAGGTGCGGCCAAGCGTCATCGCGGTCTCGGTCTCGGAGTCCATGATGATCATGTGCGCGAACAGCGTCATGTTGGGCGCAATCGGCTCGGTATTGCCCTGGTAGAACATCGGCATGTCCATCCAGGACGGCGTGAAGCGGGCGCCGACCGAATAGCCGCAGGCGTTCAGCCGGTGCTTGGTCAGATTGTGCGTTTCGAGCGTGCGGGCATGCGCGTCGAAGACATCGCCGAAAGTGTTGCCCGGCGTCATCGCCTTTTCGACCGCGAGCAGGGCGGCGCGGGAAGCGTCGAACAATTCCTGATGACGTTTCGACACCTTGCCGGTCAAAACGGTACGCATCATGGGGGCATGGTAGTGGTGGAAGACGCCGGCCCATTCGAGCGTCAGCTGGTCGTTCTTGGTGAGCTTGCGGCGGCCGGCCTTGTAGCGGCAGAGCAAGGCATCGGCGCCGGAGCCAATGATATACTCATTGGCGGGATAGTCGCCGCCGCCGGCAAAGACCGCGCCCTGCATGGCGGCAAGGATCAGCCCTTCGTCGCCGCCTTGCTTGATCAGGGGCAGGGCGGCATCCAGCGCGTCGTCGGAAAGATTGGCGGCCTTTTCCGCCTTGGCGATCTCGGCCGGGCTCTTGAACAGGCGCAGCCGGCCGACGATGCCGGAAGCATCGGCGATCTGGCCGAAGGTCTGCAACTGCTCGTCCAGGCGGCGGCCATTGTAGGCGGTCAAGCCATGGGTGTCGTATTCGACGCCGATGCGGGCGCCGAGCAGATCGAGGTCGTTGAGCAGGTTGCGCAGGTCGATCGCCGGATTGGCGCCCTGACGATCGGTCCACAGCACGATGTTCTCGATGGTCGAGGTATGGCGCGCCTGTCTCAGATCGGCCGAACGAGTGAGCAGCACCATCGAGCTGTCGGCCTTCACCACCAGGCACTGGAAGAAGCAGAAGCCGAACGTGTCGTAGCCGGTCAGCCAATACATGCTCTCCTGCGCGAACAGGAGCACGGCGTCGAGCTTCTTCTCGGCCATCTCGATCAGCAGCCGGTCGCGCCGCGCGTCGAATTCGGAACGTTCGAAATGCAGCGCCATTATTCTTTCTCCAGAACGATTGCCGAAACCTGGCGCCCGTAATCCGCTTCCTTGCGGTGTGTGGTGCGCCGGTAGGAATAGAACAGGTCTTCTTCCGCATAGGTGCAGCGGCCAAGCCCCTCGGCGGTCACGCCGGCCTTGCGCAGCCGGTCGACCGTATATCGGTTGAGATCGAACATCGAGTGCCCGGCGGTCCTCGATGGCCTGAAATAGCGATGATTGCCGGTGTCGGCCTCGACGAAGCGGGCGACGAATTCCGGCCCGACCTCGTAATTGTCGGGGCCGATGGAAGGACCGAGCACGGCGACGATGCGCTCGCGGCTGGCGCCGAGGCTCTCCATCGCGGCGACGGTATTCTCGAGCACGCCGGTGAAGGCACCCTTCCAGCCCGCATGGGCGGCACCGATGACGCGCGCCTCGGCATCGGCGAAGAGAACCGGCCCGCAATCGGCGGTCGAGGCGCCGATAGCGATGCCCGGACGGTCGGTGACGATGGCGTCGGCCTTTGGGCGAGGACCAGCGAAGGGTTCCCTGGCGACGACGACATCCGGCGAATGGACCTGGTGCGCGGTCAACAGATGATCCGCCGGCACGCCCATCCAGGCGGCAACGCGCCGCCGGTTCTCGGCGACCAGTGTCTGATCGTCGCTGGAGCCCGTGCCGATGTTGAGCCCCCGATAGATGCCGTCGGAGACGCCGCCGATGCGCGTGAAATAGCCGTGGCGCATGCCTTGCGCCTTTTCAAGCAGCGGCGAGCGCACTGGATCGGGTCTGGTCTGATTCAGCATGGTGGGTTTGTCGTCCGTGCGGGGCGGTCTCGTCAAGGCGAAGTTCGGAGTACGAAGCGGACCAGCCGGTGAAGCCGCTCGTCGATCTCAGGCGGCTTTGGCCGCCGGCAGGACCTTCATGACCTTGAACAGCTCACCCATCGCGTCGGGGCCGGCCAGGCGTTCGACCGCGTCCGAAATGGCTTGACGTGTCTTGGCATCGGCATCGGCACCGAGCGTGCCGGCGCGCTCGAGCAGGCCCATGCCGAGCAGGAATTCGCCCTGGGTCGACAATTGCACATCGAGACCGTGAGCGCGCGCCATATCGGCAAGGGGCGTGAAATCGACATGGGCGGTGAGATCGGCTTCACCTGGGTTGGCCAGCACGTCTTCGCGCCGATGCCGGCGCAGCGCCTGGAAGGTGTCGCCGATCCCCGGCCGGAGGTGGCCGTAGTCGATGAACAGGCCGGCGCCGCCCTGGCCGGCGATGCGTTCGGCGATCGCCGCCATCAGCGCCGAACGGGCGGGCGCGATTTCGGCGACGGCGCCTTGCGGCGCATCGGCCGCGGCGGCCGGTAGCAGTGCCGGATCGACAGACCCCGCGCCGGCGAAGAAACGCAGTTCATCGGCGCCATCGAGGCCGACCACGCGCTCTCGCCAGCTTTCGCCGACATGGACGAACTGCCGGATCGGCACCGCGTCGAACAGCTCGTTGCCGACGATGAAGAGCGGCTGCCGCGGCAGCGTGTCGATGGTCTGGTGCCAGGCAAGCTTTGCGTCTTGGCCGGCAAGTGTCTCTCTCTGGATTTCAGCCAGGCGCGGGCTGGTCTCGATCATGGCAAAGGAGGCGCCGGCCACGAGCGCCGGGTCGAGCCGTGACCAGGTGCGCAGCATGTCGTTCATCAGGGTGCCGCGGCCGGGACCGATCTCGGCGAAGGTCGCAGGCAACGGCCGGCCGGCACCTTGCCAGGCCTGGTAGAGCCAGACGGCGACGAGTTCGCCGAACATCTGGCTGATCTCTGGCGCGGTGATGAAGTCTCCGGCGGCGCCGAAGGGCTCGCGCGTCGTGTAGTAACCGGCGTCGGGATCGAACAGGCAGAGCGCCATATATTCGCTGACCGGGATCGGCCCCGCCGCGCCGATCAGGCCTATGATGCGCTCCTTCAGCCGGGTCATGCCGCCCGCGGCTCGGCCGCCGGCTTCGCCGTAGCCATGGCCCAGATACCGGCGAGCACCATCGGCGTGGACAGGATCATGCCCATGGTCAGCCAGCCGGTGCCGAGCAGATAACCAAGCTGCTGGTCGGGCTCGCGGAAGAACTCGACAAAGATGCGCGACAGGCCGTAGCCGCAGATGAAGGCGCCGCCGACGAAGCGCGGCGTCTTCAGCTTCAGGCGCGAATGGGTGAGGAAGCACAGCACCAGGAAAAGCACGAGCCCTTCGAGCAGCGCCTCGTAGAGCTGGCTGGGGTGGCGGGTGAACGGGCCGCCATTGGGGAATTCGATCGCCCAGGGCACGTCCGACGGCCGGCCCCAAAGCTCCGAATTGATGAAGTTGGCGACCCGGACCAGGCCCAGCCCAACCGGCACGCCAGCCGACACCACATCGAACAATGTCCAGGTGGGAATGCGGCGCTTGAGCGAAAACAGCGTCATGGCGAGGATGACGCCAAGCAGGCCGCCATGGAACGACATGCCGCCCTGCCAGACCGCGAAGATGTCAAGCGGATGCGCGATATAGCGCGGCAGATCGTAGAAGAGCACGTAGCCGGTGCGCCCGCCGAGCACGACGCCGATCGCCGCCCAGACGATGAAGTCGTCGAGGTCCTCGGGCTTCATCGGCAGATTGCCGTCGGGCCACAGGCGCGGGTTGGTGACCAGGCGCTTGGCGTACCACCAGGCAAAGAGTATGCCGACGATATAGCCGACGCCGTACCAATGCACCGCCAGCGGCCCGATATGGACGATGACCGGATCGATGTTGGGGAAGGGCAGGGAGGCCAGCGGCAGCAGGAAATATTCGCTCAAAACGGTTCCCCGGTGACGGTCACGATTGGGCGCGGACCATGCGGCAGGGTTTTGGCGGGGTCAAGGCAAGGCTTCGCTTGCATTCCGCGCCGCGCCCCACTACGTCAAAACGACAAAGCGAGGATCTGCCATGGCGACTGGACCGAACCGCATTCTCGATGAATTCGCAAAGATCATGACCGATGCCGCGGGTGCCGCGCAGGGCGTGCGGCGCGAAGTGGAGACGGCGTTCCGGGCCCAGGCCGAGCGCATGCTGAATTCCATGGATGTGGTGCAGCGCGAAGAATTCGAGGCCGTGCGCGAGATGGCGGTCAAGGCGAGGGAAGACAACATCCAGCTGGCGACGCGCGTCGAGGCGCTCGAGGCCAGGCTCGCCGAACTGACCGGACAGGCCGCACCAGCGGGTGCTGCAAAGCCCCGCGCAAAAAAATAATCGTTAAACTTTTCCACATAGCGCGATCCGAAAAATCGCTTTGCCGTGAATCGTTTACCGGCATTGCATGAATCTTCCTGACAGCCACCTTTCCACATGCGGATGGCGCAGTGCGAAAAATTGGGCTGTTCACGCGACTCCCGATCAATAGACTGAATTTGTTGCATGATTCGAAGCAGGGTCATGCGCCGGGCGGTGGGGTCCGGTTGGGTCTTTGTGTTGGAAAGTCCTGACCGTCCGAGTTCTAGACAAGATTGTTCGTCGTGTGTGCCCCGCGGAGCGTGTGGCGCTCCCCTGAACACAGGAAGCATTCATGGAACTCCTCGAACTCGAATTCTCCCGCGAAATCCACCCGGTGGATGTCATCGAGCAGGTGGCCCACAACAACGACTGGTCCTTCGAGCGCGCCGGCGACGACGAGATTTCGATTTCGGTGGCCGGCAGCTGGACAGACTATCACGTCTCCTTTTCCTGGATGGAGGATTTCGAGGCGCTGCATCTGGCCTGCGCCTTCGACATCAAGGTGCCGGAGACGCGCGCGCTGGAAGTGATGCGGCTGCTTTCGCTGATCAACGAGCAGATGCTGTTCGGGCATTTCGACCTGTGGGAGCAGGAAGGCGCGATCATGTTCCGGCAGTCGCTGCTGCTTGCCGGCGGGGTCGAGCCTTCGAGCCAGCAGGTCGAGGTGCTTCTGTCGTCGGCGCTAGAGGCCTGCGAATGCTATTTCCAGGCCTTCCAGTTCGTCGTCTGGTCGGGTACATCGGCCAAGGACGCGCTGTCCAGCGTGCTCTTTGAGACCCATGGAAACGCCTGAGCCAAGCCGACATCGCCGATGAGTTCCAGCAGCGAGCGCAAGCCCGAGATCAGCTTTGCCGATTTCGACCGTGTCGACATCCGTGCCGGCACGATCGTCGAGGCCGAGCCGTTTCCGGAGGCGCGCAAGCCGGCGATCAAGCTGAAGATCGATTTCGGCCCGGCGATCGGGGTAAAGAAGTCGTCGGCGCAGATCACCAAATACTACGCGCCGGAAACGCTGATCGGCCGCCAGGTCTTCGCGGTGGTCAATTTCCCGCCGCGCCAGATCGGCCCGTTCATGTCGGAAGTGCTGACGCTGGGCTTTCCCGACGAAGAGGGCGCCGTGGTGCTCGGCGCCATCGAGCGCAAAGTGCCGGACGGCGGGCGCCTATTCTAGGGCGAGCCTGGGGCGAACTGGAGCCGCTCTGTCCTGATCGGCGCGCTTGCTTGGCATGCCCAGCGCTTCGTCGACGGCGTCGAGGAACATTTCGGCGCAGGCCTGCCAACTATAGCGCATCGCGCGCTGGCGCGCTTCGGCGCGATCGACGTGAAGCGCCTTCATCGCCGCCTCGCCCAGATCGTTCGACACGGCCCCGCCGACGCCATCGCCGACAATATCGATCGGTCCGGTCACCGGATAGGCGGCGACGGGCGTTCCGCTGGCCAGCGCCTCGATGATGACATTGCCGAAGGTATCGGTGCGGCTCGGAAAAACGAAGACATCGGCCGACGCGTAGATCTCGGCCAGCTCGTCGTTCGGGCGGTGGCCGAGAAAATGCGCGCTGGGATGGCGCGCCTTGAGCTTTGCCAGTTCCGGTCCTTCGCCGACGATAACCTTGCTGCCGGGCAGGTCGAGATCGAGGAAGGCGGTCAGGTTCTTTTCGATCGCGACGCGGCCGACGCATAGGAAAACCGGACGGGGGTATCCGGTTTCCTTGCGCTTGTTGGGCCGGAAATGGTCGGTGTCGACGCCGCGCGTCCAGGGCCTCAGCTTGTTGAAGCCGCGTGCCGCGAGATCGTCCGCCAGCGATTGCGTGGCGACAAGCGTGCCCTGTCCGGAATTGTGGAAGTCGCGCAGCCAATTGTAAGCCCAGCTCTCCGGCACCGGCAGGCGGGCGCTGAGATATTCCGGAAAGCGCGTGTGGTAGCTGGTGGTGAAGGGGCGGCCCACTTTTCGGCAATGGCGGCGCGCCATGATGCCGAGCGGACCTTCGGTGACGATGTGGATGTGGTCGGCCTTGGCGGCCTCGATCACGCGCGCGACGCGGCCAGGCGTGGTCAGCGCCAAGCGGATGTCGGGATAGGTCGGCATCGGCAAGGTGCGAAACAGGTTCGGCGTCAGGAAATCGAGCTCGACGTCGAAGGGTTTCAGCGCCTCGGTGAGGCGTTCCAACGTGTGCACCACGCCGTTGACCTGGGGCCGCCACGCGTCGGTGACCATCAGGATACGCATAGCGACCCCGACACACATGGCGATCCTTTGCCGTAATAATTCCTGAGCGCGCCGGCGCGGTGCCGGAACGGCGACCAGGCAGCCGCTCGCGCCTCGCTCCAGCGCGCCCGGGCAGGGGCCGGATCGAAGCGGTGCGGCAGGGCCGAATCAACAGAGGTCGCGCGCTTCATGCGCGCTCTTGACCATGATTTCATGACGGGCGGATGAAGCCTGCCTCGGCTGGACTTACGCAGGCACCTTGATCACTGCGCGCAGGCCGCCGAGCGGGCTGTCCTCGAGGCTGACGTCGCCGCCGTGGCTGCGGGCGATGTCGCGGGCGATCGACAAGCCAAGGCCGGTGCCGCTGGCATCGAGATTGCGCGCCTCGTCGAGCCGCAGGAAAGGCTTGAACACCTCTTCGCGCTTGTCGGGCGCGATGCCCGGTCCATCGTCGTCGATGGTGACGGTGAGCGAGCCGGGGCCATGATTGGCGTGGACCTCGACGGTCTTGGCATAGCGGAAAGCATTGCCGATGACGTTCGACAGCAAACGGGCAAAGGCGTTCGGCCGCACATGCACGGTCGGATCGCCGACCAGCGTCGTCGCGAGCTTGCAGCCGCGCAATTGCGCTTCCTCGCCGAGCTTCTGGAAATAGGTCTCAAGGTCGAAGCGGCCGGTATCCTCCGCGGACTCGCCGCGGGCAAAGGAGAGATAACCTTCCAGCATCGACTGCATGTCGTCGATGTCCTGGTTCAGCGCGGCCTTGGTCTCGGACTTGCCGCCGGCCAGCGCCAGCTGCAGCTTGAAGCGGGTGAGGATGGTCCTGAGGTCGTGGCTGACGCCGGTCAGCATCGCGGTGCGCTGCTCGATCTGGCGCTCGATGCGCTCTCGCATCTGGATGAAGGCGAAGCCGGCGCGACGGACTTCCTCGGCGCCGCGCGGGCGGAAATCGCGCGGCATCGGCCGACCTTTGCCGAAACTCTCGGCGGCCTCGGCGAGCGTCAGGATCGGCCTGATCTGATTGCGCAGGAACGGGATGGCGATCATCAACAGCACCAGCGAGGTGCCGACCATCCAGATCAGGAAGATATGGGTGTTCGAGGCATAAGCCTGGCTGCGCCGCACGAAGACGCGCAGCACCTTGCCTTCAAGCTGGACGCGAACCTCGACGACGTTGGAATTACCGACCGTGTCGATCCAGAACGGGCGGTTGATCTGCTTCGTGATCTCCGATGACAAGGCCTCGTCGAGGATCGAGAAGAACGGTTTGGGACCGGGCGGCGGCAGCGGATCCGGCGGCAGCAGATCCACCTTCAACTGCATGCGGTCCTGGGCGATGCGGATGATGTTGGCGTAGTCGGCGTCGTGCGGATAGGTCTCCATCATGTCGATGACGGCCGCTATGTCCGAGATGGTCGCCTGCGACAGGCGCTGCGTGACCGTCTGCCAGTGGCGCTCCATGAAGACGAAGGCGACCACCGACTGCAGCAGGATCATCGGCGCGATCACGATGATCAGCGAGCGGGCGTAAAGCCGTTTCGGCATATAGAGCGCGACCAGGCGCCAGAACCGGTTCCAGGCACGCGGCATCGCCCTCAGCGTCCGCAATGCGAGATCGCCGGGACCGCTTCCTTTCGGCTTGTCCAGTTGCGTGGTCGCCATTCGCCCTTCCGCTCGTCGATGGCCGTTCAGCAAAGGGCCTTCGACGGTAACCTATTCGACGCTGAGCCGATACCCAATACCGCGCACCGTCTGCAGCCACACCGGATTGGACGGATCGCGCTCTATCTTGCGGCGCAGCCGGTTGATCTGCACGTCTATGGTGCGCTCGCCGACATCCGATTCATCGCCCACCAGCTCATGGCGCGGTATGGTCTCGCCCGCCCGCGCGGCGAAGATCGCGAGGATCTCCTGCTCGCGGTCGGTCAGCTTAAGCGCCTCGCCGCCGCGCTTCAATTCACGCTTGGCGATCTGGAATGTGTAGGGCCCGAACACCAGTTGCTCCACCTTCGGCGTTGCCGCCGGGCCGCCACGGCGCAGGATGTTGTTGATGCGCAGGATCAGCTCGCGCGGATCGAACGGTTTGGGCAGGTAGTCATCGGCGCCGGCTTCCAGGCCGGTGATGCGGCTGTCGGTCTCGGACAGCGCCGTCAGCATCAGGATCGGCACGTTCTTCTCGGCCCGCAGCGCCTTGGTGAGGTCGACGCCGGTCTCGCCCGGCATCATCACATCGAGCACCAGAAGGTCGAAGTCGAGGCCGGCGAGCTTGCGCCTGGCCTCGCCGGAATTGCCGGCCACAGTGACGCGAAAACCGTTCTCGGACAGATACTGCTTGAGCAGGTTGCGGATACGCGTGTCGTCGTCGACGACCAGAAGATGCGGCGCGTCATCGTCGGGCGCTGACGGATGATCGACCTTCTCAATGGTCTCCATGGTTCTTCCCCGATGTTTGCGCAGGCACAATGTCGATCTGCGCTCTTAGTTCCGGATTGACCATCGCTTCCAGGAAACGCTCGATCGTGGCGCGTTCGGTGGTTCCGGAATCCTCCAATGCCGCACGGATGCGGCGCGACTGTGGCCGCGCCAGCGCCAGGGCCAGGGCGCGACCCTTGGCGGTCGGGTAAAGCTCGCGCTGCCGGCGGTCGCGCGGACCCTGCACCTGGACGATGTGATCTGTGTCGATCAACTGCTTCAAAACCCGCGCCAGGCTCTGCTTGGTGATCTTCAGCACATCGAGCAGCTCGGCGACGGTGAGGCCGGGCCTGCGGTTGACGAAATGCAGCACGCGATGATGGGCGCGGCCGAAGCCGTAATCGGCGAGGATCTGGTCCGGGTCGGAGGTGAAATCGCGATAGGCGAAGAAAAACAGCTCGATGATGGCGAAGTCGATGCCGTCCTCATCGGCGATGGCCGTCCTGATCGGTTTTCCGGCTGCGGGGCTCGTCATCGTTTCTCCATGCGAGGCGGGAATTACGTCAGTACTATTGACGTAATTTCCGGGCAATGATAATTTTTGACAAGCTTTTCGGCGGATTGCGAACAAAAAGGCAAGAGGAAGCCGTTTTTCCGGAACTTCCTGAGTTTGCCACGGATTGAATATCCGCCTACGCTTTCAAGCATTGGCCAGCGTTTCGGATCCTGTGCGGGGCCGGTTCGGAAGGTCATAAACACAACGATTTGCGGGCGCCTGCCCGCGGGAGGTTTCCATGGCATCCGTTCCCTTCGATCAATTGGAAGGCTTCATCTGGATGAACGGCGAGTTCGTCAAATGGGCCGACGCCAAGATCCATGTGCTGACCCATGGCCTGCATTATGCCAGTGCCGTCTTCGAGGGCGAGCGCGCCTATGGCGGCCAGATCTTCAAGCTGACCGAGCACAATGAGCGCCTGCATGAATCGGCGCGCCTGCTCGGCTTCAAGATTCCCTATCCGGTCGCCGAGATCGACGAGGCCTGCCGCACGCTGTTGAAGAAGCAGGGTTTCCAGGACGCCTATGTGCGTCCGATCGCCTGGCGCGGCAGCGAGCAGATGGGCGTTTCGGCGCAGAACAACCGCATCAACTGCGCCATCGCCATCTGGCAGTGGCCGAGCTATTTCGATCCCGCGCAGAAGCTCAAGGGCATTCGGCTCGACGTCGCCGAATGGCGCCGGCCCGATCCGCGCACCGCGCCGTCCAAGTCGAAGGCCGCCGGCCTCTACATGATCTGCACGCTGTCCAAGCACGCCGCCGAGGCCAAGGGCTACGCCGACGCCATGATGCTCGATTGGCGCGGCCAGGTGGCGGAAGCCACGGGCGCCAACATCTTCTTCGTCAAGGACGGCAAGATCCATACGCCGACGCCCGACTGCTTCCTCGACGGCATAACCCGCCGCACGGTGATCGGCCTGGCGAAGGACCGCGGTTTCGAGGTGATCGAGCGCGCCATCATGCCGGAGGAGCTCGAAGGTTTCGAGCAGTGCTTCCTCACCGGCACCGCCGCCGAGGTCACGCCGGTTTCCGAGATCGGTCCATACCGATTCGAGGTCGGCGAGATCGCCAAGACATTGATGAATGACTATTCCGCCGCGGTGCAGCCAAAGCATGCAATCGCTGCAGAATAGAGATAGTCACAGCTTTTTTGTGCAATAGGGGCGGTTTTCAAGCCGCCCCTTTTATTTAAGCGCGCGCGCATTTGACTTTCGAACAATTCGGCGTCTCATGATGGCGTCGGCCCGAGGAGGCTGGCGGCTATGGAGGGACTAGTTACATGGACAGCAACACGATTATTCAGATCGTTGTACAGGTAATTGCCGGCGTTATCGGTGGCCAGGCGGTTGGCGCGGCGTTCAAGCAGGCGGCGATGGGCCAACTTACCAAAATCCTCAGCGGTGCGATCGGCGGCGTCGGCGGCGCGGCCATTCTCGGCAGCCTGCTCGGCGGCGGCGGCGTTGACGCGGCAGCGGCGGCGGGCGGCATCGGCAGCGCGCTCGACCTGAAGAACCTCCTCGGCGGCGTTGGGGGTGGCGCGATCCTGACCGGCATCGTCGGCGCGGTCATGAATGCGATGAAGAAATAGCTCCGGTCTTTCGGACTTTGCCATGGGCGGCCTCGGCCGCCCATTCTTTATTACCAAGCCGGCGGCC
Source organism: Mesorhizobium sp. B2-8-9 (assembly GCF_006439475.1). NCBI lineage: Bacteria > Pseudomonadati > Pseudomonadota > Alphaproteobacteria > Hyphomicrobiales > Phyllobacteriaceae > Mesorhizobium > Mesorhizobium sp. B2-8-9. The sequence goes on along the minus strand of NZ_VFTQ01000001.1, from coordinate 326,941 downwards.
TCGGCCGCCCATTCCTTTGGAAACATGGCCAGCGGGCCTCGGCCGCGCATTTCCTCCCGAAGTTCGGACAATGGTGGACGAGGTTCGCCGGGCTGTCTACATCAGGGCGACACTTCGAAGGAAGGGAAAGGAATGCCATGGGTCAGCTCAATGCCGGTATCGTGCCGGTCACGCCCTTCCAGCAGAACTGCACCATTCTCTTCGACATGGACGACAGGTCGGGCGTCGTGGTCGATCCCGGCGGCGATGTCGACCAGATACTGTCGGCGCTGAAGGACAATGCCATCACCGCCGGCGCAATTTGGATCACGCACGGCCATATCGACCATGCCGGCGGCGCGATGGACCTGAAGGACGCGCTGGGCATCGACATTATCGGCCCACATGAGGCCGACAAGCCGCTGCTTGCCAATCTCGAGAACCAGGCCAAACGTTTCGGCCTCACCGATCCGGTGCGCAATTGCGTGCCGGACCGTTTTCTCACCGAAGGCGAAACGGTGTCGTTCGGCAACCATGTGTTCGAAGTGCTGCATTGCCCGGGACATGCGCCGGGCCATGTCGTCTACTACAACCGGGCGGCCAAATTCGCGCATGTCGGCGACGTGCTGTTCCGCGGCTCGATCGGGCGCACCGACCTGCCCGGCGGCGACCACGCAGCGCTGATCGCCTCAATCAAGGACAAGCTTCTGCCGCTAGGCGACGACATAGGTTTCATCTGCGGCCATGGCCCGGGTAGCCGCCTTGGCGATGAACGGCGGACCAATCCGTTTCTGACCTAGGCTATGCCGATATTCAGGTGATGCCGGCCTGCGAGCGTCAGTTTCCTGCGCTTCCGGTGCTCACGTACTGTAAGTACGCTCCGCTCCGGTTCTCGGAACCCATCGCTCTCGGCTCGGCCTGACCTGAATCTCGGCATAGCCATCGTTGGCGAGTTATTCAAAAAAGCGCCGCCCAAGGGCGGCGCTTTTAAGGTAGGGAACCTGGGTTTTCTTAATTGGCGACGCAGAAATGCTGAGCGCCGTCACTGCCGGTGAAAGTGCCGGTCCGCGAATTGAAGCTGCGGTAGCGGTCCGAGCAATACTCGTACCAGCCGCGGGTCCACGGCTCGGCGTAGCGGTCGGCATAGACGACGCGCGGCTGCTGAACATAGTAGCGGCGCACCGGCCGGTAGACATAATAATCGTCACCATAGGCCGGTTCGTAATAGCGCGGCCCGGGGTTGCTGAGCGCGCTGCCGATCAGAGCGCCGGCCGCGAGGCCGACAACGCCGGCGGCGAGGGCGTCACCGCCATGATGACGATGATGGTGCCAGCGCCAGTCGTCCGCATTGGCCGCCGAGAAGGTGGCCAAGGTGGTCGCGGCAATGCCAACACTGAGGATGGCGGTCCTGAGAAAACGGTTCATTTTCGGTCTCCTTAGCGCCGGCCCGCGCGTTTTTCGGGGGATACGGACCGGCTTTAGCAAAGGTTAATAGAAGACCGTGGCTGAACGGAGGCTGAACGGAAATCGGCGTAAACGATTTTTCGAGGCCTGGGGATTTTTCGAGCCTCGGCGGTTTGCGAGGCTTGGCGATTTTCGAAGCCGGCGACCTTTCTGGACCTAGGCACAATCCGTTCCGGGGCGGGAGCGGTCCCGCCTGAAAAGCTTCCGTCGGATCCGTCGCGAGCCGGCTTAGCCGACCGACAGATTGACGGCCTTCGGACCCTTGCCGCGCTTGTCCGGCTCGGTGTCGAATGTCACTTTCTGCCCATCCTCAAGACCGGGAAGGCCCGACGCCTGCACAGCCGAGATGTGGACGAAGACATCCTTCGCGCCATCATCGGGCGTGATGAAGCCGAAGCCCTTGGCATGGTTGAAGAATTTGACGGTGCCGGTCTGCGGCATGGGAAACTCCTTTGATCCCATCAAGTCAAGTCTCGGGCCGGCAAACTGCCCGAGAGGAAATTTGTCCTTTATTTTAGCGCTATCGGCAAGAGAAAGTTTTCGCCTGCCGATCCAAGCATTTGCGCGCAAAAAAGGCGCAACCTTTTCGGTCGCGCCTTCGCAAATTCAGGCCTGTCCTGAAGCCGGTTCATGATCCTGCCGCACCATTGCATCCGCAACGATAGGCTGTTTCGGCGGATCAGGCGGCGCGCAGGTTGACCGCCTTCGGGCCCTTGCCCATGCGGTCCGGCTCGACGTCGAAGGTGACCTTCTGGCCGTCGACCAGCGTGCGCAGGCCAGAGGCCTCGATCGCGGAAATGTGGACGAACACGTCCTTGGCGCCACCATCCGGCGTGATAAAGCCGAAGCCTTTGGTGGCATTGAAGAACTTTACAGTACCGGTCTGGGCCATTGGGGAAAACTCCTTCACCCGTGTCAGTCTTGGTGGTTTGCCCGCTGCCTCGCGCCTTGGGCAAATCCCGGTGGTTGCTTCGGCGGTCATGCATTCGCGCATGGTCAAACCCCCCGCCGAAAAACGGGGTTGTCAGAGATTCACACTTATCGGGGAAAGGTCGTCCAAAACGTTCCGCTCTCCGGGTCGCAAATGCCCGAACATGATTTTTATTACACGGAAACGTGATGGTTGCAAGACGACGCTCGCGGGCGGCCAGCGGCGCGTCCAACGCTGGGCCTCGATAGACCCGGCCCTATCACCGGTCATCGGCCAGAGGCGGGCCAAGCATGGGCCAGAATGAGGGCGGCGACGACCGTTCCGTGGTTCCACAAACGATGGTTGCGTTTAACGCGAAGGATGCGAGGATACCGCGAGCCGGCATCACACGCCGGGATGGAGGAGGGGTATATGCGGCTTCTTGCAGTGTCATGGCAGGGCGTTGTCGTTTTCACGCTGTCGGCGCTGCTGGCAGCCTGCACCGTCGCCGTCGACGATGGGCCGCGCCCGCTGCCGTCCCGGCCGCATCCGCAGCTCTGCACCATGCAGTACCAACCGGTCTGCGCCCGGCGCGGCGGCGACCGGCAGACCTTTGCCAATGCCTGCCTGGCTGAAAGGGAAGGCTACCGCATCGTGCGGGACGGTCCTTGCCGCGAGGGCGGCGGTGGTGGTGGCGAACAAGCCTTCTGCACGCGCGAATACGCGCCGGTCTGCGCCAGGCGCCATGGGCAGATGCGCACCTTCCCGAACGCCTGCGAGGCGCGCGCGGCGGACTATCGCATCGTCGGCGACGGGCCGTGCTGAGCAGACCGCGGTGTCCATTCGCAAGATAGACACCGCGAGGCGCGCTGACGTTTGTCTTGAATCTCTTGCCCGCATGGCTTAGGTCCGGCGGACCAACAAACACGGCAGGTTTCCCATTAACAAAGATCGCAGAAGAGCGGCAAACGCCGGTGGCAGGCCAGGTGGCTCGGTGAACCCGCTCGATCCTTATGTGCAAAAGGCGCTGCAACTGCACCAGGCCGACCGGCGCCAGGAGGCCGAGGGCCTCTACCGGCAGGTATTGGGGCAGCAGCCGAACCATGCCGCCGCGTTGCATTTCCTCGGGCTGCTGCTGCACCAGACCGGCAGGAGCGAGGAAGGGCTCGATCTCATCGAGCAGTCCGTGACGCTGCAGCCCCAGAATGCCGACTTCCTCAACAATATGGGCACGGTCATGCGCGATCTCGGGCGCGTCGCCGCCGCGATCGATTTCTTCCGCGGCGCGGTGGATATCCGGCCGGACCAACTGGCCGCGCGCGACAATCTCGGCTCGTCGCTGAAGCAGCTCGGACAGCTCGACGCGGCTGAGGAGATCTATCGCGGCACCATCGGCCGCAACCCGTTCCATGTCCGCGCGCGCATCGGCCTTGCCGAGACGATGCAGGAGGCCGGGCGGCTGGATGAGGCGATCAAGCTGTTTAGCGAGGCGCTGTCGATCCGGCCGAAGGACGCCGAGCTTCTCTACGGGCTTGGCGTCGCGATGATGGAGAAGGGCAAGCTCGGCGAGGCGGCCGATTTCGCCCGCCAGGCATTGGCGATCGCCCCGAACATGTCGAAAGCCTGGCTGCTGCTCTCGCAGGTCAAGCGCCAGACCGAGCGCGACAAGGAGCTTTCCGGCATGGAGGCCGAGCACGCCAAGGCGCCGCAAGGCAGCCTCGCGCGCATGCAGCTCTCCTTCGGCCTGGGCAAGGTCAATGACGACCTCAAGGATTACGGTCGCGCCTTCGACTATTTCGCCGAGGGCAATGCCATCCGCCGCAAGGCGATCGACTACGATCCCGCGCGCACGCGCGGCGAATTCGAGGCGATGAAGGCGGCCTTCGACACAGCCTTCTTCGAGAAGCGCAGGCCAAGCGGCATTTCCGACGACACGCCGATTTTCGTCGTCGGCATGCCGCGCTCCGGCACCACGCTGGTCGAGCAGATCATCGCCAGCCACTCGACGGTCTTTGGCGCGGGCGAGTTGAACATCCTGAAGACGGCCGTCGGCAAGCAGTTTCCGATGAGCATGCCGGGCGGCTTCCCCGCCGGTATCGACGATATGCCCGACAAGGCGTTCGCCGAGGCGGGCCAAGCCTATCTCGACATGCTGCATACCCGCTATCCGGGCTACCGCCATGTCACCGACAAGATGCCGGGCAACTTCCTGCTGGTCGGCTTCCTGCACATGATGCTGCCGAAGGCCAAGATCGTCCATTGCGCGCGCGATGCGGCGGCCACGTGCCTGTCGATCTTCAAAGTGCATTTCCGCGGCGACAGCCACCGCTACGGCTACGACCTCGGCGAGCTCGCCGATTTCCATAACCTCTACACAGACATCATGGCGCATTGGCACAAGGTGCTGCCAGGCGTCGTGCATGATGTGCGCTATGAGGATTTCGTCGCCGACCAGGAAGGGCAGTCGCGGGCGCTGATGGCGTATCTCGGCCTGCCCTGGGACGACAAGGTGCTGTCCTTCCACGAGACGGACCGGCCGGTGCGCACCGCTTCCGCCGCGCAGGTGCGCCAGCCGATGTATCAGGGCTCGGTCGATCTGTGGAAGAGGTATGGGGAGCGGCTGAAGCCGCTGCTTGATCGGCTGAACTAGCACACGCGTCAGCGATTGGCCGAAGCGCCCGAACTTCGTCATCCTCGGGCGGAGCGGGAGCGAAGCGGACGCGTAGACCCGAGGATCCATTCCGTGACCTCGCGCGAAGGTTAAAGGCGGCGCAGAACAGAGGTCGTTTTGCATCGCTGCAAAGCTCATAGGTAACGGAATGGATCCTCGGGTCTGCGCCGCGTCGCTTCGCTCCTTGCTCCGCCCGTGGATGACGACCTGACGAGCGTCTCGGCCAATCGCAACGGATTGCGATCAGCCGACACTGGCGTTCCGTCGCTCCTCAAAGCTGGATGAATGGCTGGAAGCCGCCGAAGATCATACGCTTGCCGTCGAACGGCATGGCCGACCAGTCCATCTTGAGACGCTCATCGGCCATCACCTTGGCCATGACCGCGTCGCGCCTCTGCCTGGACTCGTAGACGACCCAGGAGAAGATGACGACCTCGTCGTCCTTCGCCTGCACGGCGCGCGGGAACGAGGTCAGCTCGCCATAGGGCACGTCGTCGCCGACGCATTCGACATAGGCAATCGCGCCGTGCTCCATCCAGACGGCGCCGGCGTTCTCGGCCATCTTCTTGTACGCATCGAGATTTGCCTTCGGCACGGCGAGCACGAAGCCATCGACATAGGACATCACAGTCTCCTCTTACTGAAATACGAGCGCCGGGTCGGCGGGGATACGACCCGGCGTGAGCGCGTCAGCCACGCCGCAGGCGGGTGACGCCGCTCGCTACGATATTCACTTCACCGGCGCGTTCATCGCCCAGGCGACGCCGAACGGGTCTTTCACCTGGCCCCAGCGGTCGCCCCAGAACATCACCTGCAGCGGGGTGACGATCTCGCAGCCGGCATCCACCGCGCGCTTCCACCAGGCATCGATGTCGTCGCTGCCGAGATGCAGCTGCAGCGTATAGCCCTGTGCCGCCTGGTGCGGATGGCCGTGTTCGGGATAAGCATCGCCCAGCATCAGCGTCGAGCCGTTGACGTAGAGATGGATGTGCATGGTCCGGCCCTTGTCGTCAGGCGGATAGGCGAACACTTCCTCGGCGCCGAAAGCCTTCTTGTAGAACTCGGCGGCCTTGATGGCGCCATCGACCTGCAGGTAGGGGGTCAATCCGCCAAGGACCTTGGCGCGGGGCGGGGTCTGGTCGTTCATTCTCGTGTTCCTCTTCACGGGTTGATCCGGTTTTGCGACCCCAGGACGGATGAAGCGGCGGCGATCCTACATGGCCCGCAAATTATTTTTAGAGTAGCTGGCCCAAACAGCTCGGGCGGCAAGCGCGGCTGCAAAACGATCGCATCGAAAGCGACTTATATGACCTTCGCCGTGAAGGTGGCGGCGCGGCGGCTTTCGCGCGTTTCGAAAATCTCCGGAAAGCCGATGTCCTTGCGCAGCTCGGCCGGCAGCGACAGCAGGATGCGCTCGCTGCGATGACGCGCGCGCGCCTGGGCATAGCGGTTGGCAAGACGGCCGATGGATGACAGTACCGACATGATGTCTCTCCCTGGTTGATGCCGGCATCATCGTGTCGGCATCCCAAGGACGAGGCGGCAATCGGCGATCCGACAGGTCGCCCTCGATTTTTTTTTCAGAGCACCGACGCGGCCAGCGCGGTGTCGTAATATTCCACCATCTCGATGATCTCGCCGTCGCGGACCGTCCAGAAATTGGCGGTACGCATGATGAGCTCCTCGCCGGTGGCGCGGCGCGTCATGTGGATCTCGACTTGCGCGGCCACCTTGTCGCCGCCGTCGATGAGCTCGACGGGGACAAAATGCCGGTACTCGAAGTCGTCATCGAGCGCCAGGAGCCTGGCGAGGAATTCCTGCTTGCCGTGCGCGGTGCCGGCATGACGCGATTGCCGGGGATCGGCAATCCAGCGGAACACGACATCTTCAGCGCACCGAGACAAGGCGCCCTCGATGTCGCGATCCGCATAGGCCTGATAGAGATTGCTGACGATTTCCACTGCACGCATGGCCCATTCCCTCCATGGCTAAGCAGTTCAGAATGCGCTTTTTTTAGCAGGTGGAAAAGTATCGCCGGGCCGGCAGCAACGCCTGTCGGGCCGGCAGTGCCGGCCCAACAGAGGTATCGTCTCAGTTCGGCATCTCGGCGACCGAGCGGAAGAACGCTTCCGGGTCGTCGACCTCGGTCAGCCGCCGCTTGTCGATCAGCCAGAAGCGATTGCCGACGGCGCGGATGAAGGAGCGGTCATGCGAGGCAAGCAGGCAGCTCGCCTGATGCTTCAACAATTCGTCCTCCAATGCTTCCTGGCCGTCGATGTCGAGATGGTTGGTCGGCTCGTCGAGCAGATAGAAATTGGGATGGATGAGCCTGAGCACCAGCATCATCAGCCTCGATCTCTGTCCGCCGGACAGAGCGCCGATCTTCTTCTCCTGCATCTCGATCGCGACGCCGGCGCCGGCGAGCAGCGAGCGGGCGCGATGCTCGCCGACCTCGAAGCGGCGCGAGACCATCGCCAGCGGCGTGTCGTCGCCATCGACGCCCGACAGCGCCTGATCGCTGTAACCGAGCACGGTCGACGGCGTCACCTTGATGTTCGCGACCGATCCCGGCTCGGCGATGGCGCCGCGGATCATTGCGATGAAGCGCGTCTTGCCGACGCCGTTGCGGCCAAGCAGCACGATGCGATCGCCTTGGCATATGTGGCGCTTGCCGGTCCTGAACAGCAGCGTGCCGTCAGGGGCTTCGACCGGCGCGTCCTCCAGCGTGATCAGCACCTTGGCGTGGGTGCCGCGGTTCGCCAGCTTGATCGCGCCGGCCGAACGCTCGCGATGCGCTTGTATGGCGGCATCCTCCAGCTTCTCGGCACGTTCCTTGAGCTGCCTGGTCTTCACCGTCAAAAGGTCGCTGCCGGAATTGATGCCGATATTGTTCAACTTGGCGGCCTGTTTGCGCAACTGCTGGGCGATCTTCATGTCGCGCTCGAACTTGCGCGCCGTCGAGGCATCGAGCTCGTCGAGCGCCTGCCTTGCCCGCGAATAGGGCAGCGCGAACACCGGCGATTCTTGCGGGCGCAGGAACAGGGTACGGTTGGTGGCCGCGTCGAGGAAGGCGCGGTCGTGGCTGGCGATGATGACCGGCACATCGCGTGGCAGCGCGTTGAGCCATGTTTCCAGCTGGCTGATCCTGGCGAGGTCGAGATGATTGGTCGGCTCGTCGAGCAGAAGCACGTCCGGATCGGTGACCCAGACGCGGGCGATCAGCGCCAGACGCTGCCAGCCGCCGCTCAGAGCGCGCATCGGCCGGCCGCGCATGTCTTCCGGCACCTCGAGCGAATCCAGCACGACGGCGACGCGCCACAGCTCGCTGTCGCGCTGTTCGGGCGGCAAGGCATCGGCGACGACGTCATGGAAGCTGCGGCCGAGGAATGCGTCAGGGATGGATTGCTCGACATGGCCGACGCGCAGGCCGCGCGACCGGGTGATGTCGCCGGTCGTGGCTTCGACTTCGCCGGCCAGGCATTTGAGAAGTGTCGATTTGCCACGGCCATTGGCCGCGACGATGCCGAGCCGGTCGCCGGCGCCGATGATGAGGTCGAGGTTGGAGAAGAGCGGCGCACTCATGGTGACGCCGAGAGATTTGAGGCTGATCAGGGCCATGTCGATTTCTCTGGTCTGTCCGGAAAATCCGGCTCAATGCACTTTGACGGTGCGCCCCTAGGCCATCAGGCCAGGTTCAGCGGCACTACGAAGGGCAGACCAAAAATCGAAGCGGGAAAACCCGGACCGTCCTGGTCAGCCCTGCAAGCAAGCTCGCAGGGCACAGACAGGGCCGCGCTGACGGTGGTGGCAGTAGTTCACGCAGCCCTCCTTTCCGGATGTTCGAGTTGGGAATTGGGTACACCGGGGGAGGGGCGGAGGCAAGTGGTCCGCACTTCCCTTCTCCCACAAGGGGAGAAGGAAAAGATGCTACTGCCCCGGCCGTCCGGTCTTGCCCGGCCGGCGTTTTTGACGCCGCTCGTCGCCAGGGTCCTCGTAGGAGCCGATGCCGGCTCGCTGGCGGACGATCGGCTTATCGTCGCGTTCCTTCGCGCCCGTCCTGCCGGACATCTCCCCCGCCGGAGGAGGCGTTGGCTGCGGCTTCGCCGGCTTCTTGCCCTCGACCGGTTTCTCCGTGCGGCGCACGGTCATCTCGTCGAGCGAGTTCTTCCTGAACAGGGGCTTTGTCGGCTCGCCCGGAATGCCGAAATCGGAACCGTGCGCTTCCTGCGCACTCTGCTTCTTGAACAGCGAACGCGACACCGCGCCGGCCGGGGTCGTCATGTCGGTGCCCGGCCCCATGTCGTCGATCGACGGCTTGGCGAAGAGCGGCTTCTTCACCGGCACGGCGCCGTCAGCGCCCATCTCGTCCAGATGCGGCTTGCGGAAGAGGTTGGGCCGGGTAGCCTTTGCCGCCTCCTCGGCGGCGCGTGCCTCATCGAGCTTGCGGAAGCGCTCCTGTTCCTCGACCGTACGATGCTTGGCCACGCCCTTGTTGTGCTTGCCCTTCTCGCGGCCTGATGCGGGACTTTGGCTTTCCACCTCGCGCGCCAGCGGGTCGTCGGAGATGGCAAGTTCCATCTCGCGCAGCCGCTTGATCTCGTCGCGGACGCGCGCCGCCTTCTCGAAGTCGAGGTTGGCGGCGGCGTCGCGCATCTGCTTGTCCAGCGCCTCGAGATGCGTCTTCAGGTTGTTGCCGATCATCGCCCCGGCATCGTCGGTGAACTGCGAGATGTCGGCGCGGACATGGTCCTTCTCGTAGACCGAATCGAGGATGTCGGCGATGCGCGACTTGACCGATTCCGGCGTGATGCCGTTGGCGGCGTTCCACTCCATCTGCTTCTCGCGGCGGCGGTTGGTCTCGGCCATCGCCCGTTCCATCGAGCCGGTGATCTGGTCGGCGTAGAGGATGACCTTGCCGTCGACGTTGCGGGCAGCGCGGCCGATGGTCTGGATCAGCGAGGTTTCCGAACGCAGGAACCCTTCCTTGTCGGCATCGAGAATGGCAACGAAGCCGCATTCGGGAATGTCGAGGCCCTCGCGCAACAGGTTGATGCCGACCAGCACGTCGAAGGCGCCGAGACGCAAATCGCGCAGGATCTCGATGCGCTCCAGCGTGTCGATGTCAGAATGCATGTAGCGGACGCGGATGCCGTTCTCGTGCAAATATTCGGTGAGGTCCTCGGCCATGCGCTTGGTCAGTACGGTGACCAGCGTGCGATAGCCGGCCCGGGTCGTGTCGCGGATCTCGCCGACGACGTCGTCGACCTGGCTCTTGGCCGGACGCACCTCGACCGGCGGATCGATCAGGCCGGTCGGACGGATGACCTGCTCGGCGAAGACGCCGCCGGACTGGTCGAGTTCCCAGGCGCCCGGCGTCGCCGAAACTGCCACCGACAGCGGGCGCATGGCGTCCCATTCCTCGAAGCGGAGCGGCCGGTTGTCCATGCAGGAGGGCAGGCGGAAACCATACTCGGCCAGCGTCGCCTTGCGGCGAAAGTCGCCGCGATACATGCCGCCGATCTGCGGCACGGTGACGTGGCTTTCGTCGATGAAGATCAGCGCGTTGTCGGGCACATATTCGAACAAGGTCGGCGGCGGATCGCCGGGCTGGCGTCCGGTCAGGTAACGCGAATAGTTCTCGATGCCGGCGCAGGAGCCGGTCGCCTCCAGCATCTCCAGATCGAAGCGCGTGCGCTGTTCCAGCCGCTGCGCCTCCAGCAAACGGCCAGCCTTTTCAAGCTCTTGCAGGCGATGCTTGAGCTCCTCCTTGATCGACTTGATGGCTTGATTCAAGGTCGGGCGCGGCGTCACATAGTGCGAGTTGGCGTAGATCTTGACGCTCTTCAGCTCGCCGGTCTTCTGGCCCGTGAGCGGATCGAACTCGGTGATCTGTTCGATCTCGTCGCCGAACATCGAGATGCGCCAGGCGCGGTCTTCCAGGTGGGCGGGAAAGATCTCGATGGTGTCGCCGCGCACGCGAAACGAGCCGCGCACGAAATTGATGTCCTGGCGCTTGTATTGCTGGGCGACGAGGTCGGCGAGAAGCGAGCGCTGGTCGAGCCGGTCGCCGACCTGCATCTGGAACGTCATCGCCGTGTAGGTCTCGACCGAGCCGATACCATAGATGCAGGACACGGAGGCGACGATGATGACATCGTCGCGCTCGAGCAGCGAGCGGGTCGCCGAGTGGCGCATGCGGTCGATCTGCTCGTTGATCGAGGATTCCTTCTCGATATAGGTGTCCGTGCGCGGGACGTAGGCTTCCGGCTGGTAATAGTCGTAATAGGAGACGAAATACTCGACCGCGTTCTCGGGGAAGAATTTCTTGAACTCGGCATAGAGCTGCGCGGCAAGCGTCTTGTTCGGCGCCAGGATCAAAGCAGGGCGCTGTGTCTCCTCGATCACCTTGGCCATGGTGAAGGTCTTGCCCGAGCCGGTAACGCCGAGCAGCACCTGGGTGCGGTCGTTCCGCTCGACGCCTTCGACGAGGTCCTTGATGGCTGTCGGCTGATCTCCGGCGGGCTCGAAATCCGAGACCATCTTGATGGCGATGCCGCCCTCAGACTTTTCCGGGCGGGCCGGACGGTGCGGCGTCCACAGCTGGCCGTCCTTGTGCAGCGGATTGCCGGATTCGATCAGCGCCGACAGCGCCGCGACCGTCGCGGTGACGCCGCCGGACGAAACCGACTCGGCATCCTCCAGGCTGATGTCGAGGCCGGCCACAGGGTTGAGGCCAGCGGCCGCGCGCTCCTTCGCCGAGGCAGCGCCGCCCATCGAGGTGCCGCGCGCGGTGCGGCCGGGCGCCGACGAGCGCTCGGGTATCTTCTTCGGCGCTTTTGCCTTCGGCTGCTTTTCAGCTTCACGCTCGATCTGCCCGGCCCAATCGGAGATCGAGCCGGTCAGCGGCGCTCCGGAAAAGTCGGCCTGCGGCGCTTCCGCGAAGCCGCCGGGCTCCAGCGGCTCGGCGGCATCGAGGAATTCGGTCAGCGGGCTGCGCCGCTTCGGCGCGCCGTCTTGCGAAGGCGTCTTCTTGTCAGGATGTCTGGCCATGGCCCGAATATGGGTGGACTCGGCCGAAATGGAAAGAGCCGAGTGAAAGGGCTCCGGCCGCGCTTGGACGCTGCTGACAGAAGGCTGTCAGGAGAGGGGTCATGATCCGATGGGCCTGGGATCGTCCGGCTCCGCCTTGGCAACCGCGGCAAGCGCCGCGGCGACGACGGCGGCGCGGCGGGCCTTCGGTCCATCCACCGGCCAGACCAGACGGCGCTTGATGGTCAGCGCGGGAATAACGCGGGCGATCTCGACGAGTTGGCCGGAGCGGAAATGCTCCCTAAGCACCAGTTCGCTGGCAAGCAGCGCCCCCATGCTGGAAAGCGCGGCCTGCGCGGCCAGCACGGTCAAGGGGAATCGCGGTCCGTGATCGATGTTCTTACGCTGGCGGCCGGCGGCGGCGAACCAGTTTGCCCATGTGGGGTAGACGTCGTCGCCCATTGTCTGGTCGATGTGGAGGAGGGGCAGGCGGTCGAGCACTTCGGCGCTATCTTGATCTGCGCGGTTGCGGATCAGCGCCGGGGCACAGGCCGGGATCACCCTTTCGGTGAAAAGATCGGCCGATGCGAGATCTCTTGCCGTGCTGTTGCGGTAGCTGATGGCGAGGTCGATGCCTTCCTCCAGCATCGAATCCAACGCGATCGACACCACGATGCGCACGTCCAGCCTGCCGAGAGCCGCGCGGACATTGCCAAGGCGCGGCGCCAGCCAAAGCGAGGCGAAGGACGGATCGGCGGCGATGGTGAACGTATCGGCACGGCGCTCGAAACGCAGCCGCCGCAGTCCGGAGGCCAGCGCGTCGAAGCCGCGGTCGATGTCTGGCAGCGCCGTCTCGGCGATGCGTGTGAGCGCGATGCCGTTGCCCTCGCGCCTGACCAGCTTGACGCCAAGCCGGTCCTCCAGCTGCCGCAACTGATGGCCGACGGCGCCCGGCGTGACGCCGAGCTCGTCGGCGGCGCGCGTCAGGCTGCCTGTGCGCGCGGCGGCTGCAAGCGCACGCAAGGCCGACAGCGGGAGGTCGCGAAGAAACGCCATGGATTGAGAATAGCTCAAAACTGGCGAAAACAAACTCGTTTGCAAGAAAAGCCGCGATCGCCCTACCGTTGTTGAAGACAACTCAATCCAGGAAAGCCGTCGCCATGCTCGATATGCAAATGCATTCTGTTCCCGCCGGTCGGGCTCTTGAGGCCCCGCGCTCGTTGCGGTCGATGCGCAACGAAGGACCGCACATCGCCGTGGAATTCGATGACGGCAGCGCCGGCCGGCTGTCGACGCGCTGGCTGCGGCTTGCCTGCGAATGCGGGATATGCGGGGACACCGCTTCCGGAAAGCGTTGGCTGACGCCTGCCGATGTTCCGGCCGACATCCGCGCGGCCTCGATCGAAATCTCGACGAGCGGGACGATGGACGTGGTCTGGCAGGACGGCCACTTCTCGCGCTTCGCGGCGAGCTTTCTGGCGGCCCATGCCGGACGGGGCGGCGATTTCGGCGCGCCACGCTTTCAGCCGGAACTGTGGAATGGCGATCTCGGCGCGCGGCTTGGGCGCTTCGCCTTCGACGCCGTGGTGGAGGGGGACGCGGCGCTTTTCCAGTCGCTGCGCGCCTTGCGCGACCATGGTATCGCCATGCTGACCGGCGTCCCGGCCGAGCCGGAGGCGACGCTGCGCGTCGCCGGCCGCTACGGTCCGGTGCGCGAGACCAGCTACGGCAAGGTTTTCGATCTCATCTCACGGCCCGACGCCCGGGTGGCCGGGGAAACGGCGCGCGCGCAAATTCCGCACACGGACGAGCCGTTCCGCTATTCGCCGCCGGGCTTCATCTTCTTCCATGCCATCAGGACCGGCGCCGGCAGCGGCGGCACCTCGTTGATGGTCGACGGATTTCAAGTCGCCGAACGGATGCGCACAAACAGTCCGGAGCTGTTCGACCTGCTCGCTCGACATGGCGTGACATTCCATCGCGAGCATGCCGGCGACGTGTTCTTCAGCGCCGAGGCGCATGTCATCAGCCTCGACGCGAGCGGCGCCGTCACCGGCATACGCTTCAACGATCGCTGCCTGGCGCCGCAGACGGGCGCTGTCGATGAGATCGACGGGCTGATCGAGGCGCTTGCCGAGCTGACGCGGCTGATCTGCGATCCGGCGAACCAGTTCCGGCATCAGCTGCAGCCCGGCGAGGTGCTGGTCTTCGACAATCAGCGGGTCTTGCACGGGCGCACCGAATTCGATCCGACGCTGGCCGTCCGCCACCTCAGAAGCTGCAACCTGGACCGCGACGGCGTCCACAGCGCCTTCCGCACCCTGGCGCGCCGCTTCGCGCCGGAAGAGGCGAAAGCAGTGCTTTATCAGGGCGCAATTTTCTGACGATAGCCAGGGGGACGGCGTCGACCTCGAAGGTTCGGTTCCTCGCCCCCGCCAGAGGCGGGGGAGAGGTGTCCGCGAAGCGGACGGAGAGGGGTTTCGTAAGGCGCAAGCCCTTCTCTTCAAAGCGCTTTTCGCCGCCCGGACCGGCGCCCCCCTCTCCGTCTCGGCTTCGCCGAGCCACCTCTCCCCCATTTCATGGGGGCGAGGAACCTAAGACCGCGGGCCTCAATTGAACCACAGCGCAAAGGTCAAAAAACCGGCGCCGCTGAACTGGCGCTGGATTTGGTCGAAATCGTCGCTGGTGAGGATCTTGCCGCTTTCGAGATAGGGCGCGATGCCGGGACCGGTGATCGAAAGGACCAGGTCAAAAGGTTTCGGCTCGTCGAAGAAGCGCTTCATGTTCATGCCCTTGCCGGTGATGCGGAAGTGCGGAAGCAGCGCGCGGCCTTCGAGAAGATCCTCGGCCACGGTCAACGTGGCGAGCCAGGCCTGCACCTGTTCCTCGCCGACCTCGAGGCCGGTGAGCGGGTTGACGCCTTTCTGCTGCGGTCCCGGCAGCCATTCGCGATCGTTGTCGGTCTCGGCCAGGATCGACTTCCAGTCCTCGCGCGACAGCCGGATCATCTCCAGCAGGTGGCGGCGCGCAGCCCGCCGGCGTTCCGGCTCGATCACCGGCCAGTTGACGAGATGCACCAGCGAGATGAAGTCGGCGAAGCGCCATTCCGAGGCGAACATGTTGCCGCTCATGCCGCCGTCCAGCGGCACGAGCGCATCCTGCAATGGCAGTTTCGCGCGCGGGAACAGCATGTGGAACGAGCCGTCAAAGGCATTGCGGAAATCATGCGCCAGCCAGAAATCGGCCTGCGCCATGAGGAACTCGGCATAGCCTTGCAGCCAAAAACCGTCGGCGCGGTCGAAGCGGAAGGTGAGCGAAGGCGCGGTATTGCTGGTGTCGATGCTGCCGCGCGACAGCGACGCCATGATGGCGGCGAAGCTTTCATCGGGCGCGAGCTTGCCATCTTCGTTGAGGTCGATGCCGACATGGGTGAGATCGACCACCATGCCGACATCGGCATCTTTTGGTACCGAGCCGAGCGTGGCCGCAGATTTTTCGAGCCGGTCACGGAAGGCAACCAGGATGGCGCGGAGTTCTTCGTAGGTCAGCGGCTGCGGGTTGGGATTGTCGGGCACCGGCAACCGCATCAGCGGCAGCATGAAGGATCTCGGGCTCTCGAAACCGTGGCGATGCAGGCCGCCGGCGAGGAGCTCGAGCGCAGTGAAGAATTCGCCGGCGCCGGCCGCATAGGCTGAGGCTGGGTCCTTGGCCGCTGCCGCCTCCAACGTCGACAGCGCCGTGTTCCGGTCGGCCACGCTCTTCGCCTCGAACATGGACTTGGCTTCGTCTGGCATCTCGGCCCAGGCGACGGACGCCGGCAGGAATGCAAGCAAGGCTGCTGCAAGGATCGTTCTACGCATCGTCATCGCCCTCCACTGCTCCACGTCGTGAGCATACACGGATTTCGGGCAGTCCGAGATGGCCGCCGCGGGATCGCCCGCAATCCGCTTCAACCGGCCCGTCAGACAGTCTACACAGAGCGAAACTGGATGGGCCTGTGTCGAACTATCCGCTTGCCTATAAACTGTCATGGCTGCCGCGCCTGCTGAGACCGTCGCTTGCCGGTGACAGACGCGGGTTCGCGGCGCCCGCGGCGACGTTGCTCGATCCGCAACCCAAACGGAAGGTGCGGCTGGCGTTTATTGGCGACATTTCGGCCGTCGCCAATCGCGATGCGCCGGATTGCGATCCGGCGATCACGACGCTGCTTTCATCCGCCGACCTCGTGATCGGCAATTGCGAAAGTCCGATCGTCGAACGAGCACGCGCGGTCATGGGCACGCGGCTCGGCACGCATCATGCGATGAGCGAGCATTTCCTGGCCGATGCGCTCGCAGCCGCCGGCATCCCGCGCGACCGGCTCGTTCTGTCCCTGGCCAACAACCACGTGCTCGATCAGGGCATCGCCGGTTTCGACGAAACGCTCGCGGCGCTGAACCGGCTCGGGATCCGGACCATCGGCACGGTTGCCGGCGGGCCCGTCCAGCGTCATGCGGCCGGACCGCTGACGATCGGCTTTGCGGCTTTCACGCTCTGGCGCAACACGGATGCCGCGCCGTTCGAAGAGCGCATCTCAATGCGCGCGGCGGAATGGCCGCGCGACGCCGTATCCGGCATCGATCTCATCTGCGCCGTGCCGCACTGGGACTGGGAGTTCCGGCATTTTCCACGACCCGCGACGCGGGCGCTGGCGAGACGGCTGGCGGATCACGGCGTCCGGTTGATCGCCGGGCATCACGCGCATGTCTTGCAGCCCATCGAGCGTGTCGGCGACAGCGTGATCGCCTACGGCCTTGGCGATTTCCTCGGCACTGCGCTCGCCAGACTGCCATGGCCGGCACGCATCGGCTCGATATTCGTTGTCGATGTCAGCGCTGATCCGGCCACGCGGGGTAGGATCGCTGCCTACCGGATGCATTTCTTCGTGCGGCTGCGGGCAGGCAACCATGAGCGGCTGCTGCCGATCGAAGTTCTGGATGGAGTGCTCAAGCAGCGGGTCGCGGCCCGACTGGTGGCGATTTTTCCCATGGCGGGAAGTGGGCGATAGACCTCAGCAATCGAAGCCGTATTGGGCGCGCATGTACTCGGCCTCTTTCTTCGACATCTTCTTGAGCATCACGCAGACGGTGAAGCTGCCGACCTGGCGGCCGTTCCTGGTGTAGCCCCAGTCGGAGATGTCGTCCCTGGTGAATTCGATGTTCTGGCCAAGGACGACGTTGCGGACGATTTCCGGCTCGTTCGCCAATATGCCGGCGAAGCCGTTGGCGGTCCGCTTGAAGGGAATGACCCAGAAATGCTCTGTCGCATTGCCGTCGACGATCATCACTTTCAGCTTGAACCTGTCGGTTCCCGGCGGCGGAGCGTCGGACAGGTTCAGGAATTCATCCAGGCTGGATCTCGCCTTCTCGACCGCCGCCGCCATCTCGGCGTCGT
Source organism: Mesorhizobium sp. B2-8-9 (assembly GCF_006439475.1). Classification (NCBI taxonomy): domain Bacteria; kingdom Pseudomonadati; phylum Pseudomonadota; class Alphaproteobacteria; order Hyphomicrobiales; family Phyllobacteriaceae; genus Mesorhizobium; species Mesorhizobium sp. B2-8-9. Next base: position 309,455 of record NZ_VFTQ01000001.1, on the reverse strand, counting down.
CGGATGCGATCACCATGGCCTTGTCGTCGCCTTCCGCCCTGGCATGCAATGGAGCGAGCGCCAGCAGCAGGGATAACGCGATACGAACGGCAATTGTCATGACACCCCCCGGTGAAGGCCAATATCCTGTGCGTTATCTTCGGGCAATGTGTCGGCTTGATCAATCCGATCTGCGGTTGCGAAGCGGCCCTACGCCATTGTCATCGGGCAATGACAAGGGAATGGCTTCACTTCTGCTCGGGCCGACCTGAACCTTGGGCAGGCTTACAGCCCGGTCAATCCGGCCAGCCAGCTTGCCGAGCGCTTCGCCGCTTCCACCGTTGCGCCGGCAGCGCGGCTGAGGTCGGTCTTGACCACGGCATAGCCGGCCTTGGTGCGGTAAAGCACGGCGCGGCCGCCATCGACCGACCCGTCGAAGGCCACGGGCTTTGCCGATTCCGTTTCGCTGGCGGTCACCGTCGCGCCGACCGGAGCGCTCGGGCGATGGTCGAGCTCGGGCGGCAGCGGGGCGATGGTTTCGACAACGCGGTTCCTGGGTTTCAGATCCGGCCTGGAAGCTTTCTCGGCAAGCTCGGAGGAAGCGGCCGAGCCCTTGACGCGGCAGATGCCCGAAACAAGCGGATAGTCGAAATTGCGCTGGTGCAGCATCTGGCTCTTCATCGCCGCTTCGCAGTCGGCGAGCGTCGTCCATTTGGCCGGCGTCTCGCCGATATATTCGCAGAGCTTGGCGTCGCAGTCGCAGCCGACAATGGTCATGGCGACAAGGGCGGTCTTGATCACGGTCTTGTCCCTTTAAATATTCCCAAACCGATCAATCGCCGCGGAACAAGGCGGGATTTGGCCGCGATTGTGGATTGTGCGTGTCGATGCGTTACGGAAGGTTGCTTGGCCGGCGACTGTGGCCGGAAAGCATCAGCAGCGGATGTCCGGGAGGGCGGTAGCCTGTGAGGCGGACAGCACCAAAAAGACAGTTGGCGCTGGGATTTCTCCCAGCGCCTCCCTGTCAGATCAGGAACCGGTTACGGCAGCAACTTCCGTAAAGTCGTCGCGCCAGGCCAGCCTTGATTTTGACGGTCCTGCCAGTCGCCGCCCGAAGGGCAGCTCCCGTTCCAGACCACGCCGATCTCCACCCTTGCGGGCTTCGCCCAGCGTGCCATCGAAGGTTTTCACCGGCCTTCATGGCAGCATCGGTCCGCCGTCGGCGTTGGCACGCTTTCCGCGGCACCCGTAGGTCTCGGCATCCGTCCCTCAAACAGGCGAGCCTGCTCTCGTTCTGGGCCGTACGGGCCTCAGGAAATCCGCCTTGCGCTTTTGCCTTTCGGCTGGGCGTTCGGTAGCCGCCTGAGATGGGTTGAATGTACGCCGGGTAAGGGTTCCAGGGAATGCCGGCGCGCCTGTGGATAGCGGGATTATCGGGGACCAATGGCAAAAGCCGCGGAATCCGGCGGCCGAACCGCTTAGACAGCCTGCCCGGCTTTTCTGTGACCGTTCGACGTTGGAGCCTTGCTCCGGCGCCCGGTCCGCGTTTCAATGTCGGCAAAAGACTTTGGGTACTAGTTGCGGGACTTGCCTCGGGGGAGGTCGACTTGAAAGTCGGGGTGGTTCTCAATCCGATTGCCGGCGGCGGCAGGCTCAAGCGGCATTGGGCGGAGGCTGCGGCATCACTCAAGGCGAATTTCGGCGATTTCGACTTGCGCGAAACTCAGGCCAGCGGCGACGCAGAGCGGCTGGCGATCGATCTCGCCGCCGGCGGGTGCGACCTGGTGATCGCGGCAGGCGGCGACGGCACCGCAAGCGAGGTGGCCGACGGGTTGCTGCAGGCACAAGATGAGACCGGCCAGGAAGCCGCGCTTGGCCTTCTGCCCTGTGGTACCGGCATCGACTTCGCGCGCGGGCTCGACTTGCCGCGCGGCATCGATGCCGCGCTGAAGCGGATCGCCGATTCCAAGGCGCGAAAAATCGACGCCGGCCGCATCTGCTACATCGACGACCACGGCGCGCTGGCAAGCCGCCACTTCATCAACATCGCCAGCCTCGGCCTGTCCGGCGCGACGGATCGCGCCGTTAATGCCGACAAGCGCAAGGGCAGGGTCTCGGCCAAGGCGCTGTTCTTCTGGCGCACCGTGCTGGAGTTCATCCGCTACCGTTTTCAGGATGTCAGGATCACCATCGACGACGGCGAGCCGGTCGAGGCGCGCATGGCGCTGGTGGCGGTGGCCAACGGCAAATTCTTCGGCGGCGGCATGATGATCGCGCCGGACGCCGAGCTCGCCGACGGCCAGTTCGATATCATCATCCTGCGGGCCGCCGGCAAGCTTGGGCTGATCCGCGACCTCCGCCTGCTCTACGGCGGGCGCCACCGCAACCATCCGGCAATCACCATCCTGCGTGGCCGCAAGGTGCTGGTCGAGCCGCTCGGCGATGCCGAGAAGAACGGCGCGCTGGTCGACATAGACGGCGAGTCGCCAGGCCGAATTCCGGCGACATTCGAGATCCTGCCCGGCGCGCTGACGCTGAGAGGTTGAATCAAGACGTTGGCCAGGGGTGGAGCGCCCCGCGGCGTCGTCATCCCTGGGCGAAGCAGGAGCGAAGCTCCGTCGCGGAGACCCTGGGATCCATGCCGGGACTCATAAGCGCAGCCACGGTGCAGAATTCTTCACCGCTGCACCTTCGGCTTGGTCGCGGCATGGATACTCGGGTCAAGCCCGAGTATGACGAAGGGAGGGCCGGTTCCGCCAATTGTCGAGGTATGCAGTCTGGTCGGAACTTCTGCCTGAGAACCAACCGAGATGTTGAAGTTCCGATTCAATTCGTTGCGGGGATGATTCCGGAGGCTTACTCAAAGTCCTGATTTCATTCCACGATCCCACTGTTCAAATCTCCAGCTTCGCCGGAAAGCCCGGCGCGCGAAGCTCCGTGCCGACCGCATCCTCCAGCAGCTTGACGATCTGGGTCGACCAGGCGCCACCGCCATAGGCGCGCTTGCCCTCCTCGAAGATCGCGTTGACGCGGGTGGCAAGATCGAGCGGCGCGCCGAAATCCCTGCCCATGGCAAGCGCGAAGCCGAGGTCCTTCAGCGCCAGGTCCATGGTGAAGCCGACGTCGTAGGAGCCGTTAAGCACCAGCTGGCTTTCGGTCTCGTGGACGAAGCTGTTGCCGGAAGAGGCGACGATGGCGTGGTAGGCCTGGGCGAGATCGAGCCCGCCCTGCTTCGCCAGCATCAACGCTTCGCCGGCAGCGACGAGATGAATGAAGGCGAGCATATTGGTGATGACCTTGATCACCGCCGCCGAGCCGACCGTGCCCATCAGGAAGGATTTCGCGCACATCGCCTCGATGGCCGGACGATGGCGTTCGTAGAGCGCCGCATCGCCGCCGACGAGCGCCGTGATCCTGCCCACTGCGGCCAGATGCACGCCGCCGGTCACCGGGCATTCGAGCGTCTCGATGCCTTGTGCCGATGCCAGCGCGGCGAGCCGTAAAATCTCGTCACGGCCATTGGTCGACATCTCGATCCAGGTGCCGCCCGCGGGGAGGCCCTGGAGCAATCCATCGGGGCCGGCGAGCACTGTTTCGCTGACCTTCGGCGAGGGCAGGCAGGTGATCGCGTTGCCGGCGCGGGCAGCGGCTTCCGCCGGACTCGCCGCCGCCGTGGCGCCGAGCGCGACAAGGCGCTCGACCGCCCCCGGGTCGCGGTCGAAGACGGTGACGGCAAAGCCGTTGCGCAGCAGGCTGGCGGCAAGATTGCCGCCGAGATGGCCAAGGCCGACGAAGGCGTAAGCGAGGGTCACGGCATCAACGGCGTCTGCATCATCTGCAGATGCAGCTCCTTGCCGCTATAGGGATGGGCCTCGCAGACCGCCTCGTTGAGCTCGACGCCGAGGCCGGGCTCCTTCGAGGGGATGACGTTGCCGTCCTGCCATTCGATCTTCTTCTTGAGCAGCGTGGCGTGGAAACCGTCCCACTGCTTCAGCGATTCCAGGATGAGGAAGTTGGGCAGCGTCACCGCGAGCTGGATGTTGGCGGCGCCGACGATCGGGCCGCAGTAGCAGTGCGGCGCGACCTGGATGTGATAGGCCTCGGCCATGGCGGCGATCTTCTTGGTCTCCAGGATGCCGCCGGAGCGGCCGAGATCCGGCTGCAGGATGGTCGCGGCGCGGTTCTCGATGACGCGGGCGAACTCGAACTTCGTCGTCAGCCGCTCGCCGGTGGCGATCGGAATGGATGTGCCGCGGGCGACCTGCGCCATCACCTCGGGCATATCAGGCGGTACCGGCTCCTCGAACCAGAGCGGATCGTAGGGCTCGATGGCGCGGGCGAGCCGCAGCGCCCCCGAGGCGGTGAACTGGCCATGCGTGCCAAACAGGATATCCGCCCTGTTACCCACTGCTTCGCGGATCGCCTTGACCATGCGCGCCGACAGGTCGATGTCGATCAAGCGCGGCTGATGGCCGTCATAGGCGGTGTAGGGGCCGGCTGGATCGAGCTTCACGGCATTGAAACCCTGCTCGACATATTCGAGCGCGCAGGCCGCAGCCATGTCGGGGTCGTTGTAGACGTTCTTGCCGCGCGCATCTTCCGAATGGACGCTGCCGGTGTGCGGATAGAGGTAGGTGTAGGAGCGCAGGGTCTCGTGCACCTGGCCGCCGAGCAGCTTGTAGACCGGCTTGCCGGCCTCCTTGCCGACGATGTCCCAGCAGGCCATTTCGAGCGCCGAGAAGCAGCCCATGCCGGAGACGTCGGGGCGCTGGGTGAAGCCGGAAGAATAGGCGCGGCGGAAGAAATTCTCGATGTCGTGCGGATCGCGGCCGACGAGATAGCGCTCGGCCATGTCCTCGATCATCCTGGCGGTGACATGCGCGGAGAAGGTGGCGTTGTAGGCCTCGCCATAGCCGACCACGCCGCCATCGGTGGTGAGCTTGACGAAGATGAAATACTTGCCGCCGATGCCGGGCGGCGGGTTGCCGACAACCCAGGTCTTCACGTCGGTGATTTTCATGTGTGATCCTCCAGAACCAGGTCGGCGCCTTTCCATCCGGTCAGGATCGAGGCGGCGTTGGTGTTGCCCGTGATGTTGTCGGGGAAAATCGAAGCGTCGATGACGCGCAGGCTGTCCAGCCCATGCACCCGAAGCCGCGGGTCGACGACGGCGCGCGCGGCGTCCGGCCCCATGCGGCAGGTCGAGACCGGGTGATAGACGGTGCCCGAGCGTTTCCTGAAATCCTGGATCAGGTCGGCGTCCGACTGGATCGAGGGGCCGGGCAGAACCTCTTCCTCGATGATCTCGGCCATGGCCGGCATCGAGGCGATCTTGCGCACGAACTTCACCGCCGCCAGCATCTCGTCGACATCGGCGTTGGTCGAATAGGCGTTGGCCTTGATCCTCGGATAGTCGCGCGGGTCCTTCGAGCGGATCATGATCTCGCCGCGGCTCGAGGGCCGGCAGTTGGACAGGCCTATCGAGAAGCCCGGCCAGGGGTCGGGCGTCAGGATCGGACGCTCGCCGCTCTTCGGGATGACGGTGGAGAAGGCCTGGAAATAGAGCTGCATGTTCGGCCGTGTCATCGACGGGTCGGTGCGGAAGAAGCCGCCGGCATTGTTCATCGACAGCGACAGCGGACCGGAGCGCAAGAGGATGTATTGCATGCCGACGAGCAGCTTGCCCCACCAGGGCCTGAGGATCTGATTGAGCGTCGGCAGCTTGCCCTTGAAGGTGTAGTTGATGCCGACATGGTCCTGCAGATTGACGCCGATATTGTCGTTGGCATGGACGACCGGGATGCCGAGGTCGGCCAGCAATGCCGCAGGGCCGATACCGGACAGCTGCAGCAACTGCGGCGAGTTGATCGAGCCGCCCGACAGGATCACCTCGCGGCCCGCGCGAGCCGTCTTCTTCTGCCCGTTCTGCTCGTATTCGATGCCGACGGCGCGTTTGCCCTCGAACAGGATTTTCGTCGCCAGGGCGTTGGTTTCGACACGGACATTGCCGCGTTTCATCGCCGGCCGCAGGAAGGCGCGGGCGGCCGACATGCGGCGTCCGTTCTTAGTCGTGATCTGATAGACGCCGACGCCTTCCTGGGAGGCGCCGTTGAAGTCCGGATTGAGCGGCAGCCCGGCTTGCTGTGCGGCGGCAAGGTAGCGCTTGGTCAGCGGATGCACCGCGTTCGTGCAGTCCGTGATGTGCAAAGGGCCCCCGACTCCGCGCCACTGGTCGGCGCCCGCCGCATTGTCTTCCATCGCCTTGAAGGAGGGCAGGAGGTCATCATAGGCCCAGCCGGGATTGCCGGCAGCGGCCCAGGCGTCGAAATCCTCGCGCGCGCCCCTGATATAGACCATGGCGTTGATCGAGCTCGAGCCGCCGAGCAGCTTGCCGCGCGGCCAGTGGTCGCTGTTGCCCGCAAGGCCGGGGTCGGACTCCGCCTTGTAGTTCCAGTTGACGGCCGGATCGAAGAAGGTCTTGCCGTAGCCGAGCGGCATCTGGACATAGAAGCGCCGATCGGTTCCGCCGGCCTCCAGCACCAGCACCGAGAAGCGGCCCGAGGCCGACAGCCTGTCGGCAACGACGGAACCGGCCGAGCCGGAGCCGACGATGATGAAGTCGTAAGTCTGCATGATGGAAAAGCGGGCTCCGCAATGTTGCGCTTACCCTAGACATTGCCGGCTTGCGGCGTCGCCGTGGCTTCCGGCATGGCTTGTGAAAAAAGCGACCGGCGCAGTGGGGCACATTTCGCTTTTACCAGAGCTTGCGACATGGCGGTCGCATTGATACGCAACATAAGCTGCCCTTTGAGGATTTTGCCATGGTGCATTACGCGGACGGAAAACCCATTGGCGATCTGACCTTGCGCACGCTCGCCATGCCGTCCGACGCCAATGCGGCCGGCGACATCTTCGGCGGCTGGGTGATGGCGCAGATGGACCTTGCCTGCGGCATCCGGGCCGCCGAGCGCGCTAAGGGCCGCGTGGTCACCGCCGCGGTCAAGGAGATGTCCTTCGCCAAGCCGATGAAGATCGGCGACACGTTGTGCATCTACACCCATGTCGAGCGCGTCGGCCGCACCTCGATGGTGCTCAAGGTCGAAGCCTGGGCGCAGCGCTATCTTTCCGATCTGATGGAGAAGGTCACCCATGCCGACTTCGTCATGGTGGCGCTCGACGGCGAAGGCAAGCCGAAGCCGGTTCCGGCCGAGAGCTGACCCTCCGGCGGGATTACTGATTCTCCCAGACTTGCCGCTCTGTAACAACGCCGGCGTGGGAGATTTGCTTCGCGACATCCAATGGTTGCCTTCACGCCCCACCTTGTAGGCGCGAGGGAAAGACAATGCGTCAACATATGCTGAACGGCTGGCTCGTGGCAGCTCTTATTGCCCTGGTCTGCCTGCTCGGCATAACGGCCTATGTGGAGGTCAGCAAAGGCCTTCCACACGTCGCCTGCATGCGAGGCCCGAAGGCGATCGACAAGAAGGCCGCGCAATTCAAGAGCTGCTCGACGGCGTGCTGCGACAGCACTGCCCCAAGCGCCTGATCGGTTGCCGGCTAAAGACGGATCTCCTTGGCGAAGCGGTTGCCCGGCGACGCCGGCGGCGGAACCGCGGAGGCTCCGATCAAAATCGAAAGCGTGATGCGACCGGCGCTGAGGCCCACGGTTTCATCGGCAGACTAAAAACCCTTGCATCGCAAGGGCTTCAGGCCTGTAGGCCGTCAAATTTCGCGCGTGCTTCGCGGACTCGATTGGTGTTCTTGCGCGCCCACTCGCCGAGCGCGCCGACCGGCACGAGGAGCTCGTGACCGAGTTGGGTGAGCTCGTAATCGACACGTGGCGGAATGGTCGGAAACACCTTGCGCGTGACGAAGCCGTCACGCTCCAAACCGCGCAAGGTGGTGGTCAGCATCTTCTGCGAAATTCCGCCGACGGCGGCGCGCAATTCGTTGAAGCGCATTGGTCCGCCGCCGAGCTTGCCGACGACGAGCACCGTCCATTTGTCGCCGACCCGTTGCAGGATTTCCGAAACGGCCCGGCAGTCCTCGGTGTTGTGCGGGTGCCTCAGTAACAAAGAAGTGCCTCCTTGCGCGCCGATTTGTCAGTATCACATATAGCGCCGGTATCCAAACGATACCAGAAATTCCCGCAAGGAGAGCCCCTTATGTCCAAGCCCAAAATCGCCATTGTCGTCGGTTCGACGCGCGCCGCCCGCTTCGCCGACGTGCCGACGCAGTGGATCGCCAAGATCGCCAAGTCGCACGCCGATATCGATGTCGAGATCGTCGATCTGCGCGACTGGCCGCTGCCCTTTTTCGACGAGGTCGCTTCCTCCGCCTGGGCGCCGTCGCAGAACGAAGTGGCGCAGCGCTGGCAGAAGAAGGTGGCCGAGTTCGACGGCTTCATCTTCACCGCCGCCGAATACAATCACGCCCCGACCGCTGTGCTGAAGAACGCCATCGATTACGCCGCCAACGAGTGGAACAAGAAGCCGGCCGGCTTCGTCGGCTATGGCAGCGTCGGCGGCTCGCGCGCGATCGAGCACCTTCGGCTGATCGCCGTCGAGCTGCAGATGGCGCCGGTCAAGTCGGCGGTGCACATCGCCTGGGGCGATTTCCTTGCGGTTCGCCAGGGCGAGAAGAAGCTCGAGGATCTCGAGCACCTGAACCAGTCGGCCGCCGCGCTGGTCAACGACGTCGCCTGGTGGGCAAGGGTGCTGAAAGCGGCCCGCGCCGCCGACGCGATCGCCGGCGAAGCCCAGGCCGCCTGAGCGGTCGATCGACACTGTCCTCCCAATGAGAAAGGGGCGGTGCCAGCGCTGCCCCTTTCCATTTGCGGAGCTGTCTGTCTGGCCTGGATCCCAGGCTGATCCCTTTGGCCGTCGCGCTGTTGACCGCTCGGAACGGCGCGTTAGATGCAGGCCGTATCCCCCGAAGACGAAGACAGCACAGTCGTGGAGGAGCGGGATGCCTTGGCTTGGCAGATGGCGCAATCAGTATGGGTCCGTCCTCGACATCACCGGCGAGGAGGGCGGCCGGATTGAAGGCACGTTTCGCACGGCGCTCGAAGACAGCAGCTTCTATGGACAGACCGTGCCGATATCCGGCATCGCGCATGGCGACGTGATTGGAGTAACGGCCGCCGGCGAGGGTACGGCCGGCCCTGCCGCCGTGAGCTACACCGGCATTTTGCGGGACGGCAGGCTGGAGACGATGTGGCTGACAGTGGCCGGCAGCACCATCACCGGCAAGGAGGGCGAAACCGCTTCCCGCAAGCAGGTAGGAGCCTGGCGCGCCTTCGGCATCAGCCTCGACACCTTCGTCCGAGAATAGCCAAGCTAGCTGGCCCCGAGTGCCGTCGTCAGGAAGCGGCGCAGGCCGTTGCTGCTCGGCGCCGCTCTGATCACGATCGCTGCCGCCGGATGGGAAAGCTCCAGCGGTGGCAGGCCAACCGTTTCTTGAACCGAAAATACAAAACGTCCGGAGGCGGGCGAAGCCGCTACGTTCTCCCAGGAAGAACGAAGCGCCAATCATTGTAACAGGCGAGATATCCCGAATGCACGGGATCTGCGAGAAGCCGGGATTTCATATAGACCTGCGCTACGGGCGACGGTCCCTTCGAGAGCCTCAACCTCGATCGGCGCAAACTGCCGGGCGCGCTCACGGATACGATGGCATGGAGGCGCGAGAGGGTGCGATCATCGACCTCGTAGAGTTCGCCGGCGACCTGGAACCCGACACCCGGTTCGTTGAACATCATCGGAGCGAAGCGAGGTCCAGCAATCAGCATTGGAAACCGCTCACGCGTCCGACAATTGCCAAGAAACGCGGCCCCGTTCAAACCCCTGCTCGTGCAAGGGAAACCCTCTTTTCAAGGTGCCAAAGACGAAGACGTTCGTGACCATTCAGGTGAACGTCGGCCAAAGCCGGAAGTTCATCCTAGGTCGTGAACTCATAAATGTGGTATGACCGAGATGAGTGGGAAGCAGAGTAAAGGGTTGGCTTAGCCCTCCACGCCCCATTTTAGTTGGCTGGCATCGACGACGTCTGATCCCATGTGCTCAACAAAATAGCCTCGTATCCTCTGGCGATGCCGATCCCATCTGGGAGACATTCGCTCACTCTCATTCTCATATTCAGCTAGAAATACCCATTCCACGAATTGATCCGCTGTAACATCGCCGGATTGAGGAATAAAATCGGTGACATGCATGAACTTGTCGCCGTGCCTTCCTCCACAATAGCCATGACCAACACAGACCGCGTGCATGAGCGAGTCGAATCTATTCTTTGCTTTCATGGAACATGCGCGATGATGAAGCGGGATGCCTGCGCGCGCCGCGGCAACATATCCTTCTTGGGCGTAGGTTCGCAACGGGTCGTTTCCGACCGAGACTTTCATATCGCGGCTGAATCTGATTCAGGCTCAGCATGAGCCCATATGACCTGCCAAGCAGTTCCGCCGTATTGTCACCCGATACGACGAGCTGGCTGTCTCGCCGCCCTCAAACTCGTCTCAATCCGCATCTGGCTACGCAGCAATGAGTCTACGTCTAGCAGGCCGTGCGGCGCGCAAGGTAGACGTGTTCGCCGACGAAGCCCAGGCTGCCTGAGTGGCTTTTCGAATATCCTCCTAAGGACGTGGGGCGGCGTTTGCGCCGCACCGGCAAGGCCGTGTTAGTGCCTTGACGGCAGAACAAATTCCCAGAGGCCGATCGTGAGACTTGTCTGCCTTGCGCCGTGGACGAGAGAAGGTCCCGGGTTGATGTTCATGAGTAATGGTCAGAGCCGGCCCTCCATGAGCAGCTCGCGGGTGCGCTTCAGTGTGGACAGCAGGGCAGCCTTGTAGCCCTGGTCGCCGTCGAACTGCGCCTGCTCGGCCTGCTCCTCGGGGCCATTCGGCTCTTTGCCGCGCAGGCCGAGATAGCAGTAGAAGCGCAGATGGAGCGTGCCGTCGGCGCCCTCGAACAGTTCGTTGACGATCGCGCCCTCGCGCGGCCCGGCGGCCTGGAAGAATGTGACTTTGCTCTGCGGTTCAAGCGTGATGACCTCGCGCAGATCTGCACCCGCAATGGTCGCTTCGCGCACGAAATACGTCGCGCTTTCCTCCACGACATCGCAGCGGGTGCAGAGGCCTGGCGGCAGGAATTCGCGGGCGTCGCGAGCCTTGAGCTCCAGGCCAGCCCAGGCTTGTGCACGGGTCAGCCTGGTCGCGCCTTCCGGGTTCACCGGGACGGTGGCGGTTGAGTAGATCATAATTGTATCCTTAGGATTGATGTTGAGGTGGCAGGCTGCCTCCGGCGTCAGGCCGAGGCAGCGATTTCTGCGGCGAAGTCGCGATAGGTGCGCATCGGCCGACCCAGCAGCTTGGTCAGGCGGTCGACGTCGCCAGCATCGGGAATCATGCCCTCGCTGATGAAGCGCTCGCCCATCAGGCGCATGTCGAGCGCCATCCAACTCGGCATGAACTGCCGCAGGTTCTGTTCGAAGCCTGCCAGATCTTCGCCGGGGTAGGCGATCTGGCGACCCAGGACCTCTGTCCAGACGCCGGCGACATCCGTGCCGGTCAGCGTGTCGGGACCGACGAGGTTGATCCGGTCGAGCGGGAGGGCAATTTCGGCCTGCTCGCGGCGAAGCAACTCGATTGCCGCGACCTCGGCGATGTCGCGTGCATCGACCATTGCCAAGCCTTTGCTGCCGATCGGCATCGGATAGACGCCATAGCTGAGGATCACGTCCTTGATCATGAGCTCGTTGTTCATGAAATAGGCCGGACGGAGGATGGTGGCGTTGAGGCCCATCTGCTCTATCATCCGCTCGACCGCGAGCTTGCCGGCGAAGTGCGGCACGTTCACGTAAAGCTCGCCGTGGATCACCGACAGGTAGACGATGCGCTCGATGCCTGCCTCGCGGGCCAAGTTGAGGGCGATCAGCGCCTGGGTGAATTCATCGGGCACCACGGCGTTAAGCAGGAACAAAGTGGAGACGCCCGAGAAGGCGCTGCGCAGGGAATCGACGTCGAGCAGGTCGCCCTGCACGACGGCGACGCCCGCCGGGAAGTTCGCCTTGGAAGGATCGCGGACAAGCGCACGGACATCGGCGCCGCGCTTGACGAGCTGGTTGACGACTTGGCTGCCGACATTGCCGGTCGCGCCGGTAACGAGAATGGTCATGGGGTTCACTCCGGGTTTGGGTCAAAAGACATCCCGTAAATGAGTGATCCACATTCGAACCGATAGGCGCTATATCTGGACACGGCGTCTCAATGGTGGAACAGATGGACCTTCTCGCCCTCGCTGATTTCAATCTGGTTGCCCGGCATGGAGGGTTCGGAAAGGCGGCGCGCGCCGCGGGGCGCCCGAAGGCGACCCTGTCTCGCCGAGTCGCGGAACTGGAGGCCGCCCTCGACTTGCGTCTGTTCGAGCGCGGGGCGCGTGCGCTGAAGCTCACCGAGGAAGGACGGGCGCTCTTCGAGCGGACGGGAGCGTTGCTGACCGAATTGGACGAAACCGCGACGGCGATCGCTTCGGGCGGACGCACGCCGCGGGGCAGGCTGCGGATCAGCGCGCCGCTGCTCTTCTCCCAAACTGCGATGGGGAGGCTGGCCGCCGGGTTCGCGCTGAAATATCCGGAAGTCCGGCTCGAGGTCACGACGGAAGACCGGGCCGTCGATATGATCGAGGAGGGGTACGATCTGGTGATCCGGGTCAATCCTGAGCCCGATGAAAGTCTTGTCGGACGGGTGTTCCTGCGCGACCGGCTGGTGGTGGTCGCGAGTCCGGGCCTCGCCAGACCGACCGACGATCTCGCCGTTCCGGCCGTCGTGCGGGAATCCGGCGAGCGCGTTGCCGCCTGGGACATCGTGACGCCGACCGGACGATCACGCATCGCGATTGAGCCAGTCCTTCGCCTTTCGTCGCTCCTGATGTTCCGCGATGCCGTCCGGGCGGGCGTCGGCGCCGGACGTTTGCCGATCTCGCTTGTAAGTCACGATCTGGCTGCTGGAACGCTGGTGCATTGGGGCGATGTCGACGGCCCGGACATCGCCCTATGGACGCTCTATCCGTCCCGACGCTTGCTCAGCGTCCGCGTATCGGCGTTCCTCGACTATTTGAAGCAGGCCTTTCCCAAGGGAACCCCTGACGAATTGGCGGCCTATATCGGCGGATGAGACGGAATGATCGAAACGCTATCTGCGCCTTCTCTATGCGGCGACCCTGTACGGTCGGGGGCGGCAGCTTGTTGGTGGGCCTGCCGAAAAGCAGACTGGGCGCCTCCCGCCGCAAAGCTGACGGCGAGTTGGTTACCACATAAATTTCGTCCTCAGCGCGCCACAGGGCGGTGGCCCTCGGGCAGGCGGGTGGCGATCAGCTTGTCGATGCGGCGGCCGTCCAGGTCGACCACCTCAAAGCGCCAGCCTTGCGCGTCGACGCATTCGCCGGTGGTCGGCAGATGATGCAGATGCGACAGCACATAGCCGGCGACGGTTTCGTAGTCGCGGTTTTCGGGAAGGTCGATGCCAAGCACCTCGGCCATCTCGTCGGCCTGCATATAGCCGGCGAGCAGCCAGGAGCCGTCCTCGCGCTTGACGGCGTTTTCCTCCTCGCCGGCTTCGAGGTCGGAGCGGAACACGCCGGTGATGGCTTCGAGGATGTCGGCCGGGGTGACGATGCCTTCGAAATGGCCGTATTCGTCGTGAACGAGGGCCATCGGCACGTCCGATTCCCTCAGCTTCTGCAGGACATCGAGCGCGTCGGCCTGATCATGCACGATGGGGGCGGCGCGCACATGCTGGCGCGGATCCAGCACCCTGCCGGCCAGAAGGGCGGCCAGCACGTCGCGCGTCTGGATGACGCCGACCATGGCGTCGACATTGCCGTCGCCGACGGGCAGGCGCGAGTGCTGGGTATCCATCAGAAGCTTTTTGACCGTGGTCTCGTCGGACTGCAGGTTCAGCCAGTCGACCTCGGTGCGCGGCGTCATGACGGCGCGCACGGCGCGGTCGCCGAGGCGCATGACGCCTGCGATCATGCGGCGCTCATCGGATTCGATGGTGCCGTGATGCTCGGCCTCGGCGACCAGCATCTTGATCTCCTCGTCGGTGACCTTCTCTTCGGTCTCGCCGGCCTGCCCAAGCAGCCAAAGCACCGCGCGGCCCGAGAGGTCGAGCAGGAAGACGAGCGGCGCCGAGAAGGTGGCGAGGATGGTCATTGCCGGCGCGGCTCTGACCGCGACGCGCTCCGGATCCTTGAGCGCGATCTGCTTCGGCACCAGCTCGCCGACGATGAGCGAGGCATAGGTGATCAAAGCGACCACGATGCCGACGCCGACAGGATCGGCGATGTTTTCGCGGATGCCGGTCGACGCCAGATATTGCGCCAGCCTTTCGCCGAGCGTGGCGCCCGAAAAGGCGCCGGAGAGAACGCCGACCAGGGTGATGCCGATCTGCACCGAGGACAGGAACTTTCCGGGGTTAGAGCCGAGCGCCAGCGCGCGGCCGGCGCCCCTGACGTTGCGGTCGATCATCGCCTTGAGGCGGGCGGGCCGCGACGAGACGATGGCTAGCTCCGACATCGACAAGAGGCCGTTCACCAGAATGAGGACGGCCACGACGGCGATTTCAACATATAGCATGGGCGGTCAATAGCATTGCTGCAGTGCGTTCGAAAATAGCCCGCGGGTATTTTTGGAACATGACAGGCGCGCTGTTCAGACGGCATCCCAAAGCGGCGCCGAAAAATGCCCGACAAGCGCGTCGACCACGACGCGCACCTTCGGCGTCAGCGCGCGCGGGACGGGTGCGCCGTCACTGCTGCGTCTTCAGAACGCCGATAATGGCCATGCCGTCGGTGAAATAGGGATCGCCGCCGCCATTACGTCCGGCCTTAGTGGCGCCGATCCCGGGTATCTCGCTGGTGGAGGCCAGCAGGTCGGCAGTCTTCAGATCGCCGATCAGGAAGTCGCGCTCCGCATCGATGTCGGGGCCGATATGGTGGGTGACGGCGCCGGTATCGTGGCTGAGGCCGACGCCGCGGTCGAAGCTCGCGGCGCCCAGGCAGAGCGGGCGGCCGTCGTCGCCCATCGTGTCCGTCTGCCAGAAGCGGACGTGGTGGCGCCGGTCGGCGCTGTCGCCGACCGGCTTCTCGAAGGCCAGGTCCTGGGCTCGGCCCTCGAACAAAAGGCGGCTCATCGGCGCATCGGGATAGGGGCGGGAAAACAAGACGCTTTCACCGATGTCGATCGCGGTCCGCAGCGTCACGGCATCGGCCGTGTCCCAGCCGGCGACGGCGAAGGCGTGGACGATTTCCTTCTCGGTGCCGACCAGGCCGACATTGATCGGATCGCCGGGAATGCCCTGCGGCGTATGCGTCACCATCTCGAAGGGCCGGGTACGGAAGCCGCGCTCCCGCCAGGTCCAGAATTCCGGCGCGGCGAGATATGCGAGCATCACGTAGAAGGCGCAGAAAGCCGCGATCCAGATCACCGCGCGTCGTCTCAAACTTCTGTGGCTCATGAGCGCCGCTCGATCCCGTGTGGCATGTGTTGCCCGACAATCACGGGAAATCAATGGCCAGCGATCTGGAGACCGTCTACCATCGATTATCGTTTGACGGGGGTGCGGCGAATGGAACCGACAAAGACAGGCCGCGGTAAAATGGCGCTGACTGCAGAGCTTGTCGCGAGGGTCGAGCGCATGGAGCCTGATCCAGGTCCCGAGCCCGGAACAAGTGAGCATAGCGACGCTGAATTTAACGATCTGGCCGAACAGCTGCTTGCGCAATATCGACCCGATGCGCTTTGGGTATTTGCCTATGGCTCGCTGATCTGGAATCCAGAATTCATTTACCTGGAGCAGCGTCAGGCGACGGCACTTAGGTTGGCACCGCTCATTTTGCCTGAAGCTGACACGCTGGCGCGGAACGCGTGAATTGCCGGCGCTGATGCTGGCGCTCGACCGGGGAGGCAGCTGCAACGGCATCGCCTATCGGCTGCCGGCGGAGGACCATCTGGGGCAGATCGTCCAACTGCTTCGTCGCGAAATAGATGCGAACCCGCCGACCAACGTGCCATGCTGGATCAAGCTCCGGACCAGGGACGGGCCATTGCGTGCGCTGGCTTTTGTCGCCGCGCCCGAGGGCAGGGCTTATGCCGGCAGGCTGGCGTTGGAGCAGGTTGCGCACACGCTGGCGCGCGCCGCCGGGCATTGGGGCTCCTCGGCGCAATATCTTTTCCGGACGGTCGCCAAGCTGGAGGAAAGCGGGATCCGCGACAGAAATCTTTGGCGTATCCAGGATCTGGTCGCCCGGCAGATCATCGCTTCGACTGAAGCCCAACGGCAAGGCTGATCTAGCGGCAGGCGCGGTAACCGCTTTTGCGGTTCTTGATGTCGAAATGGAAATGGTTGCGGTGGTCGTAATTGTAGCCTGGGCCGAGCACCGTGGTGAAATACTCGCAGCCGTCGGCGCGCACATTGTTGAGGAAGCCGCGCGTGCGGAAGGCGAACAGGCCGGGCTTGCGGACGTCGATGTCGTCGCCATTGTTGAGCTCGATGCTCATGACGTCGAGGGCGTTGCCCTTGCCGTGCTCGGACAGCACGCCTTCGCCGGCGATGTTGCGGCAGGAATAGCTGGAGCCCTGGTGGATCGCCTTGACGCCGGAGAAATAGCGCCAGCGGGCAGCCGGCTGCAGCTCGTTCTTCGTCCAGGCGGCAAAGGTGGCGGCCATGTTGCAGGTCAGGGTCGCCGCGGGCGTCATGGCGACATTGCCGATGGCCGAGACTTTTACCGGATAATCGATGCCGCACTGGCCCTCATGGATCGGCTGGACGTCCTGATAGACGACTCCCATCCGCTTCAGCTCGTTGCGGCAGTCGATTTCGCTGGCCGGCATCTGCTCGAGAGGCGACATCGGCTCGTCCATGCGCGGATAGGCGACCTGCGTCATATAGGGGTTGGATGGAACAAGACGCTGCATTCCGGAATATTGCGGCGCATCGGGCTGCGGCACGGCTGCCGTCTGGCTGCCGACATCGACGGCCGGCTGCAGTGCAAAGACGTCACCGGTCGTGCAGGCCGATATTGCCGCCATGGCGACGCCCGCGGCCAGCCCGGCGACCGTGATGCGCGCACGCTTGCTCCGTTGCGCCGCTGCCAGCATAGCGCCAAGTCTTCCAGCCATTGAAAGGCGTCCTTGTCCCCGAATGGCACAAGGTTAACCGCCAACAGTAAAGGAAAGATCAGCGCCGGCATTCACGCATGGGGCGGAATTGCGGCGCTGTCCTTGGCTTGCTGCGGGCAAGACTTCCGGAATCACCTATTGGCAGAAGGTTCCGCCGTGGCGGCGCGGTTCCAGGTCCAGATGGAAATGCAGCGCGTGGTCGGGATCGGCGCCTGGTCCGAGCACCGTCTTGAACGGACCGCAGGCAGCCTTGCGCACCGCGTCGAGGAATTTTGCGTCCTTCTCCGGCGGTGTCGGCCCGACCTCGATCTTCCTCCCGTCCGACAAGGTGAAGCTGGCGATGTCGAGCGCGTTGCCGAAGGCGTGTTCGGACAGTTTGCGGGTGCCGTTGCGCGGGCGGCAGACAAAGGCCGAGCCCTGGTCGATCGACTTCAAATCGGCGCCGAGCTCGGCCTTTGCCGTGGGTTGGACGATTTCGGCCATGAAGCGCGCCGCCGCCTCGGCCATCTGGCAGTTGAGCTCGGTGCCGGGACTGATGCCGATGGACTTGCCCAGCGTTTTCAGAATTATCGGATAGGGGATCGAGCAGCCGATTTCCGCATCGTGCTCGGCCTTGTGCTCCTCGAACTCGACGCCCAGAGCCTTCAGCCGCTCGCGGCACGCGGTTTCTTCCGCCGGCATCGTTTCGGCCGGCATGTCGGCCGAGCGCGGATCGGGAAGCATCTTTTCCTCGCCCGGCGGTTCGGGTTTTTCCGATGGCTGCGGCGCGGTTTCCGGCGGCTCCGGCTCCAGTTCGGTCGGCTTCTGCGGGGGCGTCGGCACGACATCCGGCATCTGCGGCTCGAATTCCGTCCGCGGCGCGGACTGAGCGCTCTTCGAACGCGGCGGACGGGCGTCCCATTTCGGATGCGATTTCTGCTGGTTGAGGAAGTCGTCGCTGCCGCCCGCGCGCGGCTTGCCTTGCCCGGACTTCTCAGCGCCGTTGTCCAGGTCCTGCGGACGCGACCCTGGAACCGGGGTCGCCGGCGGCGTTTCCGGAGCCGGAGCGGCGCTCTGGCTGGCCGGCGGCAGATGTCCTTTATGCCGATGATGATGCTTGGCTATGGCCGGCGTAACCAGCAACATCGCAGCCGCCACAGGCAGCGCCAATCTGCAAAGTCGTGAAAGGCTCAGCGTTGCCATCGCCCGGAAACGGCGGTCGCGGTGCGAAGTTGCCTGTATCGGCTGCCTTGCCGATCACAATCGGTTACCGGCGCGTTACGCGCCGATGGCTTCAAGGCCTTCCTCCAGCCAGTCGGCAAGCATCGGCAGCCCGAGCAGATATTTGGCCGCGCGCTTCCTGGGACGCTCCCTGGCGGCGGCCACCGCGTCCATCCATTCGGATGCCTCATAGTCACCGCGCCCGACCCAGGCGAGCGCGATGAGCTCGGCCGCTTCGTCGATATTGAGATCGTTGATTAGCTCGCGCAATTCTTCCCCGGTCAGGTCTTCCGAGGCTTCCTCGACAAGGCCGTCATGATGGTGGCTGTCATGCGTGTCGCCGTCGAACTCGACCTCGTGCTCAGCGCCGTCATCATAGTCCTCGTTGACGGCAGCACTCAGCGCCTTCGCCTTGAGGATGAACAGGCGCACCGTGTCCGGATCGATCGAAAGTTCCCACTCCTTCTCGAGGCGCTGCTGCACGGTCCTTCTCCACGTGATGCGCTTGGTCCGATGATAGCGCAATTAAAGCGCGCGTCACGTCCGCAGCTATCGGCTTCTGTCCGGCCCGGGTTCAAAATAGTTCGGTAGTAGCCCGCATTTCGGGATGAAACCGCGCCAAGGCGGCGTTAATCTGGCATTGTCACACTCACGGAGGCTTCGATGCGCAGACGTTTGCTTGTTCAGGTCATGGCTATTGCGGCGCTGCCGCTGTTCGTTGCGCCGGCTTTTGCGGCTGGTGAAGGCGGCAGCAGCGGTGGCCAGACGACCACCACCTGCAAGAAGGGCGAGGTCTGGGACAAGAAGAAGAACAAATGCGTAAAGCCGCAATATGGCATGCTGGACGACGACAGCATCTACGAGGCCGGTCACGATCTGGCGATGGCCGGACGCTATGACGAAGCGATTTCGGTGCTGACGCTCGCCGCCAACAAGCAGGATCCGCGAATCCTCAATTATCTCGGCTATTCGCATCGTCATTCGGGCCGCGTCACGGTCGGCCTCGGCTATTACGAGGAAGCGCTGCGGATCGACCCGAATTACACGCTGGTGCGCGAATATCTCGGCGAGGCGCATCTGCAGATCGGCGATCTCGCCGGCGCGCAGCAACAGCTCCAGGAAATCGAAAAGCGGACCGGCAAGGGCTCGCGCGAATACGGCATGCTGTCCGAGCAGATCGATCATTTCCTGAGGAGCTGAACAGGGCTCGAAGCCTCTCGAACCGGCTGCGGGCATCGCAGCCGGTTTTTTATTGCTCGCCGGCAGCCGCGGACCGCGAAAGCGGTGATCATTTTGCCGAACTTCAATTTTTGGGCGTGAAAATCGCGCAAAGATCGCTATATTCAGGGAAATTGTGGTGAGACGGTTCCGTTAGCCCGAGGCTGCCGGACCGTTTTCTTTTTGTACCTATTGACAAGGTCCCTCCCGAAAACGGGGGTGGCGGCAGAAAGGTCAGGCTATGATCAAGGTCCCGATGACAGGCGAGGGGTTCGCGTCATTGAAGGAAGAACTTCGCTGGCGCCAGCAGGAGGAGCGTCCTCGCATCATCGAGGCGATTTCCGAAGCGCGCTCGCATGGCGACCTGTCCGAAAATGCCGAGTATCACGCGGCGAAAGAGTCGCAGAGCCTCAATGAAGGCCGCATCAACGAGCTCGAGGATCTGATCGCGCGGGCCGAAGTTATCGACGTTTCGAAGCTTTCCGGCGACAAGGTCAAGTTCGGCGCAACTGTCGTGCTCGTCGACGAGGACACCGAAGAGAAGAAAACCTACCAGATCGTCGGCGACCAGGAAGCGGACGTGAAGTCGGGCCGTATCTCGATTTCATCGCCGATCGCGCGTGCGCTGATCGGCAAAGAAGTCGGCGACGCCATCGAGGTCAATGCTCCAGGCGGCGCCCGAGGGTACGAGATCGTCCAGGTGCAGTTTATCTGAGGACCTTTTGATAATTCTACTCTGGCGGCCGACTAGCGTAGTTTTCTGCGCTTCCGGTGCTCACGTACTTTAAGTACGCTCCGCTCCGGTTCTCGAAAACTACGCCATTCGACTCGCCAGAGCGAATTCTGAAAAGGTCCTCACGCTGGCGCCTTTGAACTGAGTGCCAGCAGCCGCTCAGCCTCCACCATCACCTCAGCCGGCGTGACCCTGCCGCCCGCAGGCGCAGGCAAGGTCGATGCGAAAGGCCCGCGCGGGCCTGTGAGACCGGGTTCCGTCGCCAGGAAGACGGCGACGGTCGGCAGGCCGAAGGCGCTGGCGAGGTGGGTGAGGCCGGTGTCGGCGCCGATGACCAGCGCCGCGCGGCCGAGGATCGCGGCGACATCCGCGAGCGGCGATTTCGGAATAAGCACCGTGCCTGGCACGGCGGCGGCAATGGCTTCCGCTACGGATTTTTCCGCTTCATTCGACCAGGTGGCAATCGGCGTGAACTGCCGCCCGGCCAGTCGGCGCGCGGTTTCGATCCAATTCTCGACCGGCCATTTCTTGTCCTCGCGGCTGGTGCCGTGCAGGAGGAAGGCGGCTCTGCCTTCGATGCCAGGCAGGTTGCCCGCCGGCGGCACGATGCCTGAGCGAAGCGTCGACAGGTCGGGCTGATAGCCAAGCGCCAGCCCGAACAGCCGTCTGGTGCGCTCGATGGCGTGCAGGTCGCGCGGCACCGCATATCTGTGTCGATAAAACAGCGTCGCCGACGGCTCGCGGGCGCTGGCCCGGTCGAAGCCGGCAATCGGCGCGCCGGCCTGGATGGCGACCAGGGCCGATTTCAATAAGCCCTGCGCATCGATGACCAGATCGTAGCGGGAGGCGCGGAGCGCTCCGCGCAGTCCGGTCATCTCGCGCCACGTGGCTCCGTCGAGAAGCCGCTTGCGCCAGCGCCGGACCGCCACCTTGTGAATGGTGCCGATCGCCGGATGCAGAGCCACGATACCGGCAAACGGCTCCTCCACGCACCAATCGAAATCTATATCGGGGCGATTGCGCACCGCGTCCTCGACGGCGGGAAACGTGTGGATGACATCGCCCATCGACGATGTCTTGACGATCAGCACTTTCATGCCGCTGCCGGAACCTTGAGCAAGCGGTCGGCCGCGGCGGTGACGCGCGCGACATCGAGCGTGTTCAGGCAGTTGAGATGGCCAAGCGGGCAGACCTTCTTGTGGCAGGGCGAGCAGGACAGATGCAGCCAGATCAGCTCTGAGCGCTCGCTGAGAGGCGGCGTGTTTTCCGGCGAGGTCGAACCGTAGACGGCAACGATCGGCGTGCCGACGGCGGCGGCGACATGCATCAGCCCGCTGTCGTTCGAGACCGCAAGCTTCGCTGCGGCGATCAGGTCGATGGCGTCCTCGAGGCGTGTCTTGCCGGCAAGGTCGACGGCACCCGGCGCAAGGGCTGCAATCTCGCCGGTCACGTCGGCATCGTTCGTCGAGCCGAGTAGCGCGACGCCCAAGCCCTTGGCCATCATGTCTCGGGCCAGCCCGGCATAGCGATCGCTCGGCCAGCGTTTTGCCGGGCCGAATTCGGCGCCGGGCATGAGCGCCACAAATTTCTTCCCGGTCAGCCCGAAGCGCACCAGCAGATCGGCCTGGTTGGCCTTGTCGACGGTAAGACGCGGCGCGCGAAAAGTGCCGCCGCGCGCGAGGCCGAAATAGGCGCGTGCGGTGCGCCGCTTCAGCGCTTCGGGCAGGGGTACGACATCCGTCAGCAGGCCGTAGCGCATCTCGCGCAGATTGCCGACGCGATGTGGGATGCGGGCGAAGAACGGGATCAGCGCCGATTTCCAGCTCCCCGGCAGCACATAGGCCATGTCGTAGCGGCCGCGCAGCAGGCGGCCGAAGCGCCTGCGGCTGCGGAACTCGAGCGCTCCCGGCATCAACGGAAAGTCGATCTGGCTGCGTATCTCGGGCATGCGCTTGACCAGCGGGGCCGCCCATGCCGGCGCCAGCACGTCGATGGCCGCATTCGGATGTTTTTCCTTCAGCGCCGCAAACAGGCACTGCGCCATGACCATGTCGCCCACCCAGCGTGGGCCGATCACGAGGATCGTTGGGCCTTCAGCCATTCGACATAGTCCCTGACGCCGGTTTCGACTGTGCGGAATTGGCCATTGTAGCCGGCCGCGCGCAAGCGGGACATATCAGCCTGCGTGAAACTCTGGTAGCTGCCCTTGAGGTGATCGGGAAAGGGGATGAATTCGATCTCGCCCTTGCCCAGCGTGTCGATCACCGTCTCGGCGATCGCCCGGAACGGCTGGGCGCGGCCGGTACCGCAGTTGAAGATGCCGCTGGCGCCGCGTTTCCACAGCCACAGATTGACGTCGGCCACATCGCCGACATGGATGAAATCGCGGCTCTGCTCGCCGGGTCCGAAGTCGCCATAGGCGCCGAACAGCTTCGGGTTTTCGCCACGCTCGACCTGGTTGAACAGATGGAAGGCGACCGAGGCCATGGCGCCCTTATGCGCCTCGCGCGGGCCGTAGACATTGAAATAGCGCAGGCCCGCCACTTGCGAATGATCGGTATCGAAGACGTTGCGGCGGACGTAGTCGTCGAACAACTTCTTCGAATAGGCATAGACGTTGAGCGGCCGCTCGAAGTCCGGCTCCTCGCGAAACTCGCTGCCGCCGCCATAGACCGAAGCCGACGAGGCGTAGAGGAAGGGCACGCGCAGCTTCAGGCAGGCATGCAGCAACCGCTTCGAATAGGCGTAGTTCACCTCCATCATGAACTTGCCGTTCCACTCGGTGGTGGTCGAGCAGGCGCCTTGATGGAAGACGGCCTCGATGCGGCCGAGTGCGCCGTCATCGAGCCGGGCGAGAAATTCGTCCTTGTCGAGATAGTCGGCGATGCGAAGGTCGGCAAGGTTGGCGATCTTGTGGCCGTCGGTCAGATCGTCGACGACGACGATGTCATCATGGCCCTCGGCATTGAGAGCGGCGACGATGTTGGAGCCGATCATGCCGGCGCCGCCCGTGACGATGATCATGCTTTCTTCAGCCTCGCTCCGTTGCCGATTCCGGCCCTTATAGGGGAGGTGGGCTGGGCTGTCGATAAAGCTCGCCAGCCGCGGGTACGACGAACGTAGGGATAGATCGGCGGAAGGGCTTTCGGGATAAGCTGCTTGCGAGCACCGCGGCGAAAGGCCGCCGGTGCGGGTCCTTGCTCGTGGTGCAACAGTGACGTCCGATCTAAAGCCCGGCCTCCGCCATCGTCAAATCGTGCGGGTCGATGATACCCTGACGGTGCCTGCCATGACGCCCGCCTTTGCGGGTTTTGGCGACATGCCACCGGTTTTCGCCACCGCCTTCATGGTCGGCTTCATTGAATGGGCGTGCATCGAGGCCTTGCGCCCGTTCCTTGGCAGCCACGAGAGAACCGTCGGCACCCATGTCGACGTCAGCCATGTCGCCGCCACCCCCGTCGGCATGATGGTCACCGCCGATGTCGAGCTTGTCGCCGTGGAAGGGCGAAAATTGCGCTTCAAGGTGTCATGCACCGACGAGGGCGGACTGATCGGGGAAGGTCTGCATGAGCGCGCGGTGATCGACCATGACAAGTTCATGGCGCGTGTCTTGACCAAATCCGGGCAGACAGGTTCTTTGTCATAGCGAGGCCGCAAAGCTACGGCTCCAGTTCGGCCTTCGCCACCTGGCGTAGCGTGAGGGAACAAGATGCCGTCGACCGAACTGCTCATCGCTTTCTTCGCCACCACGGCGATCTTCGCCTACATTCCCGGTCCTGCCATGCTCTACGCCGCTGCGCAGACGATGGCGCGCGGGCGCTGGTCTGGGCTGACGGCGGCACTCGGCATCCATCTCGGCGGCTATGTGCATGTCTTCGCGGCCGCTGCCGGCCTGTCCGTCCTGTTTCACGCCGTGCCGCCGCTGTACCTGGTGGTCAAGCTGATCGGCGCGCTTTATCTGGTCTGGCTCGGCGTTGCCATGTTCCGCAAACGGGCGGATAGCGATATGGCTCTGCCCGCCATCGAGCGGAAATCGGCCCGGCGCGCCTTTTTCGAAAGCATCACCGTCGAGGTGCTCAATCCGAAGACGGCGATCTTCTTCATGGCGTTCCTGCCGCAATTCATCGATGCTTCGGCGGCGTTTCCGGTCTGGCTGCAGTTCGTCGTGCTTGGAACCATCGTCAACCTGATGTTCTCCTCCGCCGACGTCATGTGCGTATTCCTTGCCGGCGCGATGATCGCCCGGCTGCGGCGTTCGGGACGCGCGCAGCGCCTGATGCAGCGAGCGGGCGGCGCCGTGCTGGTTGGCCTCGGCGTCCACGTCGCCCTGCAGAGGAGCTGATTGCCAACCCGGCTCCGGCTAAGGTCCGCGCCGGGCTGCCGTTGCGCTCGCCCGAATTGCGGTATATCGGCATCGCTTTGAACAGCCCGCGCCACAATTCCGGCGCTGAAACCTAATCAAGTCCGGCCGTCTTCAGGCATAGCTCGAGCGAGATGATCAAGCACCATCTGCCTTCTCCGGAACCTTTGCATCGCACCATCGCCCGGTTCGGCGACGTCACCGTGCTGGTGGTGGGCGATTTCATCCTGGACCGTTTCGTCAGCGGGGTGATCGAGCGCATCTCGCCGGAAGCTCCCATTCCCGTGCTGCATGGAAAGGGCGAGGCGTTGAACATCGGCGGCGCCGGCAATGTCGTCTCCAACATCGTTTCGTTGGGCGCGGCCGCCATTCCCGTCTCGGTGATCGGTGCCGACCAGGCAGGCGACAATCTGATGCGCATGCTCAGCGAGATCGGCGTCGATACCGACGGGCTCCTGCAGCGCCAGGACCGCATGACCTCGTCGAAAAGCCGCTTCAGCGCGCTCAACCAGCAGGTGCTGCGGTTCGACGAGGAAGAGATCAAGCCGCTCACCGGGGCCGAGCGGGCGAAGCTCATCGATCATTTCCAGGCGGCGCTTGGCCGCGCCGACATCGTCATCCTCTCCGATTACGGCAAGGGCATCCTGCTCGACGGCGTCGCCGGCGAGCTGATCGCGATCTGCCGAGATGCCGGCAAGCCGGTGCTGGTCGATCCGAAGGGACGCGACTATGCGCGCTATGCCGGCGCCACGGCTGTGACGCCGAACCGCAAGGAGCTTGGCGAGGCGGTCGGGCGCAAGGTCTTCGGCGATGACGAGATCGTGGCGGCGGCGCGCGACCTGATCGCCACGCATGATTTCGAGTTCATCGTCGCCACGCGCAGCGAGAAGGGCATGAGCGTGGTCTCCGCCGAGGACGCCCGCCACATCTCCACCCAGGCGCGCGAAGTCTTCGACGTCTCCGGTGCCGGCGATACAGTCATCGCGAGTTTCGCGCTGTCGCTCGCCGCCGGCGCCGACCGGGTGCATGCGGCGGTCATCGCCAACGCGGCCGGCGGCGTGGTCGTCGGCAAGCGCGGCACGGCGCGGCTCAACGTCGAGGAGCTATCCGGCGCGCTGTTCCGCTCGCACGGGCCGACCGGCCATCAGGACGCCATCCTCGATTTCAATGCCGCGGCCAGGATGGTCGCTGCCTGGAAGGAAGAGGGGCTGACCGTGGGCTTCACCAATGGCTGCTTCGACATCCTGCATGCCGGCCATGTCAGCCTGCTGCATGCCGCGCGCAGCCAGTGCGACCGGCTGGTGCTCGGTCTCAACAGCGACGCCTCGGTGCACCGGCTGAAAGGGCCGGGGCGCCCGGTCAACAACCAGCATGACCGCGCCTGCGTGCTGGCGGCACTTGCCTCTGTCGATGCAGTCGTCGTCTTCGAGGAGGACACGCCGCTGAAGCTGATCGAGGCGCTTCTGCCGGACATTCTGGTCAAGGGCGCGGATTACACGGTCGAGACCGTGGTCGGCGCCGATGTCGTGCAGAAGGCGGGCGGGCGCGTGGTGCTGGTCGATCTCGTCGCCGGCAAGAGCACGACGAACACGATCGGCAAGCTGCGTGCCGCAAACTGAGGATCTCATGTCCAATTTGAACGACTACCTGGTCCGCTCCGCGGCGGCGATATCGGCGATGGTCGAGCGCGACCTCACCGACGAGATGGAACGGGCCGTGAGCACCGTTGTGGGGGCGCTGTCGCAAGGCAAGGCGCTGCTTATCTGCGGCAATGGCGGCTCGGCCAGCGACGCCATTCACATCGCAGGAGAACTGGTCGGCCGCTTCCTGAAGGAGCGCAAGGCCTACAACGTCATCGCGCTGCCGGCCAACGCCGCGGTGCTGACCGCCTGGGGCAACGACTACGGCTTCGACACCGTCTTCTCGCGCCAGGTGGAGGCGCATGGATCGGAAGGCGCGGTGCTGCTCGCCATTTCCACCAGCGGCAATTCGCCGAGCATCCTTGCCGCCGCTGAGCAGGCGCGGGCGATGGGCATGACGGTGATCAGCCTGACAGGCGAGACCGGCGGCAAGCTCAAGCCGCTGACTGACATTCTGCTCAACGTGCCGTCGACCTCGACGCCGATCATTCAGCAGGGGCATTTGTGCCTCTATCACCATCTGTGCGAGGCTGTCGAAGCGCGCCTCAGCAATGGCTGAGAGCGACGGCTTTCCACTGGCCGGGCCGGGCCTTTGGGTCGAGCAGGTCGGTGACAGGACGTTTCCGGCCGGCCGGCCGGCGCTGTTCCTCGATCGCGACGGCACCATCAATGTCGATACCGGCTATCCAGACGTTCCGGCGACCATGGTGCTGCGCGACGGCATCGCGCCGGTCATCGAGGCCGCGAACGAGCGCAGCATTCCGGTCGTTGTCATCACCAACCAGTCCGGCATCGCGCGCGGCTATTTCGGCTGGGACGCGTTCGCGCGGGTCAATGGGCGTGTGCTCGAGCTGCTGGCTGAGAAAAATGCCTTCGTCGACATGGTGCTTGCCTGCGCCTACCACGAAGCCGGCAGGGGCGCGTTGGCGGTTGCCGATCATCCGATGCGCAAGCCCAATCCGGGCATGCTGCTGGAGGCGGGCCGCCGCCTCGGCCTCGATCTCAGCCGATCGCTGATCGTCGGCGACAAGCCGGCCGATATGGAAGCCGGCCAGCGCGCCGGCCTTGCGCGTGGCTGGCTGGTGGACGGCGAAGGCTCGACGATAGGCGGGTTTTCGGTTTCGCCGTTGCGCGGCGCCACGGACCTTGAGGGACTGCTTGCCGCGATACGGTTGCTCTGATCGCAGGTTGATTCAAAGCCCAGCGCTAAGCCCTTTGTTTTTGCAGATGATTTTCAGGAAGCCGGCACATCAAGTTGGGAAGGCGACAAGCCCTTCGTCCTTGACGCGCCGGATGGTCAAGGCGGTGCGTACGGTATCCACGTTGGGGGCGGAGGCCAGTTCCTCGATGACGAAGGTCTGGAATGTGCCGAGGTCACTCGCCACGCAATGCAGCAAGAAATCGGATTCGCCCGAAACCATCCAGGCATCGCGCACGATCGGCCAGCCGCGCGTGCGTTCGGCGAAGGTCTTCAGCTCGGCATCGGCCTGATGATGCAGGCCGATCAGGCAGAAGGCGACGACATCCATGCCGAGCGCCGGCGCGTTCAGCAGCGCGCGGTAACCGCGGATGATGCCGGCCTCTTCCAGCCGCCTGACACGGCGCAGGCAGGGCGGCGCCGAAATGCCGACCCTGTTGGACAATTCGACATTGGTCATGCGGCCGTCGCCCTGCAGTTCGCGCAGGATCTTCCAGTCGATGGCATCGAGGTCGGCTTTGAGCGGCATGGACGGCTTTCGCGCAAGAATCTTTCGCGATTTTGTAATTTGGTTTCGCCTGGGAGGCCATCCCTTTACGATGATTTTCTCCTTCTTTTGATGCATGCGGTGATGCCAGAGCCGCGCATATCTGCGGACGACATGCATCGGTGCGGGGCTGCGATATGCCCGATATGCGAGGAACGAAGCTTTCCGGGGACGAAAGCCAACTTGCCTTGCTGGTCTCACGGGCAACACTTACATTAAGCCCAACAAAACCACGGCTTCGCGCCGCAGGGGACTTTTTCATGAACACCAAACACGCGCCCGTTCTTATCATCGGTTCCGGCCCGGCCGGCTACACGGCGGCGGTCTATGCCGCGCGCGCCATGCTGAAGCCGATGCTGGTCGCCGGCCTGCAGCAGGGCGGCCAATTGATGATCACCACCGACGTGGAAAACTATCCAGGCTTCGCCGATCCGATCCAGGGTCCGTGGCTGATGGAGCAGATGCTCAAGCAGGCCGAGCATGTCGGCACCGACATCATCAACGACATCATCACCGAGGTCGATCTCAATGTGCGGCCGTTCCGCGCCACAGGCGATTCCGGCACCGTCTACACCGCGGACGCCTTGATCATCGCCACCGGCGCGCAGGCGAAATGGCTGGGCATCCCGTCGGAGCAGACCTTCATGGGGTTCGGCGTTTCGGCCTGCGCCACCTGCGACGGCTTCTTCTATCGCGGCAAGGACGTCGCGGTGGTGGGCGGCGGCAATTCGGCGGTCGAGGAGGCGCTCTATCTGTCGAACCTCGCCAAGAGCGTCACCGTCATCCACCGGCGCGGCGATTTCCGCGCCGAGCGCATCCTGCGCGAGCGACTGCTCAAGAAGGACAATGTCCGCGTCATCTGGGACACGGTCGTCGACGAGATCACCGGACGGCCGGGCAAGGCGCCGCTGCCGCCCTCGGTCGAGGGCCTGACGCTGCGCAACGTGGTGACCGGCCAGGAATCGAAGCTGCCGGTCGACGGCGTGTTCGTCGCCATCGGCCATGCGCCGGCGGTCGAGCTCTTCGCGGGCAAGCTGAAGCAGAAGCCGAACGGCTATCTGTGGACGGCGCCCGATTCCACCCGCACCGACGTGCCCGGCGTGTTCGCCGCCGGCGACGTCACCGACGACGTCTACCGCCAGGCGGTGACGGCGGCCGGGCTTGGCTGCATGGCGGCGCTCGAGGCGGAAAAATATCTGGCGGGCATCGAGGTTCACCGCGAAGCGGCGGAATGACAATCGGCTGAAAGAGCCGTTTAAAAGCCTGATTTTTCATTCAGACGCCAAAGGCAACGCGAGGGGAATCATGGCGCTGGACTGGGACAAGCTACGCGTTTTTCACGCAGCGGCGGAGGCTGGGTCGTTCACCCATGCCGCCGAGACGCTGCATCTGTCGCAATCGGCCATCTCGCGGCAGGTCAGCGCGCTTGAGCACGACGTCGGCGTTGCACTGTTCCACCGCCATGCGCGCGGCCTGGTGCTGACCGAGCAGGGCGAGATGCTGTTCCGCACGGCGCATGACGTGCTGATGAAGCTGGAAACCATCAAGACGCGGCTGACCGAAACCAAGGATCGGCCGTCGGGCGTGCTCAGGGTGACGACCACGGTCGGCCTGGGCGCCGGCTGGCTGACCGAGCGCGTGCAGGAATTCATTGAGCTCTATCCCGAGATCAGCCTGCAACTGATCCTGGCCAATGAGGAGCTTGATCTCACCATGCGCCAGGCCGATTGCGCGATCCGGCTGCGCCAGCCACAGCAGCCCGACCTTATCCAGCGCCGGCTGTTCACGGTGCATTTCCACCTCTATGCGGCGCCGTCCTATATCGCCAAGTTCGGCAGGCCGGCCTCGATCGCCGAGCTCAGGAACCACCGCATCGTCACTTTCGGCCTGCCGGTGCCCTCGCATCTGTCGGAGCTGAACTGGCTGGAGACGGTCGGCGATTTCGAGGGCGGGCAGCGGGTGCCGACGCTGCAGATCAACGACATCCTGTCGATCAAGCGGGCAGTGCAGGGCGGCGCCGGCATCGCCATGCTGCCGGACTATGTGATCAACAAGGACACGAACCTGGTGCAGCTGCTGCCGGAGACCGAGGTGCCGTCCTTCGACACCTATTTCGCCTATCCCGACGCGATGAAGAACCAGGCGAAGCTGCACGTGTTTCGCGACTTTATCATCGCCAAGGCGCGCAGCTGGTCTTACTGAATGTTCAGGTGAGGCCTGCCTGCGAACGGCAGGCTCCTGCGCTTCCGGTACTCACGTACTTGAAGTACGCTCCGTTCCGGTTCTCGGAGCCTACCGTTCTCGACTCGGCCTGACCTGAATATCGGCACCCCTCTCGGAAAGGGCGGCTTATCCGCGCCAGGGTTTCAGGCGCGGCAGCCAGCCGGGCACGGCGCGGCGGTAGACCTCGTATTCTTCGCCATAGCGGTTGGCGAGCGTCGGCTCTTCATAGAGCTTGACGAAGGAGATCATCGTCGCCGCGGCGATGAGGCCGTAGACCAGCACCGCCCAACTCGAAAAGATCAGCGCCTGGCCAAGGATGATCGACAACACCGCCACATACATGGGATTGCGTACATGGCGGTAGACGCCGCCTACGACCAGTTTCTCGGTCGGAGCCACGGGAGCGGGCGTGCCCAGGCCCTCGAGGGCAAAGCGGGCGAAGGCATGAAGCAGGATGGCGGCCGCTCCGATCACAAGAATCGAGCCCACAGCCACGAAGCCCGGCAGGGCCGACAGAGGTTTGCGATAATGGTCGGTCAGCAGCCACGGCGCCAAGCCGGCGACGACGCCCGGCGCTGCGACCAGGAACAGCGCGCTGGCGGCGATTGCTGAAAAAGTTCGCATCATCGGTCTCCTGCCGTAAAAATAAACTCGGCCTGCCGAAATCGACATCATTTCGCCGACTCGCATATTTCTGAGCAAAATCGGCTCGGTTTGCTTTTAAGCAGTCGCTTTAGCGCCTGAAACGCGCCGGAATCGGCGACTTTTCTGGTCCTATGGCTTCGAGGAACAGGTTGGACCACAGCCTGCGTCTTTTTGCATGCGTGTGTTGCAAAATAGATGCTTGTTTCTTGGGCATGATGAGCACATATATAGTCGCATCTCCGGGGCGCGTTCTCCTCCCATTAGCGCCCTCGAGTGTTCCCCTCTGGAGGTTAGCCTTAATCGGCACTTCCAATCAAACTCAGCCGGATCTTTATTGATCCGGCTTTTTTGTTGCCCGCATGCCTTCGAGCCGGCAAGAAAACGACTGAATCCACCGCGTAACAGTGACATGTAACATCGGGTAACATGTCGCAGACCCACTCTATCGTTTAAGTAGACGATAGGACGCGGTTGGTCGGCTCGGGAGATGGGGGCATCACTCGAAAGACCGGGCTCAGGCAAGCACCGCGTCCGAACCTTTTTACGGATGCGGCGGACCAGCCGTTGCCTCCCAGGAGAACGGTCCGCAATAGGAACGGCGTCCGGATCATCCGGACGCCGATTTCATATCTCCAACAGAAGCCTGCCAGCAGGCTCGTGCGTTTCACCGTTTCACGGAAACGGCGAAACGCCCTATCTCCTTGTTCTTTCGCAATTCCGCACGGAAAACCGCTCACACTTTTCCCGGAATTGCTCTAGGCCGCTTTGCCGTTGGCGTTCATCGCTTCGTCGGCCAGCCGGCCGGTGAGCTCGGCCATGTGATCGAAAGTGGCCTTGTAGCTGGCGACGCCGGCGGTCGCCGAGCGCAGCTCGATGATCAGATCGCCGATTTCGGCCTGCGGCATGGTCGCCTCGACGACGTCCCAGCCGGGCCAATCGGGCCTTGCATCATAGCCGAGGATTTGGCCGCGCCGCTGCGGGATCAGCGCGATGATCTTGGAGGTCGCGTCGGAGGGCGTGACGATCTCGACCTTCATGATCGGCTCAAGCAGGACCGGCGAACAGGCGGCCATGCCTTCCTTCATCGCGAGCTTCGCCGCCATCTGGAAGGCCATGTCGGAGGAATCGACCGCGTGGTAGGAACCATCCGACAGATTGACGGCGACATCGACGACCGGAAAGCCGAGCGGGCCCGTCTTCAGATAGTCGCGAATGCCGGTCTCCACCGATTGGATATAGGTTTTCGGCACCACGCCGCCGGTGATGGTGTCGGAGAACTGGAAGCCGGACCCGCGCGGCAGCGGCTTGATCTCGATCACCACGTCGCCGAACTGGCCGTGGCCGCCGGACTGCTTCTTGTGGCGGCCGCGCTGTTGCGCCGATTTGCGGATCGTCTCCCGGTAAGGCACCGCCGGGGTATGGCCCTCGATCGGGATCTGGTTCTTGCCTTCGAGGCGCTCGCGCACCACGCGCAGATGCATCTCGCCGTGACCCGACAGGACGGTTTCGGCGGAGTCCTGGTTGTGGCGCAGGCTGAGCGATGGATCTTCTTCGGCAAGCCGCTGGATCGCCGCCGACATCTTGACCTCGTCCTTGCGCTCCTTGGGGCGAAGCGCGAAGGCGAAGACCGGCTGCGGCGGCTCCAGCGTGACCAATGGCCGGATGCCGCCCTTGGCCGAGCTCAGCGTCTGGCCGGTCTTGACGTTGTCGAGCTTGCCGAGCGCAACCGTGTCGCCCGCCTTGGCGGATGTCAGCTTCGACTGGTCCTTGCCGAGCATCCTGTAGATGCCGGAAACCTTCGCCGTGTCGCCGTTGGAAAGGAAGAGCTCGGCTGCGTCGGCCAGTTGGCCCGAGAGCACGCGCGACACCGAAAGCTTGCCGCCATGCGCGGTGTGAATGGTCTTCATCACCTGCACTACCGTCTGGCCGTCCGGCGCGCCAAGGCGCTTCCGCGTCGCCTCGACATCCGGCGCGTCATGGCGGATGGCTTTCAACAGGCGCAGCACGCCGTTGCCCTTCTCGGCCGTGCCGATCAGCACCGGCGTCACCGCGCCGGCGCGCAGATCGGCCGAGAGATCGTCGAAGATAGCGTCCTTCGGCGGCTCGATCTCCTCCAGCAATTGCTCCATCAGGTGATCGTCATGATCGGCGAGCGTCTCCAGCATGGAGAAACGGGCTTCCAGCTCGCGCGCCTTGTCGTCGTTCGGGATCTCGGCAACCTGGCTCTCGGCGTATTCGCGATAGATGTAGGCGCGTTCCAGCGCCAGATCGATCGAGCCGATGACGATGCCGTCCTTGCGCACCGGAATCTGGCGCAGCAGCAACGGTACCGTGCTTGCCGGCTGCAGCATCTTCAGCGTCTCGCGCACGCCCGCGACCGCCTTGTCGACCTTGTTGAGGAACAGGATGCGCGGAATGGCGAGATCGTCGAGCTTGCGCATGATGAGCTGCAGCGCCGGGATCTTCTTCTCATCGGCCTCGGCGACGACGACCGCGAGGTCGCAAGCGGCAAGCACGGGTTCGGCCTCGAAGGCGAATTCGATGGAGCCGGGACAGTCGACGAAAGTGATCTGCTCGCCCATGAAATCGGTGGTGGCGAAGGTCGCCTCGACGCTCATGGCGTGGGCGCGTGCCTCCGGCGAATGGTCGGAAACGGTGTTGCCCGATGAAACCGGTGACTGGCGGGGAATGGCGCCCGTGCGGGCGAGGATGGCTTCGAGAAGTGTCGTCTTACCGCTTGCGAAGGGACCGACTATGGCAATGCATTTCGGTCCCGTGCGTCGTCCTCCGGCGCGAGTACCCATGGCTGAACCTCCACTCAGGCGTTTCCCAAGAGAGCGATCAGCAAAAGTGGAAACCGGTTTGCGTCCGATCGCACCCTATGCAGAGCGGCGGCCGGCCTGTTCGGCCGTCGCGGGCGGGTTTTCACCTCTTCCCAAAACCATCGTCACACGGGTTTGTCGGGAGGGCAAGAAAAATAGGACGTTCGCCGGCTTGGGTTTCGTCAGGTCGCGATTTCCTGTTTGTCAGCCCGTGAGGGCAAGACCGCAGCCGCTAAAAGCCAAGCCGGCACCTGCCAATTGGGCCGTCCGCGAGAAGCCGGAATCGGAAGATGTCAATAAAGGCTCAGCCGGCCTCGGTTCGGCGCACCGGCATGACTGCGCTCTGCTTCACTACCTTCTCGGCAAAGCGTGACAGCAGCGGATTGAATAGGTCCGGCTTTTCCCAGAAAGGTGCGTGGCCGGCGCCGGATATGACATGGCACCGTTCCCACAGCGAGGCGTAGGCCACTGTCTCGAAGTAGCTCAGCCGCACGAGCGGGTCATGCTCCCCATTGATCACCGCGACCGGGAAGGGGGCATTCTCGACCACCTGCTTCTGGTCGGCGCCCTTGCCGGCAAACATGCCGAACGCCACGCCCGAGCGCAGCCTGCCGTCGGTGCGCCTTATAGCCTCGCGGAAAGACGGACTTGCGCTGCCGCCGAAGCAAAACGCCTCAAAGCGCTCGATGTCGCGTTCGGAGTAAACTTTCTTGGAGGTGAGCAGCATGTCCCAGTTGGCATGAAAGCCACGCAGCATGCCGAGCGGCCCCCTCGACACCGGCGGCGCCCCGGTCAACACCAGACCGTTCACCGCGTGATGGAAGCTGGCAAGTTCAATCGCTACATGGCCGCCAAGCGACCAGCCGAAGATGATGGCGTGGCCGATGTTGAGGGCATCGAGAAGGCGGGCTGTGGTCTGGGCGAGGCCGGTGATCGTATAGGTTGCGGCCGGGTCGCGAGCATCGGAGGAGTCGCCATGGCCGGGAAGGTCGAAAGCGATCAGCCGGTGGGCATCGGCGAGCGGACTGTCGAACTGACGCGCAAAGACGGCGCGCGAACTGCCCGAGCCGTGGATCATGACGATGGGCATGCCGGAACCAGACGACTGGCTGAGGCGCAAATCAGCCTGCGGCGTACGGATTGTGCGGTCAGTGACGCTCATGCTGGATTAGATCCTCGGATGTGGCTGGTGGCCAACATCGCATCCGGGGCTCTATATCTTCTTTAAGCATGTGGTTAAGAGAGGGTTCCTGGAAATAAGCGGCCGGCGTGGCTACCGGCTGGATGGCAGCACCGGCGGAAACCCCTACGATGGAATCACTCCTCGATCTTCTTGTCTCGATTTGCAGCATCGCGACCATTGGCCAATATGTCTGGTCGATGCGGGCGCATTTCCAATTGCAGGCCATGTTTCCAGGCGCCATGGTGATTTCGGCAGCGGTGATTGCTACGACTTTTTTCTTTCTCGCCATCCTGTGGATCCAATCGCAGCCGGTTCCGGCAAAGCTCGCCGGGCTCGCCGTCGAACTGGCAAGCTCTGCCCTCTTCTGGTGGGCGATCGTCACCTCGCGGAAGGCGCGGCTGCACTTCGCCTTCGCGCCCGATAATCCGCACAGCCTGCTGACCCGTGGCCCCTACCGCTACATCCGCCACCCTTTCTACTCGTCATACATCATCTTCTGGATTGGATGGGGGATCGCGACCT
Source organism: Mesorhizobium sp. B2-8-9 (assembly GCF_006439475.1). Taxonomy (NCBI): domain Bacteria; kingdom Pseudomonadati; phylum Pseudomonadota; class Alphaproteobacteria; order Hyphomicrobiales; family Phyllobacteriaceae; genus Mesorhizobium; species Mesorhizobium sp. B2-8-9. The sequence continues at coordinate 274,007 of NZ_VFTQ01000001.1, read as the reverse complement.
GGTCGATCTGGGCGGTGGTGCCGGTCGCCGGGATCGCCGTCCTCTATGTGGTTGCGGCGCTGGGCGAAGAAAAGAAATTTTCGCGGACGCCATTGGCGGGCGATTACCAGGCCTATCGCGGTCGAGCCGGCCTGTTCTGGCCGCGACTGGGATGGTAGCCGACACAGGGCAGGGATTCTCCCCAATGGAAGGATTGCCAGATGCCGCCGCAGATCGCCACCATTTCGGGATAGCTCACCCAGTAGGGGCGCGGGATGATGACCTCGTCGCCCGGGTTAGCGTCGCCATGAAGGCGTTGAACAGGATCTGCTTGCCGCCGGTGCCGACGATGGTCTGCTCCGGCCGGTAGTCGAGATTGTTCTCGCGCTTGAATTTTTCGCGATCGCCTCGCGCAACGGCACGATGCCGGAGACCGGCGGGTATTTCGTCTCGCCGCGGCGGATCGCCTCGATCGCCGCGTTCTTGATGTTGTCGGGCGTATCGAAGTCCGGCTCGCCGGCGCCGAGGCCGATCACGTCACGGCCGGCATTTTTCAGGGTTTCACCTCTTCCCAAAGCCATCGTCACACGGGTTTGTCGGAGGGCAAGAAAAATAGGACGTTCGCCGGCTTGGGTTCAGCAGGCCGCCATTTTTGCTTGTTAGGCTGTGAGGGCGAGCGGTTCGCGGGCGGCGGCACATAACGCGCTTGCCTTGTCGCGCGGCGCCGGCCTGCCGAAGAAATAACCCTGGAAGCGGCTGCATCCGGCCGTCCGGGCAAGCGCGAATTCCTCCGCGGTTTCGACGCCTTCCGCGACGATGGCGATGTCCTGGATGCGGGCGATCTGCGCAAGCGCAGAAACGAAGATCTGCGCCACCTGGTCGTGGGCGAGGCTGCGGATATAGGAGCGATCGATCTTGACGCTGTCGATGGGCAGCGACTTCAGGTAGTTGAAGCCGCAATGGCCGGTGCCGAAGTCGTCGAGGGCGATGTGGAAGCCGAGGCCGCGCAGTGCCTCGAGGCGCCTGAGAACCTCGGGCGTCGCGGCCGTCGCCACCGTCTCGGTGATCTCGATGATGAACTGCGACGCGGACCGGCCGGTCTCGCGCAGGACCCGGTCGCACATCGTCACGATCTCGTCGCGCTTCAGCTGCTCGCCGGAGACGTTAATCGAGATGCGCCGTCCGGGAAAATGCCCGATATCGGCGCAGGCCCGCTTGAAGACCCATTCGCCGATCATGTCGATCAGCGTCGAACGCTCGGCGATCGGGATGAATTCCGACGGCGAGATCAAGCTGCGCACGGGATGACGCCAGCGGATCAATCCTTCCAGCGCGTCGACCGAGCCGTCGGGATCGACGATCGGCTGGTAGTGCAGTTCCAATTCGCCGAGATAGATTGCGGCGCGCAGCTCGCGTTCGACCAGCCGGCGATAGCGTTTGTCAGACAGCATCTCCTCGTCGAAAACGGTGACGCGGCCGCGGCCGCCCGCCTTGCTCTCGTAGAGCGCGAGATCGGCCAGCAGCATCAATTCAGTGCCGTTCGAAGCGTGCAACGGCGCGAGCGCGACGCCCACCGAGATCGACAGGGGAATGATCTTGCCTTCATGTCTCTTGCCGGCCCGCATCGCATGCAGCAGCCGGCGGGCGTCGTTGCCGATACTGGCGACGTCGCCATGCGGAACCATGATGCCGAACTCGTCGCCGCCGAGCCGGCCGATGACGCCGCCCTCGAAGATGCGCTGCGCTTCCGCGACCAGATGCGCCAGCGCCAGATCGCCGAACTGATGGCCGAACGTGTCGTTGAGCTGCTTGAAATGATCGAGGTCGATCAAAAGCAGGCTTGCCTGGCGGCGATTGCGCGAGCCGCTCAGCCAATCACCCAACGCTTCGATGAAGTAGCGCCGGGTCATGGCGCCTGTCATGGCATCGACAGTGAGAAAGCGATGCTTCTCGGCCTCGGCGTCCGCCGCCGATTGCAGGCGCTGGACGACGTTCGAGCGCATATACATCAACACCAGAAGCGCCAATAAGGTCGAAGTCACCGACACCGCGAGCGCGCCGGCGCGGGAGGCGTTCTCCGTCAGCGCGAAAGCCGCAAGCCCGGTGGCGGCGATGCTCATCACGAGCAACGCTTGGATGCCGCGATAGATACGGCCGCTGTGATCTTTGATTGTCGCCAAGATACTCATGTCCGCGCCCCCACAGCACGCGACATGGCTAGGACCTTAGCCGTTAAGAAACGCTGAGCGTGGCTGCTGCCTGGATCTATTCCTTTGCCGCCGAGTGGAGATCGCGATTTTATGGTTAAAAAGCAACTATTTGTGACGGTTCTCTGACATTCTAATGCTGCAATCCGCCCGCTGCGCGAATGAGAAATCGAGGTTGCCGCCCGGCAACGGCTCAAAGCCAGTTGCAACGGTCTCCCGACGAGGTGAAACTACCGCGTGAGACGCCGCGCGGGGCGCTTTGTTCGAGAGGATCTGAACGATGAAGCTCATTGCGTGCGGCAGCGTGCCGACGATCATCGCGCCGGAGACATATTTCACCGGGCGGGTGCTGCAGACGCCGATCATCGAGAAAGAGGCGCCGGCGCGGCTCAGGGCGACGCTGGTCAGCTTCGAGCCCGGCGCGCGCACCCATTGGCACACGCATCCGCTTGGACAGACGCTCTATGTCACCGCCGGGGCCGGCCTGGCGCAAAGCTGGGGCGGCCCCGTGCAGGAGATCAGGGCAGGGGATGTCGTTTCCTTCGCGCCGGGCGAAAAGCACTGGCATGGCGCCGGCCGGAAAACCGCCATGACACACATCGCCATGCAGGAGGCGCTGGACGGCGTCCACGCCGACTGGCTGGAGCAGGTTTCCGAGGAGCAATATCGCAGCTGATCGGCGTCCAAGAAAAACCCGGCGCGGCGCCGGGTTTTTCTTGCTGGCCGGCCGGGCGGCCGATCAGGTCAGCGACGCGGTGAAGCGCTGGATGCGCGTGCAGGCTTCTTCCAGCAAGGCGTCCGACGTGGCGTAGGAGATGCGGAAGTTCGGTCCGAGGCCGAAGGCCGAGCCAAACACCACCGCGACACCTTCGGCCTCCAGCAGTTCGGAGCAGAAGGCCTCGTCATTGTCGATCACCTTGCCCGTCTTGGTCTTCTTGCCGATCAGCTGGGCGCAGGACGGGTAGACATAGAAGGCGCCTTCCGGCGACGGGCAGGAGATGCCGCGCGCCTGGTTGAGCATCGAGACCACGAGGTCTCGCCGGCCCTGGAAGATCGCCTTGTTCCTGGCGATGAAATCCTGCGGCCCGTTCAGCGCCTCGACCGAAGCCCATTGCGCGATGGTGCAGGCGCCCGAGGTCTGTTGACCCTGGATCATGTCCATCGCCTTGATCAGCGGCACCGGGCCGGCGGCATAGCCGATGCGCCAGCCGGTCATGGCGTAGGCTTTCGACACGCCGTTCATGGTCAGCGTGCGCTCATAGAGGTTCGGCTCGACCTCGGCGATGGTCTTGAAGACGAAATCGCCATAGGTCAGGTGCTCATACATGTCGTCGGTCAACGTCCAGACATGCGGATGCTTGAGCAGCACGTCGGCCAGCGCCCGCAGCTCGGCCTCCGTGTAGGCGGCGCCCGACGGGTTCGACGGCGAGTTCATCAGCAGCCATTTGGTCTTCGGCGTGATCGCCTTTTCCAGCACTTGCGGGGTGAGCTTGAAGCCGTTGTCGATCGAGGTGTCGGCGAACACCGACGTGCCGCCGCAGATCGCCACCATTTCGGGATAGCTCACCCAATAGGGGCGCGGGATGACGACCTCGTCGCCCGGGTTCAGCGTTGCCATGAAGGCGTTGAACAGGATCTGCTTGCCGCCAGTGCCGACGATGGTCTGCTCCGGCCGGTAGTCGAGATTGTTCTCGCGCTTGAATTTTTTCGCGATCGCCTCGCGCAGCGGCACGATGCCGGAAACCGGCGGATATTTGGTCTCGCCGCGGCGGATCGCCTCGATCGCCGCGTTCTTGATGTTGTCGGGCGTATCGAAGTCCGGCTCGCCGGCGCCGAGGCCGATCACGTCACGGCCGGCATTTTTCAGCTCGCGCGCTTTCTGCGTCACCGCGATGGTCGCGGAAGGCTTAACGCGGGAAAGGGCGTCGGCGAGAAAGGCCATGACGAAATGTCTCCTAGGAAAAGCGGCCAGGAGCGGCCGCGGCGCTTCTCATGTCGCATCATGGCGCGGAGCGCAAGCATTGTGCGATGAGCCAGAGGTCAAGGAGGCGTGACCAAAGTCAACCTGCGTGAGCGGCAACGCTAAATTCATCAACGGCCGGTAAACCCTTGGCTGGCAGGATCGCAGATCGGATTGCGACTATTCGCGGAGCGAGAAACCTTGTCGCGCAGCATCGGGCTCGCCCACATCATCCGTCATGATGACGGCACCTCGACCGGTGTCTGGGGCATCTATACGTTGCAGAGCGCGTTCCAGCCGATCTTCGCCTTCAAGGAGGGCAAGCTCTCGGTCGTCGCTTTCGAAGGGCTGATCCGGCCGTTCCGCGATGGCGAGCCGCAGTCGCCGGGGACATTTTTCGGCACCTGCCCGGCGGCCGACCGGCTGCATATCGAGGCGCTGACGCGCACGCTGCATCTTCTGAACGCCGGCGCCTGCCTGCCGCAAGAGGCCTCCATCTTCGTCAATTTCGACCCGTCGGTCTTCACCGATCGTCACATCGCCGACAAGGCCCTGCGCGACATGCGGCTGGTGCTGCACGAAGCCGGCATCGATCCGCGCCGCATCGTCTGCGAGGTCACCGAGCAGAAATCGGCTTCGCAGGAAGCGCTCTACGGTTTTGTCGAGGCGCTGAGGGCCAATGGCTTCAGTATCGCGGTGGACGACTATGGTGCCGATGATTCCGACATCAATAGGATCAAGGAACTCAAGCCAGACATCGTCAAATTCGATGCGAATTGGATCACCCATCTGATGGAGTCCGGCGCCGGCTTCGCCTTGCTGACGGCGATGGTGCAAAGTTTCGAGAATCAGGGCATCCGCACCGTCTTCGAAGGTATCGAGGAAGGCTGGCAGTTGGAGCTCGCCGAGAGGTCCGGCGCCTCCATGGTGCAGGGCTACGTGCTTGCCCGGCCGGAACTTGCCCCCACCAGCTTTCGCGTCTTCGGCAAGGGCGCGCAGCAGCCTTCGAGCGAAGACAGCAAGGCACCGGCCGCCGCAAGCCCGGCGGCCCCAACGCTGCACGGACGGCCGGCAAGGGTGTTCGGGCGCAAGGTCGCGCCATGAGCGGACAATCAGACAGGCGGCGCAACGTCGCCGAGGCGATCTTCGCCGACGAGATCGGCCTACAGTTCGGCGTCTATGGCGAGTACCGGCTGTGGAGCGCCTATCAGCCGATCTTCGCGCCGGAGGGCAGGGTGCTCAGAGCCGTCGCCGTCGAGGGGCTGATCGAGCCGCGCCGCGTCGCGCAGCCGGTAGCCGCTTCGGTCTTCTTCGGCAGCATTCCCGCGTCCGACCTTCTGTTTGTCGAAACGATGTGCCGGATGCTGCATCTCGGCAATTACCGCAACATCGGCGTCGAGGGATTGACGCTGTTCTTCAACTATAATCCGACCATCAACGATCATCTCGGACGTGCGCTCGCCGAGATCCGGCTGATGACCAGGCATCTCGGCGATCTGGAGCTTGAGCCCAGCCTGCTGGTCTGCGAGATCACCGAACAGGCAGCCGACGACCAGGTTCTTGCCAGCCTGGTGCGCGAAATGCGGCGCGACGGCATCCGCATCGCCATCGACGATTTCGGCACGGGGCATTCGACCGAAGCGCGCATCGATCTGCTTGCACCCGACATCGTCAAGATCGATGGCGCCTGGTTTGGCGAGCTCTGCCGTCATGCCGCCGCCGAACGCTTCTTCCGGCCGTTGGTGGCGATGCTGCACGAGCGCGGCGCCAAAGTGCTGGTCGAGGGCATCGAGAATGCACAGCACTTGCGCGTCGCGCTGGAGGGCGGCGTCGACCTGCTGCAAGGCTTCCATCTCGCCCGCCCGGCGCTCGCCGGCACGGTCTTCAAGGAAGAACCGCTTTCCATCGACGCTCTCATCGACGCCGGCAACAAGGTCGTGCCCCTGCATCAGCATCGCTGATGCTCGATCCAAAAGACGCATCAGCATCGCTGATGCTCGATCCAAAAGACGCATCAGCATCGCTGATGCAGAGAAAAAAAATATCAGCGCCGCTGATGGTTCTTCTTGAAAACAAATCACTGGATGGTCTCGCCTGGGCGCGTTAGAGCCGTGCTGAAATGGGCTTCAGACGACGCGCGAGGTATGTGCGATGATCCTTTACGACATGGCCGACAGCGGCAATTGCTATAAGCCGCGGCTGTTGATGGCCAAGCTCGGCATTCCTTTCACCCGGGTCGAGGTGAGCTCGCATACCGGCGAGACACGCAAACCAGACTACGTCGCCAAGAATCCGAACGCGATGGTGCCGATGCTCGAGCTCGACGACGGCAGGCGTATCGCCGAGAGCAACGCCATCCTGCTCTATCTTGCCGAAGGCACGCGCTTCCTGCCTGCTGACAAGTATGAACGCGCGCTGGCTTACCAATGGCTGTTCTTCGAGCAATACAGCCATGAGCCCTATATCGCGGTGCGCAAGGCGCTTTTGACTTTTCCGGAACGGGCGAAGGACGCCACGCCTGAACGATTGGCGCAGACGCTGGAGCGAGGCAACAAGGCGCTCGGCGTGATGAACCAGCATTTGGAGCGGAACGAATCCTTCGCCGGCAACGCCTACAGCGTCGCCGACATCGCCTTATACGCCTATACCCACACCGCCGGGATGGGCGGCTTCCAGCTCGACGCCTATCCGGCGGTCGCCGCCTGGCTGAAGCGCGTCGAGGCGGACAAGGGACATGTGCCGATCGAGTGGGTGCCTTAAGGCAGCGCCGGCGATTGGCGAAAGGCTGGGGGACAGCTTCCTTCTCCCCGTTCACGGGGAGAAGATGGCGGCAGCCAGATGAGGGGCTGCGCCGGCCTAACTAAGTCAGCCAAAATGACAGTCCTGAAACCTTGGCGCTGCCCCCTCATCGCCCTGCCGGGCACTTCTCCCCGTGAACGGGGAGAAGGAGGCAACTCGCCAAAATCCAGACAACAAAAAAGGCGGGCAATGCCCGCCTTCCTCTGCCGGTAGCCTGATCGGGAGCGTCTGGTCCGGGCCGGCAGCTATCTGCTGTTCCAGCTTGTCGGGTCTTTTCGCTCCGGCGCGCTTCTCGCGCGACCGTCAGTACATCCGTGACTTGCCGCGCGCCCCGAACCTTCGCCCGGTGCGCGCCTTACTTAGTCGCATTTTGCGCCGCTGGCCGTAAAGCCTGCCGCAAAATGCTTAAGCCAAATCAGGCTGCCTTGCTAAGAGAGCCAGCAGCGGACTTGCCGGTGCGGCGGTCCTGCTCGATCTCGAAGTTGATTTTCTGGCCTTCAGCCAGGCTCGTCATGCCAGCGCGCTCGACAGCGGAGATGTGGACGAAAACGTCCGCGCCGCCATTGTCAGGCTGGATGAAGCCGTAGCCCTTGGTGGCGTTGAACCACTTGACCGTACCAGTTGCCATATAGAATGCCCTTCACATTTGCTTTTGTTTGACCGGACCAACGTCCGGCCGGCGGTATCGAAATTTTGGAGATAGACGTCAGCAAACGCGAAGATCGCGGCCCGATCGATCGGCCAAATTCAATGCTGCGGATATAGGATAGTTTGAGCAAGAAAACAAGATGGGTTGCCTGGACGCTGCCCCGCATCCCGGATCGAGCGGAATACAAGCATGGAAGTTTTGACAGCGGTGCCGCGTTGTGGAGGGATGGGATGCTTGCCCTTCCGAGGAGAGAAGCCATGAAAGCCATTCTGCTTGCCGCCTGCTTCCTGCTGCTGGCCGCGGAAGCGCAGGCGGTGACGCGCTACGATCCGACGCGCATGAGCTGCGACCGGGTGCAGGCGACGATCGCCAGACAGGGCGCCGTCATCCTGCGCTACCAGTCGACGCGCGTGCCGGGGCTGCCGCTCTACGACCGCTATGTGCGCGACGAGCGTTTCTGCAACGCGGGCGAAGTGAGGGCACGCGCCTACGTGCCGAGCGCCGACACCCGGTCCTGCATGGTCTATGTCTGCAAGCGTCCGGATTTCGAGCGGCGTTTCCGCCGCCGGTTCCTGCAGGACTGATACGCGGCGCCTTAGAACCCGAACGAAGCCTGCGCCGCCGGCGGCGGGCCGACGCGAACGCCTTCCATGGACAGCATCCTTTCCTTGGTGGCCGAGCCGCCGGGCGCGGAGAAGCCGCCGATCTTGCCGCCGGCCGCCAGGATGCGATGGCACGGAATGACCAGCGGCACCGGATTGGCGCCTAGCGCCGCGCCCGTTTCGCGCGGAAGGCCCGCATGGCCGGCGCGCTTGGCCAGTTCGCCATAGGTGGTGGTCTCGCCGAAGCCGAGCTTGCGAGCCGCGTCGTAGATGGCGAGGCGGAAATCGTCGACGCCGTCGAGATCGACCGGCACGCTCGAGAAGTCGACGTCCTCGCCGGCCGCATAGGCCTTGATCTTGGCGATCAGATCGACCACCCAGGACGGCTGGTCTGTCGAGGCTGAGACGCCGGGGTGGCGAAGCAGCCGGCGCTCGACCGCTTCGCGGCTGCGCTCCGGCAGGCAAAGCCGGATCAGGCCCTTCTCGCTCCAGGCAATGCCCATGAAGCCGATCACTGTTTCTAACACTGCGTGGCCGGCCGTGATCTGGGATGTGGGTTTCATGGCGTATTCCTTCGGCAAAACAGCGAAAAACGAGTACATATCCAGAACAATATGGCACTTCGGCCCTGTTGTCGCCACCCGAAAACCGCCGGGTGGCCCCGATTGCCGGGTGTGAATCGCTGGTGTAAGGACTCCTTAACAACCGACAAACCGGACCCGCACGGCTTGCCAGCTAAAATCATATTCACCGCGCTCAGCGTGCTCGTAGCCGCTGCTGGTCTCAGCGGCTGTACCTCGACCTCGCAGATGAAGGCCGCGCCCGCGCTTGCGGAAGCCTCGACGCCGGCCGTCGCGGATGATACGCCGACGCTCGCGCTGCCCGAAACGGTGGCCGTGCTGCCGGAGCCTTCTGGCCTCGCGCAGGTGCAGACTGCCGCGCTGGCTGGCGATGCCGTCGCCATGGCGACCACGCCAGGGGCGCCTGCGACGCAAAGCGCATTGGCGATGCAAGGCGCGCCCGCGACGCAAGGCGCGCCTGCGACGCAAAGCGCGCTGTTGCCGCCGCCTGTCCAACCTGGCGCGCCCGCCGCGGCGTTGGCTCAGCCTGCGGCTTTCGCGGGAGCGACGCCGATGGCCGGCCAGTTTCCGCCGCCGGTGCTGACGGCCGGCGGCTCGCGGACCGGCCCTGGATCCATCAGCCGAGCGGCATCCATCAAGCAGGCAGTCTATACAACCGCAGGCGTTGCCATGCCGGTCACCGGCCAGTCGGCCAAAGTCGCCCCGATGCCCGGCGTCCAACAGGTCGCTTATGTGGTGCCGGACAACCCGGCGCTGCTTGCGGCACCCGGCCAACCCGAGCAGCACGCCAGCGGCCCGCGCGGCGAGATCGAACGGCTGATCGAGAAATATTCGGCGATTTATGAAGTGCCGATCGATCTGGTGCGCCATGTCGTCAATCGTGAAAGCACCTTCAACCCGAAAGCCTACAATCATGGACATTGGGGGCTGATGCAGATCAAGCACGCGACGGCTCGCGGCATGGGCTATGACGGACCGGCGACCGGCCTGTTCGACGCCGAAACCAACCTCAAATATGCGGTCAAGTATCTGCGCGGCGCCTGGCTGGTTTCGGGCGGCAACGCCAAGCGGGCCGACGTGCTCTACCAGACCGGCTATTACTACGACGCCAAGCGCAAAGGCCTGCTCGAGGCGACTGGCCTGGGCGTCGACCGCAAGCGGCACCGCCTGCCACCCGACGCCTGAGCGGACGGTTCCCCGCGGCGTTTCGAGACAGCGCCATGCATGAAAACACAATTGCCCGCCTGCCGGCTGCCGACGACATCCGCCTGCGCAAGCTGCTCGACGATACACTCACCGCGCCGCACTGGCCGCAGGGTTTCGTCATGCGCGCGTTCGAGTACCGGGACGCGCCAGCCTTGCACGCGCTGCTGGAAGAGGTGTTCGACGACGGCGCCGACGGGCCGTTCGACGAGTGGTGGCCGCGCATTGCCGGCGATGCGGAGTTCGATCCCGCTCTCTGCTTCCTGGCGATCGACGGCAAGGGGCTGCTGGCGGGCGCGGCGCCCTGCTGGATATCCGGTTTCGTCAAGGATCTCGCCGTCCATCCGGAATCGAGACGGCAAGGCCTCGGCGAGGCGCTGATGCGGCAGGTGTTCCTGACCTTTCGCGAGCGCGGGGCGACCCATGTCGATCTCAAGACTAATATTGTGAAGAACACCGCGGCCTTCAGGCTCTACGAGCGGCTCGGCATGATCCCGGTCGACTGGGAAGGCTGACGCGCAAAGCGCGGCGGCCCGTATTGGAGGCTCCCGGCGCGGTGTTGCAATCGCCTGCGCCCGGACATTGTGAACTCCTTCACATAGGCTGACGTTAGGGCATGCTAATTCGTCGTCGTGCCGGGCGGCCGATCGGCGGATCGACGCGGGCAAGGCGTCGGAGGAGGCTGTGCCGGCATGCGTCAGCCACTCCCAGGCGGGCTCCGGGGCGGGGGTTTCGGAGCCCGTCCGCTTTGCGTGAAGCGAGGCGGACGGAACGGCCGCCGACGCGCGAGCCACCGAGATCGGCTTCACCGACCTGCTGGCCCGGTCGGCCACGCACAACGCGGGAACCCTAAGCGGCGTCGCGCATTCAACGCAGGGGCCTTGATGAGCCGCGACCTATGCGTCGCCGGTCGCGCAGGGAGGTCCGCAATCCCGTGAAGCTCGCTTCAGCATTCCTGGCCGCCGGCATGCTGCTGGGCGCTGTTCAAGCGCGAGCCGTGGAACTGTCGATCGTGTCGGGTGATACCGGCAACGGCATCAAGGTGCTGCGCGAGATACTCGACCGTTACGAGAAAAAGAGCGGCAACAAGGTCGACATCGTCGTCATCCCGCCCTCGACCACGGACCAGTTCGGCCAATACCGGCTCTGGCTTGCCGCCGGCAGCAGCGACATCGATGTCTACCAGACCGACGTCATCTGGGCGCCGCAGCTGGCCAGCCAATTGGTCGACCTGACGGAGGCCACCAAAGATGTGGTGGGTGAGCATTTCCCGTCGATCATCCAATCGCAGACGGTCAACGGCAGGCTGATCGCGCTGCCGATCTTCACCGACGCGCCGGCGCTCTATTACCGCAAGGATCTGCTCGACAAATATGGCGCCAAGGTTCCGACCACCTGGAAGGAGCTCGCCGATACCGCGAAGCTCGTGATGAACAAGGAGCGGGCGGCCGGCAACAAGGACATCTGGGGCTTCGTCTTCCAGGGCAACGCCTATGAGGGGCTGACCTGCAACGCGCTCGAATGGGTGATGTCGAATGGCGGCGGTCGGATCATCGAGCCGGACGGTGAAATCTCCATCGACAATCCAAAGGCGGCCGCGGCGCTCGACATGGTCAAGGGCTGGATCGGCACGATCGCGCCGCCGGGCGTGCTCGCCTATCAGGAGGAAGAAACGCGCGGCGTCTGGCAGACCGGCAATGCGGTCTTCATGCGCAACTGGCCCTACGCCTATGCGCTCGGCAACAGCGAGAACTCGCCGATCAAGGGCAAGTTCGACGTGGCGCCGCTGCCCGCCGGCGAAGGCGGGCATCCCGCCGCCACGCTGGGCGGCTGGAATCTTGCGGTGTCCAGATATTCGAAACATCCAGACGAGGCGATCGAGCTGGTCAAGTTCATCGCGTCGCGCGAGATGCAGAAATACCGGACGCTGAGAACGTCCAACCTGCCGACCATCCCGGCGCTCTATGACGACGCCGACATCGCCCGGCAGCAGCCGATCGTGCCGCGCTGGAAAGGGATTTTTCTCAACGCGCAGCCAAGGCCGTCGGCAACCGCCAGGATCAAGTACAACGAGGCATCCAGCCAGTTCTGGACTGCCGTGCACGACACGATCTCCGGCCAGGGCGCCGCCGCCGACAATCTGGCCGATCTCGGCGCGAGGCTGACCAGGCTGAAAGGCAAGGGCTGGTGAGCGCGGCAAGGCGATCGCCGCTGATGCGCCGGCGCGTGCGCACGGCCTGGCTGTTCCTCGCGCCGATGCTTCTCGTGCTCGCCGCCGTCGCTGGCTGGCCGTTCCTGCGCACGGTCTATTACGGTTTCACCGATGCTTCGCTGGCGGACCTCGACGCGCGGCAATGGGTGGGCTTCGACAATTACTTTTCGGTGCTGCGCCTGCCGAGCGGCCGCCTGCTCTATGACGGGCTGCTCGTCGATCCGGTCTGGTGGCGCGCGGTGTGGAACACGGTGCGCTTTGCCCTGGTTTCGGTGGCCTGCGAGACGGTGCTGGGCATGATCGTGGCGCTTGCGCTCAACACCGAATTCCCGGGACGCGGCATCGTGCGGGCCGCCATCCTCATTCCCTGGGCGATCCCGACCATCGTCTCGGCCAAGATGTGGCAGTGGATGCTCAACGACCAGTTCGGCATCATCAATGTCGCGCTTCTCAATCTCGGCCTGATCGACACCAAGATCGCCTGGACCGCCAATGCCGATACCGCGATGATCGCCGTGCTGATCGTCGACATCTGGAAGACGACGCCGTTCATGGCGCTGCTGATCCTGGCGGCCCTGCAGATGCTGCCGCGCGAGATTCTCGAGGTGGCCAAGCTCGATGGCGCGAACCCGTGGCAGATCTTCTGGCGGGTGACCTTGCCGCTGATCCGGCCGGCGGTGATGGTGGCGGTGATCTTCCGCGCGCTCGACGCGCTGCGCATCTTCGACCTGATCTATGTGCTGACGCCGAACAATGTGCAGACCAAGTCAATGTCGATCTTCGCGCGCGAGAACCTGTTCGAGTTCGACAAGTTCGCCTATGGCTCGGCCGCCTCGACGCTGCTTTTCCTGATCATCGGCCTGCTCACCATCGCCTATATCCGCATCGGCCGGCTGAGTTTCGACGGAGGGCGCTGACATGAAGATGCTGAAGCGCGCCGGCTTCTACCTGCTGCTCCTGGCGATCGTCTTCGTCGCGGTGTTTCCGTTCTACTACGCAATCGTCACCAGCCTGAAATCGGGAACAGAGCTGTTCCAGGCAGGCCTGTGGCCGCAATCGTTCAGCCTTGCCAATTACCGCAACGTGCTGACCGAAGGTCCCTTCCTGCGCAATCTCGTCAATTCGCTGATCGTCTCCGGCGCGGTCGTCGCGGTCTCGCTGCTGCTCGGCGTCACCGCGGCCTATGCGCTGGCGCGCATTCGTTTCCGCGGGCGCTCGGCGCTGATGCTGGCCATCCTGTCGGTGTCGATGTTTCCGCAGGTCGCGGCACTTGCCGGACTGTTCGAGATCATCCGGGCGCTGCATCTCTACAATTCGCTGCTGGCGCTCATCCTGACCTACATGATCTTCACCCTGCCGTTCACGGTCTGGGTGCTCAGCACTTTCGTGCGCGACCTGCCGGTCGAGATCGAGGAGGCGGCGATCCTCGACGGCGCCGGGCCCTGGACCATCCTCACGCGCATCTTCCTGCCGCTGATGTGGCCGGCGCTCGCCACCACCGGGCTGCTTGCCTTCATCAGCGCCTGGAACGAATTCCTGTTCGCGCTCACCTTCACCTCCACCAACACGCAGCGCACCGTGCCGGTGGCGATCGCGCTTCTGTCAGGCAACTCGCAGTTCGAGATTCCGTGGGGCAACATCATGGCCGCCTCGGTGATTGTCACCGTGCCGTTGGTGGTGCTGGTGCTCGTCTTCCAGCGCAGGATTGTCTCGGGTCTCACGGCTGGCGGCGTCAAAGGCTAGATGCGACGCGAAAAAGTGACCGGAAAGCGTGTGCCGAAATGTCGGATCCGGTCGCGGCGAGCCGTCCTTGGATCGTAGAGCAACCCGCGCCGGGACGCCGGCGCCAGGAGACGATCATGATCACCTTTCCCAATGAATCCGCCAAATATCGCACCGCGCGCGAAAAATTGCTGCGCAAGGAAATCGAGCTGCGTCGCGCCATGGAAGCGGTGGCGGAGGCAAGGCGCGCTTTGCCGCCGGGTGGTTTGGTGCCGCAGGACTATGTGTTCGCCGCCCTGGACGGCGAAGGCAGGCCGGCGAAAGTCAAGCTGTCGGACCTGTTCGCGCCGGGCAAGGATACGCTGATCCTCTATCAGATGATGTTCCCGCGCCACCCGCAGGAGACGCGCGAGGTGGCGAAAGGCGGCGAGACGGCGAAGCTTGCCCGGCAGGACCAGCCATGCCCCTCCTGCACGGCCCTGCTCGACCAGTTCGACGGCGCGATCGGCCATCTCGAAGCGGCGGGCTTCAACTTCGCCGTGGTGGCGAAGACCGCGCTCGACAATCTGGTAGCGCTCGGCCGCGACCGCGGCTGGCGAAACATGCGGCTCGTCTCGTCGGCTGGCAATCCTTTCAAGCGCGACTACAATTCCGAGACGGCCGAGGGCGCGCAGATACCGCTGCTTTCGGTGTTCCACCGCGATGGTGACGGCATACGCCATTTCTGGTCGTCGGAGCTAGACTTCGCGCCATCGGACCCGGGACAGGACCCGCGCGGCATCGGCACCTGCGAGATCCTCTGGAACCTGATGGATTTCACGCCCGAAGGTCGGCCGAACTGGCACGAGCAGCTGCAATATGCCGGGCACGCCGCCGGCGCGCACTGCCACTGATGGCGACGCGGGCGCCAGGCCCGCGCCCTTCTTTTCGAGGCAACCTCTTAGGCAACCCTGGGGCCGGTGCCGCGTTGGGGAAGGCGGAGGGGCTGTTTCGGATCGGAGATCGAGATGAAAACGCTGCTGCCCCTGGTCGCTGTCGCGCTTCTTGCCGGCGCGCCCGCCGCGTTCGCCCAGTCGGACAATTCAGACGCCGTGGGACCGATGGTGACCGAGAACAAGGTCGACACCCAGACCTTCGTCGCGACGGTGCCGAATGCCAATATGTTCGAGATCGAGTCGAGCAAGCTGGCGCAAGAGAAGTCGGCGTCGGCCGACGTCAAGGCCTTCGCCGCTCAGATGGTCAAGGATCACACCAAGGCGGCCGAGGATTTCAAGACGGCGCTGAGCCAGGGCCAGACCACCGCATCGATCAAGCCGGCCGGCCCCGCGCTGCAGCCTAAGGAGCAGCAGCTGCTCGACGACTTGAAGGCTGCGAGCGGCAAGGAATTCGACGCCAAATACATCAAGATGCAAGCCGACGCGCATAAGGACGCCGTCGCGCTGTTTTCCACCTATGCCAATTCCGGCGATGACCCGGCGATGAAGGAGTTCGCCAAGAAGACGCTGCCGGTGCTCAAGATGCACGAGAAGCATGTGAAGGAACTGGCGGTGGCGCATCAGTGAGGGGGGCCTTCCCCCTTCTCCCCTTGTGGGAGAAGGTGGCCGAGCGAAGCTCGGTCGGATGAGGGGTGCTCCAGGGAATGCCGACGCCTCATTTCGCTGGAACACCCCTCATCCGTCTCGGCGCTAGCGCGCCGATCCACCTTCCCCCACAAGGGGGGAAGGAGAAGAGGCGCTGGCGTTCCCTCGCTGCCGCGATAAGCTCGCGCCAAACAAAGGGAGGACCGCCATGGACAAGGAAGTCATTGAAGTGCCCGTGATGTCGGCGAAAGTGCGCTCGCTTGGCCTGCCGTGCTCGACAGCGGTGCGGGCCAACGGTTTCGTCTTCATCTCGGCGACGCCGCCGGTCGACATGGTGACCGGCGAGATGGTGCGCGGCGACATCGAGGCCCAGACCGACGCGTCGCTGAAGGCCTTGAAACACTGCCTGGAAGCGGCCGGCACCTCGCTGGACAAGGTGGTGATGGTGCGCATCTACGCCGTCAATTCCGGCTTCTACAACGCCATCAACCGGGTCTACGCGAAGTATTTTTCGACCAACCCGCCGGCGCGGAGTTTCGTGCCGGTGGCGTCATGGCCGATGGAGTTCGATATCGAGATTGAGTGCGTGGCGGTGGCGTGAGGGGAGACTCTCCTAGCCCAATGAGCTAACGTTCGACGCACTACCACATATAGCGGTGGCCACTTAGATATGGTCTGCATATGCATCTGCGAGTCGTTGATCGCCTGTGGATATGTGTCCTTGATAAAAAAGGTCCGAGTAACTCCGCGCCAAGGATAAACTTAGCAAGGTTCGAAATTTGCAATGGCCTCACTTGACCAGCCATGGGTTGAAAATGCGGAACGCGCTCTCATTCAGGGCCTGGTTAAGTCCGAAGCGTTTCGCCGCCTTCAAGAGATTTCATTTCTGGGAGCCATCGATTATTACAATATTCACAAATCAAAGGAAAATACATGGTATTTTAGCCGTTCCGATCACACTTTTGGTGTGCTGTTCCTTGTAAAAAGGCTAATCGATAATATCGAAATTTCTAAAAAAGACAGATTGTATGCTGTTGCAGCTTGTCTTTGCCATGACCTTGGGCATAGCCCTTTTTCGCACTCCACAGAGCGGGCCTTTAAGAAAATAAATCCGGATATCAATCACAAAGTCGTGCTTGAATTTATCATGTCTGCGCCTGAGATGGGTGTTTCAGCCGTATTGTCCGAGTTTGGGCTGAGCGTAGATAGGGTTCTAGGTATAAGTGTGGGGACAGATAATGAGTTGAGTTGGATTTTTCACAATCCCATCAATGTGGATACTTTGGATGGGATGCTTCGCTTCATTGCCTCATTTCGATTGCAGTTGCCCTTCGATGTGTTAAGGGCCGTGGATTCCCTCGCGAGTCTTCGCAACGGAGACGACTTGACACCTCACGATGTGGACAACTTAGATGTGTTTTGGAATGTCAAGGCGTCCTTTTATGAACATTTTCTGAAGCGCGGCGCATATGCAAAATTTGAAGACGCTTATATCGAACTTGTTTTGGCCAAGAAAAAGAGCGTAGACTATCGCGACTATTTAAAGATTGACCGAGAGCTAGCCGAAGAGATAGGTTTGGAGCCCGAGCTTTACTTCAAGCATATAGAGCATGAAAGGGAATACGTTCCGTCAAAATTCTATATAGATAGATCCATATCTCTTAGATCAATATCTGATCTATATCTTCGATATGTAAGAAAAGGGGGGAAGGCATGAACGCATCTGATCTCGACGACAGATTTGATTATATCAAGAGGGCCTATTCTCAATCGGAGGAGCGCATCGCTAAGCTGAATGCCTTGAACGATGCTTACGCTGGGACGGGCGTCTTTTTAGTAGTGAATGGATCGCTTGCGCGTAAAGAGACTGTAGATGGATCTGATTTTGACGCTTTTGTTGTGCAAAAAAGTGGTTCGACAGCCGCTGCCAAGGAGCTTTGGCAAGCCGCGCACGATGCTGCCGGGCTGAAGAAACCCGGCTCCACCGGGATCTTTGGCGAAAATAGTGTATCCAATTACGAAGACACCCTTTATAATATAGGTGGATCTTCTGACAGTAACGAGAAAATAACTCAGAGAATGCTACTTATTTTGGAGTCGATGCCTATAGGAGATATCAATTCATACTTTGGTCTTGTTCACTCAATGCTTAGAAGATATATTTCTGACCTAATTACGGATCACCAACTTTCTTTGTTCTTGCTGAATGACATTATTAGATACTATAGAACAATATGTGTAGATTTTGAATTTAAGACCGAGGAAGATAATAAGCCATGGGGTATTCGTAATATAAAGCTTGTCTTCTCAAGAAAATTGATTTACTTCTCTGGACTGTTGATATGTGCTGAGACGGCGCAACGCAGCGCCATTCAGAAGCGAGAGATTTGTTATAATTTAATCAAGAAGACTCCGATAGAGCGGATGTTGCTCGTATTGAGAGAGGACGCCTTCGAGCCGCTAACTTACTATAGTGAGTTTTTAAAAAATATGGCTAACAAAGAGGTAAGAGAGCATCTTGAAGGAAGAGACAAAGAGGAAGTTAGAAGGAGCGAGTTATTCCGTTCGTTAAAGAATGATGGGCATCATTTTTCGATGTCGTTGCGAAGCGCATTCGTTCGGCACTATGATAGCAGTCATCCGATACATAGAGCCATTATGTTTTAGAATAGGATGCAGCACTCCGAGAGTGTAATGCAGGGACCCCGAAGTCTCACCCAAAATACTCCTGCAGCGGCCTCACCTCGAGATTCCCCGCCCTTAGCGCTGCAATCGCCTCGGCCACCGCAGCGGCCCCCGATAGCGTCGTGTAATACGGCACCTTCTGCATCAGCGTCGCGCGGCGCAGCGACTTCGAGTCCGACACCGCTTTCTGGCCGTCCGTCGTGTTGAAGACGATCTGGACCTGGCGGTTGCGGATGGCGTCCTCGATGTGGGGGCGGCCTTCCAGCACCTTGTTGATCTTTTCGGCCGTCACGCCGTTCTCGGCGAGGAAACGGGCGGTGCCGGAGGTGGCGAGGACCTTGAAGCCCTGGCCGGCGAGGCGTTTCACGGCCGGCAGGATGCCGGCCTTGTCCTCGTCGCGCACGGAGACGAAGAGCGTGCCGGAGCGTGGCAGGTCGACACCCGCTCCGAGCTGGCTCTTGGCGAAGGCCAGCGCAAAGTCGCGGTCGAGGCCCATCACCTCGCCGGTCGAGCGCATCTCCGGGCCGAGCAGGATGTCGACGCCGGGGAAGCGGGCGAAGGGGAAGACGGCTTCCTTGACCGCGATGTGGCCCGGGTTGCGCGCGTCGGGCATGGCGCCGTAATGGGCGAAGGCGTTTTCAAGCGTCTCGCCGGCCATGATGCGGGCGGCGATCTTGGCGATCGGACGCCCGATGGTCTTGGCGACGAAGGGCACGGTGCGCGAGGCGCGGGGGTTCACCTCCAGCACATAGACCGTGCCGTCCTTGATCGCATATTGCACATTCATCAGGCCGCCGACGGTGAGCGCGCGAGCCAAGGCCGCCGTCTGGCGCTCCAGCTCGTCGACGAGGTCGGCGGGCAGCGAGTGAACGGGGAGCGAGCAGGCGCTATCGCCCGAATGGATGCCGGCTTCCTCGATATGCTCCAGAATGCCGGAGACGAAAGTATCCTTGCCGTCGCACAGGCAATCGACATCGACCTCGATGGCGCCGGAGAGATAGGTGTCGAACAGCAGCGGGTTCTTGCCGAGCAGCGTGTTGATCTGGCCGGTCTTGTCGTTGGGGTATTTCTGCTTGATGTCCTCCGGCACCAGGCCGGGCACGGTGTCGAGCAGATAGGTCTGCAGCATGCCCTCGTCATGGATGATCTGCATGGCGCGGCCGCCGAGCACATAGGACGGGCGCACCACCAGCGGGAAGCCGAGCTCGCCGGCGACGAGGCGCGCCTGCTCGACCGAATAGGCGATGCCGTTCTTCGGCTGGCTGAGGTTGAGCTTATGCAAGAGCTTCTGGAAACGGTCGCGGTCCTCCGCCAGGTCGATCATGTCGGGCGAGGTGCCGAGGATCGGGATGCCGGCCTTCTCCAGCGCGTCGGCCAGCTTCAGCGGCGTCTGGCCGCCGAACTGGACGATGACGCCGACCAACTCGCCGGAGGCCTGCTCGGCGCGCAGGATCTCCAGCACGTCCTCCGCCGTCAGCGGATCGAAATAGAGCCGGTCTGAGGTGTCGTAGTCGGTCGAGACCGTCTCCGGGTTGCAGTTGACCATGATCGCTTCATAGCCGGCGTCGCGCAGCGCGAAGGCGGCATGACAGCAGCAATAGTCAAACTCGATGCCCTGGCCGATGCGGTTCGGGCCGCCGCCGAGGATGACGACCTTCTTGCGCGACGACACGCGCGCCTCGTTGGCGGGCTCGCCGACGAAGGGCACTTCATAGGTCGAGTACATATAGGCGGTCGGCGAGGCGAACTCGGCCGCGCAGGTGTCGATGCGCTTGTAGACCGGATGAACGTCGAGCTTTTGCCTTGCCTTCTGAATCGCTTCCGCGTCGGTCTTCGTCAGCGAGGCGAGGCGGGCGTCGGAAAAACCCATCGCCTTCAGCATGCGCAGATTGACGGCATCCTGCGGCAGGCCGTGCTCGCGGACGCGTTCCTCCATGGCGATGATGCCGGCGATCTGCTCGAGGAACCACGGGTCGATCTTGCACATGGCGTGCACGTCTTCCAGCGAGGTGCCCATGCGGATCGCCTGCGCCACCATGCGCAGCCGGTCCGGCGTCGGCGTGCCAAGCGCGGCACGGATCGCGTTGCGGTCGTCGGCGTGGCTTGCGGCGGTGCTCCCGTGACCAAGGCCCGGAATCTCGATCTCGTCCAATCCGGTGAGACCGGTTTCCAGTCCGCGCAAAGCCTTCTGCAGCGATTCCTGAAAAGTGCGGCCGATGGCCATCACTTCGCCCACCGACTTCATGGCAGTGGTCAGCACCGGCTCGGCGCCCGGGAATTTCTCGAAGGCAAAGCGCGGGATCTTCGTCACCACATAGTCGATGGTCGGCTCGAACGAGGCCGGCGTCGCGCCACCGGTGATATCGTTCTCCAGCTCGTCCAGCGTGTAGCCGACGGCAAGCTTGGCCGCGACCTTGGCGATCGGGAAGCCGGTGGCCTTCGAGGCAAGCGCGGAGGAGCGCGAGACGCGCGGGTTCATCTCGATGACCACCAGCCGGCCGTCGGCCGGGTTGACGGCGAACTGCACGTTGGAACCGCCGGTCTCGACACCGATCTCGCGCAGCACCGCGATCGAGGCGTTGCGCATCATCTGATATTCCTTGTCGGTTAGCGTCAGCGCCGGCGCGACGGTGATGGAATCGCCGGTATGCACGCCCATCGGATCGAGGTTCTCGATCGAGCAGATGATGATGCAATTGTCCGCCTTGTCGCGGACGACCTCCATCTCATACTCCTTCCAGCCGAGCACGCTCTCCTCGATCAGCACCTCGGTGGTGGGCGAGGCGTCGAGGCCGGACTGGACGATGTCGTAGAATTCGGCGCGGTTGTAGGCGATGCCGCCGCCGGTGCCGCCCATGGTGAAGGAGGGGCGGATGATGGCCGGCAGGCCGACATGGTCGAGCGCCTGGGCGGCGATCGCCATGGCGTGGCTGATATAGCGCTGCTTGCGATCGCCTTCGCCGAGGTTCCAGCGGGTTTCCAGCGCATCGAGCGCGGCGTCGAGGTTTTCGGGGTGTTCGGCCTTCAGCGCGGCGCGCTCGGCCTCATGCGTCTTGCGGTCGGCGTTCTTGACGTCGGTGGCGTTGGCAAGCATCGACTTCGGCGTCTCCAGCCCGATCTTGCTCATCGCCTCGCGGAACAGCGCGCGATCCTCGGCCTTGTCGATGGCTGCCGCGTCGGCGCCGATCATCTCTACCTGATAGCGCTCGAGCACGCCCATGCGGCGCAGCGACAGCGCGGTGTTGAGCGCGGTCTGGCCGCCCATGGTCGGCAGCAGCGCGTCCGGCCGCTCCTTGGCGATGATCTTGGCCACCACTTCGGGCGTGATCGGCTCGATATAGGTGGCGTCGGCCAGCTCCGGATCGGTCATGATGGTGGCCGGATTGGAGTTGACCAGGATGACGCGGAAGCCCTCTTCCTTCAGCGCCTTGCAGGCCTGGGTGCCGGAATAGTCGAACTCGCAAGCCTGGCCGATGACGATGGGGCCGGCCCCGATGATCAGGATCGACTTGATGTCGGTGCGTCTTGGCATGTCTACGGGTTCCGTTCGGCGAGCAGCTTGCACGAAAAACCGGGCGGGAAGGACCCGGCCGGTTGTGCTTGCGATTCTGGTATCAGGCTAGGAGGGCCTTATAGGGAAGAGTTTTGGCGGATGTAACCCCGAAAATGAGGGAGTAGGGGAGTAGGGAGTAGGGAGTAGGGCAGTAGGGCAGTAGGGCAGTAGGGCAGTAGGGCAGTAGGGCAGTAGGGGCTCTCTTCCCTACTGCCCTACTGCCTTATTCCCCTGTATCAGTACCCAACGCCAGTGCGTCCGTGATCTCGAAGCGCTCGGAAACGCCAATGCGGATCATGTTGAGGCTGCCTTCGCGGGTGAAACGGAATTCGTCGGAGGAGTCGGAGCCGGCGGGCTTGCCGTCGCGGAAATTGATGAGGCGGGTGCCGCCGTCCGGCCAGGTCACGGTCACGACGCTGTCGCCGCCCTCATGCGCGACACTGATTTCGCAGCGGGTCATCGGCTGGCCGACATGGCGGGCGCAGGGGATGCCGCTGGCATCGGGGGCAGGGGCATCGGCCTGAGAGGTTGCCGAGGCCGCGAAGGCGAGGGCGTAGGCATCCCGCATGGCGATTACGCTGATATCGATTGCCGTTGGCGGAGCGGCTGGCTCGCTGCGGCCCAGGCGCGCCGCAATGTCCGGCTGCGGTTCTTCGGAAGACTCGGGCGCGTTGGCTTCCCCTGGCAGGTTTGCATCCGTCGCCGGCGCGGCGGCATCTTCAGGCGCCGGCGCAGGGTTGTTGGGGCTGAGATAGCGGGCGGGCGCCCAACCGACGATATGCGCGTCCTGCGTATCCTCGACCTTGCACCAGGGATAGCCGTTGACGACGTTGCAGCCGAAATTCTTGACGGCCGTGCCGTTGGGCAGCCGCGCCGCCACCTTTCCACTCGGCGAAGCGGTGACGCGGATATTGAGGAGATCGTCCGGCGCCAGGCCGCCGATAATCGAAACGATGGGTCCCGGCGCATCCTGGGCCATGGCCGGCAGGGCCGCCGCCAGCAATGGAGCGACGAAGAGCAGCGTCGATGGGAGCCTAACCCTGCGCTTCATGCATAGGCTCCGCTCGATCGGGATATGAACTCCGCTCAATCCTCATAAATCCGGTCCGCAGCGCGTGTGCCCATTCCGGCCGTCCCGCCTGTTCGGCCTGCTTTGCGGCGGCTTCATGGTCGTAGTCCACCGCGATCGCCTGGAAGCGGTCGGCGCGGCCGGGCACGTCCAGCTCGACGATGCCGTAGCGGGCATGCGGCGAGCCTTGCTCGGAGACATGCGCCGGCGGCGTGTCATCGACATAGGCGGGGCAGCCGACGCTGCCGGGGTTGAAGATGACCGGACCGTCGGGGATGCGGATCAGCTCGTTGCGATGGCTGTGGCCGCACAGCACCAGGCGGCAGGCCGGATCGAGCGGCTTCAGCCGGCGCCTGATCGCGGCGAGCGGCGCGCGCACCAACTGGCCGTCGACAATGGCGTCGGAAAGATATTTTTCGTCATGGTCCGGCCGGGCGTGGAAGGCTATGACGCCGGGCACGATCTCCAATGTGAGCGGCAGGGCGAGCAACGCCGCGCGCTGCGGCGCGGTCAACCGCTCCTGGGCGTAGCGGTCGGACGGCCACATGGCTTCATCGGCCACGTCCTGGGCGACGCGGCGGTCGTGATTGCCGCGCACCGTCGCCAGATTGAGCGCCTGCAGCCGTTCCATCGTCTGGCGCGGCCAGAGCGGGCCAGACACGCAGTCGCCGAGATTGACGATGATGTCGGCGCCGCCTCGCTGGTTCAGATCGTCGAGCACAGAGTCCAAGGCGAGCACGTTGCCGTGGATGTCGGCCACTACTGCGATGCGCATGAGAGCTCCATGACAGGCAATTTCGTCAGCGCCGCAATCAGGCCTCGAGTTCCATCTCGGAGGTGCCGACCGCCGGCAGATCCTTGTCGCCGTCAGCCGCGGCGATCACGCTGTCGAGCAGGCCGGGAAAGCGCTTGTCGAGGTCGTCGCGGCGCAGCGTTATAAGCCGGCTGGTGCCGGCAGCCTCGCTGCGGGTGACGCCAGCCTCGCGCAGCTTGGCGAGGTGGTAGCTGAGATTGGTCTTGGAGGCGAGGTCGAGGAACTTGCTGCAGTTCATCGGCACGCCTTCCTTGCGAGCCAGATAGCGGACAATGGCAAGCCGGGTCGGGTCGCCGAGCACGGCGAGCACGATCGGCAGGCTGATCTGGTCGGCGGTTGGATGGGGCAGGCTCATGGCCCAGAATTAAGCACAAACGGCACGAACTTCAACGCGGCTTCCTTTTCTGCCGACAGACATAGCCTCTTCCTTTCGGCCCGTCCTGACACAGGGCTGTCAGCAGGGTTCAGCTATTTTATCCCGGCTCGGTTGACATCATGCCCCGCTATGTCCAATTGTTCAATAACTTTTGAACTAAGGACAGCTTCCATGGACAAGCGGATCTTCTGGCTTGCGCTCGGATCGTTCGCGATCTCGACCGAAGGCTTCGTCATCTCCAGCCTTCTTCCCGACATCGCCACTGACGCCGGCATCTCCGTGCCGCTCGCCGGCTCGCTGATCACCGCCTTCGCGCTCGCCTATGCGTTCGGCGCGCCGGTGCTGGCGACGCTGACCGGCGAATGGGACCGGCGGCGCGTCATCTTGTGGACGCTGGTGTTCTTCGTCCTTGGCAATGTTGCTGCCGCGCTCAGTTCCTCCTTCGAGGTGCTTTTGATCGCCCGCATCGTCATG
The DNA here is from genome assembly GCF_006439475.1 of Mesorhizobium sp. B2-8-9. Lineage (NCBI taxonomy): Bacteria > Pseudomonadati > Pseudomonadota > Alphaproteobacteria > Hyphomicrobiales > Phyllobacteriaceae > Mesorhizobium > Mesorhizobium sp. B2-8-9. The sequence goes on along the minus strand of NZ_VFTQ01000001.1, from coordinate 249,542 downwards.
GCGCTGTCGTCGGGCCTGTTCGCAGCGACCGCGCAAGGCACGGCAGTGGCACTGGTCGACGACCACCACCGGGCGCGCGCCATCGCCGTCGTCGTCGGCGGCACCACTGTGGCGGTTGCCGTCGGCGCGCCGCTCGGCGCGCTGGTAGCGGCCATTGCCGGCTGGCGCGGCACTTTCTTCGCCATTGCCGGGCTCGGCGCGCTGGCCGGTGCGATCCTGTGGTACCGGTTGCCGCGCGGCATCGTCGGCACCAAGCTGCCGCTGAGGGCGCGGCTGGCGGCGGCAGTGCGGCCCGGCGTGATGCCGATCCTGCTGACCACGGTGCTGGCGCTGATCGGAGCCTTCACGGTCTTTGCCTTCATCGCGCCCTTGGCCATAGAAGGCGGCGGGCTCTCCCCGATCGCACTGCCGGGCATGCTGCTCGCCTTCGGCGTCGGCGCCGTCATCGGAAACATCGCCGGCGGGCAGGCCGCCGACCGCTTCGGCGCCACCCGAACCGTCGCCTGGTCGCTGGCGCTCTCCGCCGCGATGCTCGCCACCTTCTCGGTGATCCCGACCTTCTTGCCGCATCATATCGCCGGGCCGGCGCTGATGGGTATGATGGTGCCGTGGGGCATCGTCGGCTGGGCCTTCCCGCCGGCGCAGGCGAGCCGCATCATCAAGCTGGCGCCCGACGCTGCGCCGATCGTGCTGTCGCTCAACGCCTCGGCGCTCTATCTGGGCGTCGCCATGGGCGCGGTGGTCGGCGCCGCGGTGCTGCGCTTCGGCGCTCCGGCCGATCTCGGCCTGATCGCCGCGGTGTTCCCGATCGTCGGGCTGGGCGTCGTGCTCGCCGGCCGGGTGTTCGCCCGGCCAGTGGCGATGCCGGCCGAGTAACGGTTTCAAAGCCTGATCGGCGGCCGCTTCTTCAGAGCGAATGAGCGACCGTCGGCATTTCCAGATCGAGATCAGCCACCGCGTCCAGCGCCGCACGCAGCTTTGCCGCCTGCTCCGCACCAACCTTTTTCTCGAACTGCCGCTGCGCGACGCTCCACAGCTTGAGCGCCTCGTCGAGCTTGGCCTGTCCTCGCGGCGTCAGCCGCACGCGCTTGACGCGGCGGTCGTCCTTGTCGGGGAAGGTCTGGACATAGCCGTCGCGGATCAGCGGCTTCAGCGTATGGCCGAGCGCGGACAGATCCATGATCAGCGCTTCGGCGATGGTGCCCATTGCCGGCTCGTCGCTGATGTGGATCTGAAAGAGCAGCCCGAACTGCGTGCTCTTCAGGCCCGAAGGCGCCAGCGCGTCGTCGTAGAAGCGGCCGAGACTGCGCGCGGCACGGCGCAGCGTGGCGTTGTTGCAGTCGCTGAATCCGGGCTTGTGAGCTTCGGTCATGATCACTCCTCGCCGGCGCGTCGACGCGCCAGCCTGCCGCAGAAATAGTTTTCGCCGCCGCCGTTGACAAGATAGTGGCATATACCTACTTCGCCGAAAGTGGCATATGCCACTAAGTCGGATCAGAAGCCCGGCAGATGATCGGATGGTCGGCGCTGGGCCAAGCGAAGCAAACAAAGGAACAGGACAATGAGCACGAAGGACAATAAAGGCACGGCCGTCATCACTGGCGCCTCGTCGGGCATAGGCGCGGTCTATGCAGACCGGCTGGCAGGGCAGGGATACGATCTGGTGCTGGTGGCGCGGCGCGCCGACCGGCTGCGGGAGTTGGCGGACAAGCTGGCCTATGCCTATGGCCGCAAGGTCGAGACGATCATCGCCGACCTTGCGGTCGATGCCGATTTGCGCCGCGTCGAGCAGGCGGTGGCGGCGGATGACAGCGTGACGCTGTTGGTCAACAATGCCGGCGTGGGTGGCCTGGAGACGATCGCCGACGCCGACGCCGACGCGGCCGAGCGCATGATCAAGGTCAATGTCGTGGCGCTGACCCGGCTGACCCGCGCGGTGCTGCCCGGCCTGCTTGCGCGCAATCGCGGCGGGATCATCAACATCGCCTCGGTCGTTGCCTATGGCATCGCCGTCGGCGGTATTTACAGCGGCACCAAGGCCTATGTCGCCAACTTCACGGAAGCGCTGCAGAAGGAAGTCGCCGGCACCAATGTGAAAGTCCAGTCCGTCGTGCCCGGACCGGTCCGCACCGAGTTGTGGGACGTCTCCGGAATCAGCCTTGACGGGATCAATCCGGACTGGATCATGAGCGCCGACGATCTGGTCGACGCGGCGCTTGCCGGGTTCGCTCAGGGCGAGACCGTCACCGCGCCCGGCCTTGCCGATGCGGCTGGGCTGGCCACCTATCTCGGTGCCCGGAACCAGTTCTTCGGGAGCCTGTTCTCCGGCAAGCCGGCGGCGCGCTACGCGGTCTGAGAACTAGGTTCCTCGCCCCCACGGAGTGGGGGAGAGGTGGCCGCGAAGCGGCCGGAGAGGGGGCTTTCATAGGGCGAGTTCGTCGCCGGATCCTTGGTCAGGGCGGCGCCAGTCCCCTCTCCGTCTCGGCTTCGCCGAGCCACCTCTCCCCCACCTTCGTGGGGGCGAGGAACAGCACTACACCGGCCGCCACATCTGCAGGATCGAGGCGGCCAGCAACAGGCCGAGCACGATATTGAGCGCGCGCCACTGGCGCTCCGTCTTGAGCAGACGGGCAAGCAGGGTTCCCGCCACGCACCACAGCGACAGCGAAAAGGCTGCGGTCAGCCCGAACACGGCGCCCAGCAGCAGCGCAAGCTGCAACGGGCCATCCGCCAGGGCCGCGAAGGATGCGGCGGCGCCGAGCCCCATGGCCCAGCCTTTCGGATTCATCCACTGGATGCCGGCGCCGCCGAAAAAGCTGTTCGGCCTGGCCATGCCGATGTCGAGGTTGGGCGGCCCGCTGCGGCCGATCTTGATCGCCAGCCAGATCAGATAGAGCGAGCCGGCGATCTTCATGGCAAGCTGCAGGGATGGAATGGCGGCCAGAAGTCCAGCCAGGCCTGCCGCGCCCGCGGCGGCCACGGTAGCCAGCCCCGCGGCGCTGCCGGCCATCAGCGGCACCGAACGGCGAAAGCCGAATTGTGCGCCCGACGCGGTCGACAACGTCGTGGCGATCCCGGGCGTCGAGGTCGAGACCAGCGCGAACAGGACCAGCGGGATGATGGTGTCGGACATGCGGGCCTCCCAATCGAGGAGCAGACATGCTTAGGCGCTTGGCAGCATCAGTAAATGCAATGTTTGGCATGGCTTGCATTAGCGATTATAATACCGGGCATGATCCGCGATCTCGACATGACCCTTATCCGCACCTTCGTCACCACCGCCGACAAGGCCAGCATGACGGCGGCCGCCAATGCGCTTCACCTGACGCAAGGCGCCGTCAGCCAGCAGATCAAGCGGCTGGAGCAGGTGCTCGGCCAGAGCCTGTTCGAGCGCGACCGCCGCGGCCTGAGGCTGACGCGGGTGGGCGAGCGGCTGCTCGACAAGGCCCGCCGCTTGCTGCAGCTCAATGACGAGATCCTTGCCGAGATCAGGGGAAGGGCGGTTGCCGGGCAGGTGCGGATCGGCGTACCTTACGACCTTGTCGGCACGCTGCTCGCGCCCGTGCTGAAGGCCTATGCGGAAGCCTATCCGCAGGTGGAGATTTCGCTGATCTGCGCGTCCTCGCCGGAACTCGCGGCGGCCCTGGCGGCGGGCACCATCGACCTTGCCGTCATCGAGGAGCGTGTCGGCCCGACCCTTGGCGAATGCCTGCTCGTCGACCGGCTGGTCTGGGTCGGCGCCAGAGGCGGGACGGCACGCCTGAAGCGGCCGCTGCCGGTTTCGATCGTCGCCGACACCTGCGCCTTCCGACCGGCGGTGCTGGCCGCACTTGGCGAACACGGGCTCGACTGGCGCACAGTGTTCGAAAACGGCAACATCGATGCCACGACCGCGACGGTGCGCTCGGACCTTGCCGTGACCGCATGGCTTGCCTCGACGGTTCCCGCCGATCTCGACATATTGTCAGACGCCGGCCTTCCGGCGCTGCCGAATTTCTCCGTCAACCTGCATCTGCCGAAACATGCCGCCGCGCCAGCCGCAAAGGCTTTTGCCAGCCATATCCGCGAAGGTCTTTCCCGCTATCGGCAGGCGGCGTGACGCGGCGTCAGCCTTTCGCTGCCATGGCGACCGCCAATTGCGCGTCGAAAGCGCGCTTGAAGGCCGGCCGCGCCTCGCCGCGGGCGACATAGGCGGCAACGTTCGGGAATTCGTTCAGCAGTCCCGATCTCTGCAGCCGGCGCAACACGCCCACCATGACAAGGTCGCCGGCGCTGAAGGCGCCATCGAGCCAATCACTATCGCCGAGATGGCGGGCAAGATCGGCCAGCCGCTTGCGGATGCGGTCGTCAACCAAGGGCAGGCGCTGGTCGTGCCACGGTGCGTCGCGCTCCAGAATCACGGCAGTCGCGCGGTCCAGGATCGGCTGCTCGATGGTGCTGAAGGCTGCGAACATCCAGGCGACGGCGCGCGCCCGTGCGTTCGCGTCCTCCGGCAACAGGCCCGCGTGACGCACCGCGATGTGAAGGACGATCGCGCCTGACTCGAACAGGGTGAGATCGCCTTCTTCATAGGTCGGGATACTGCCGAAGGGATTGATCGCAAGGTGCGCGGGTTGCTTCATCGCATCGAACGAAACGAGGCGAATATCATAGGGCTGGCCGACTTCCTCGAGCGCCCAGCGCACGTGCATGTCGCGCGCGAGCCCCCTGCCGCCATCGGGCGATCGTTCAAAGGCGGTGATCGTGGGCATCATTGGCGGCTCCTGACCGTTCAATCGTCGTTCGAAAGAGAGGCAATGCGCGGCGGGTCTGCCCGCCGCGCGACAGCTTTGTGCTACTTCCAATTTTTGCGCCGTTCGAGCTCGGCTTCCGAAGGCTCCTGCTGGGCAAACGAGCCGGTACGGATTTCGCCTCCGCGCTCATAGGTCGCCATGATGACGCCGGTGGTGGAAGCCTGCGATTTGACCAGCTTGAAGGCCGCCGGCATCGCGTCGTCGCCGAACAGCCGCTTGCCCTTGCCCAGCAGCAGCGGGAAGGTCATCAGCCGGATCTCGTCGATCAGCCCGTTGGCGAGCAGGGTCTGGATCAGATTGCCCGATCCCTGGATGAGCAGGTCGGGTCCATCTTCCTGCTTGAGCTCCTTGAGCCTTGCAACGACATCCGGTCCGAGCGACTGCGTGTTCTGCCAGGTCAGCGTATCCGGCCGGTGCGTCGCCACATATTTGACCGCGGGGTTGAAGACAGCCGCGATCGGATCTTTCTGATACGGCCAGTACGCGGCGAAGATATCGTAGGTTCTGCGGCCGAGCAGCAGGTCGAACGGCTTGGAGAACATTTCCTCCATGGCCGCGCCTGCCACCTCGTCAAAATAATGGAAGGTCCAGCCGCCGAATTTGAAGCCGCCGACCGGATCCTCTTCCGGCCCGCCCGGCGCCTGCATGACACCGTCGAGGCTAACGAATGTGGCGGCGATGATCTTGCGCATCTGTCTTCTCCCTTTCACGATCCGCGCCGTCGCGGCCGGATTTCTGCCTAAGGCATTCGACGCATTCCTGACGGAAAACCGCTTCGCACTTTTCCTGGAATTGCTCCAAGGACGAACGGCAAGGCTGATCTCCGACACAGCCCCGCGAATTTCTAGCGCGTGTCGTCGACGCGAATGGCGCGTGACGAGAACCAGACCTCGCCGAAGACGGCGGTTGCCGTCCGGTCCGGCGCCTTGTCTTCCCTCAGCCAGATCGAGCGCGTGCGCGCGGCGCGCTCACGTGTCGGTATTTTTGCGCCCGGCTCGGCAGTGGAGGCGCCGACGCAAGGGATGAACCAGGAGCCCATGAAGGGCCGACAGGCAAAGCCGTTTTCCAGGCGCATTACGACCACCGCGAGGCCGACTGTTTCGGAGGGACGCCACGGAAAGATCATGCGGCCGCCGGGCTTCAGCGCTTTCAGCCACGCGGCGGGCGGCGCGACGACGCCGGCATTGACATAGACGATGTCGGAGGGCGGCAAAGGGTTGGCGACGGCGTCGCCATGGATCACCTCGATGTTGCGGTACCGGGCCAGGTTCGCCTTGGCGCGCGCGGCAAGATCGGCCTCGATCTCGAAGGCGGTGACGCCGCCCCCCGGCTCGACCAGCCTCGCCAGCAGCGCCGTGTAATAGCCTGTGCCGGCGCCGATATGGGTGACGTGCTCGCCAGGCTTCGGCTCGACCTTGCCGAGCCACATCGCGTGCAGCATCGGCTCGCCATTGTTGATGCCCTTGTCGGCATCGAGCACGACGAGAACATTCTGGTAAATGTAACCAGGATCGGCGCTCGGCGTCTGGAACCGGCCTTCGCCGGCAAAGACGGTCCATGGCCCCGGACCCAGGAAGGCCTCGCGCGGCACCGCGGCGAACACCTCCTCGATGCGTGGATCGGCCGACCGGGCGTGCGCAGCCATCAGCCTGGCGTAGAATCTGCGGGCTTCGTCCGGTTTGGCCATGGCGCGAAGATAGCGCGGCCGGCGCGAATGTCGCGGTCAGCCGGCGAAGGTGTCGTAGAGGAGCTTGAAGTTGAGAATGAGGATGACAGCGGCAACCACCCAGGCCAACGCCGCAACGCCGCGCGGTATGGCGAAATTGCCCATCTTCTTCTTGTCCGACACGAACTGCACCAGCGGCACCACCGCGAAAGGCAGCTGCATCGACAGGATCACCTGGCTGAAGACGAGCAGCTGGCCGGTTCCCTTCTCGCCATAGAGTGCCGTGACGACCACCACGGGGACGATGGCAATGCCGCGCGTCACCAGGCGCCGCGCCCATTGCGGGATGCGCAGGCGCAGGAAGCCTTCCATCACGATCTGGCCGGCGAGCGTCGCGGTGACGGTCGAGTTGAGGCCGGAGGCAAGCAGCGCGACGGCGAACAGGATCGAGGCGATGCCCAGGCCGAGCAGCGGCGACAGCAGCTCGAAGGCCTGGCCGATCTCGGCGACGTGGTGATGGCCGGTATCGTGGAAGGCGACCGCCGCGACGATCAGGATCGACGCATTGACGAACAGCGCCAGGATCAGCGCGATGGTCGAATCCGTCGTCGCCCATTTGATGGCGTCGCGCTTGCCGGCATCGGTGCGCTCATAGGCGCGGGTCTGCACGATCGAGGAATGCAGATAGAGATTATGCGGCATGACTGTCGCGCCGATGATGCCGATGGCGATGTAGAGCATCGCCGGATTGGTGACGATCTCCGGCGATGGCACGAACATCGAATGCAGGATCGTGCCGGCCGGCGGCGCGGCGACGAAGATCTGGATGGCAATGCAGCCGAAGATGATGATCAGCAGCGCGACGACGAAGGCCTCGAGATAGCGGAAGCCCTTGTTCATCAGCAGCAGCACAAGGAAAGCGTCGAGCGCGGTCAGCATGGCGCCGCCGATCAGCGGAATGCCGAACAGAAGCTGCAGCGCGATCGCCGTGCCGATCACCTCGGCGAGGTCGCAGGCGATGATGGCCAGCTCGCAGGCGATCCAGAGCAGCAGATTGACCGGGCGCGGATAATAGGCGCGGCAGGCCTGGGCGAGGTCGCGGCCGGTGGCGATGCCGAGACGCGCGGCAAGCGCCTGCAGCAGGATCGCCATCAGGTTCGACAGCATGATGATGAAAAGCAGCGTATAGCCGAACTGGGCACCACCGGCGAGGTCGGTCGCCCAGTTGCCTGGGTCCATATAGCCGACCGAGACCATGTAGCCCGGCCCCATGAAGGCGAACAGGTGGCGGAACCAGACGCCGGTCCGCGGCACCGCGATCGAGGCGTTCACCTCGCGCAGGCTCGGCTGCTCGTCGTCGGGCCTGTCGAATCGCCATGCGGGTCGGGCTACGGTTGCTGCATCGGCATCGGACATGGGATTTCCGCTGGAATTGTCGAACGTGCCCCTTATCTACGCCATGGCTCAACATTATGCAATATGCTATATTTCATTGATCCTGCTTTCGTGATGAGCCGAGACAAGGCTGGCGGCGGGCTGCTGCAAACGCCGGTTGCGCATGAGCGGGAATGCAAATAAACGGCCGGACCATCAGGGGTTCGTGCTATGGATGCGGTCCCGATTCAAGGAGGAGCGCGGATTGGCGCTGAGGAACAAACCGGTTCGACGCGAAGAGCCGCTTCCCGATGCCGAAATCCATTCGGCGGGTTTCCGGCAGACGCGCGAGGCGCGTCGTAGCGCGCTGGTCGAGGACTATGTCGAGCTGATCGCCGACCTGATCGAGGACGGCAATGAAGCGCGGCAGGTGGATATCGCGGCAAGGCTCGGCGTCGCGCAGCCGACGGTGGCAAAGATGCTGACCAGGCTGTGCGCCGACGGGCTGGTCTCGCGAAAGCCCTATCGGGGCGTGTTCCTGACCGAGGCCGGCCGCAGGGTCGCCGAGCAAAGCCGCATCCGCCACCAGACGGTCGAGGCCTTCCTGCGCTCTCTCGGCGTCAGCGCCGAGACGGCGCGCATCGACGCCGAGGGCATCGAGCACCATGTCAGCGCCGAAACGCTAGAAGCTTTCCGCCGGGCGATGACCTCCGCTCGTTGAGCTCGGGCTCGATACGAGAATAGCGCTGCAGGACGCAAAGTGTCGGTACCGACCTCGCGAAAAATACTGACTTGACGTATTCGTTGCGATAATTGTCTGCAGGGGGCGGTGGCATGCCGGTCCCTCCAGGACGTTCGTGTCGCGAGGAGTTGCCATGCTTTGGAGAGGCCGTCGTCAGAGCGACAACATCGAAGACGAACGCAGCGACAGCGGCGGCGGGCCTGGCGGCGGATTGGGCGGCGGTGGCCAGTTCCGCATCCCCATCGGCGGCCGTACCGGTGGCGGCGGCAGCATCATCCTGGTTATCCTTGTCGTGCTCGCAGGATGGTATTTCGGCTTCGATCCATCGCAGATCCTGGGTGACGGCAGCGGCGGCCTGGTGCCGGGAGACGGCGGCCAGATCTCCGACACACAGGACAATGGCAACGCCCCCGCCAATGACGAGATGAAGCAGTTCGTCGCGACCGTGCTTGCCGATACCGAGGACACCTGGACCGGCATTTTCAAGTCCGAAGGGCTGACCTACCAGGATCCCAAGCTGGTGCTGTTCAGTGGCCAGGTCCGTTCGGCCTGCGGCTTCGCCTCGGCGGCGGCCGGGCCGTTCTACTGCCCGGGCGATCGCAAGGTCTATCTCGACATGACCTTCTTCCAGCAGCTCGATCAGCAGTTCGGCGCGTCCGGCGAGTTCGCCCGTGCCTATGTGGTGGCGCATGAGGTCGGCCACCATGTGCAGAATCTCACCGGCATCATGGGCAAGTTCAACCAGATGCGGCAAGGCATGAGCGAGGCCGACGCCAACCAGCTGTCGGTCCGCATCGAGCTTCAGGCCGATTGCTTCGCTGGTGTCTGGGCACATTACACGCAGCAGAAGGGCATCCTGGAGCAGGGCGATATAGAAAGCGCGCTGAACGCGGCCAAGCAGATCGGCGACGACACGCTGCAGAAGAAAATGCAGGGCTATGTCGTGCCGGAAAGCTTCAACCACGGCACCTCGCAGCAGCGGCAGACGTGGCTGGCGCGCGGCATCAAGAGCGGCAAGCTGTCCGACTGCAACACGATGGGCGGTCCGATCTGACGCGGCCCTGCCGCTTCTTTGGCGGCGAGGATCGGCGATCAACGCGGCTGGCAAGTGATGTCAGGATGAGGCAATTGCGTTCGTTCGCGTATTGTTCCTATCGGCGACGTCGCCTATAAGATTCCTCCCGTCTTTGCCCCGGGCGGCCTGAGGAGATTATCATCATGATCGACCCCAAAACCGCCAGGCGGGGCCTTGCGCTCGTTTTCACCACGCTGCTGCTCGACGTCATCGGCTTCGGCATCATCATGCCGGTGCTGCCAGCCTATCTGGAGGAACTGAGCGGCGTCACAGTCAGCCAGGCCGCGATCGAGGGCGGCTGGCTGTTCTTCGTCTATGCGGCGATGCAGTTCGTCTTCGCGCCGATCATGGGCGGCTTAAGCGACCGGTTCGGCCGGCGGCCGATCCTGCTTGCCTCGGTGCTGACCTTTTCCATCGACAACCTGATCTGCGCCATCGCCTGGTCCTATCCGATGCTGTTCATCGGCCGCGTGCTCGCCGGTGTTTCCGGCGCCAGCTATTCGACGACATCCGCCTTCATCGCCGACATCTCGAACGACGAGAACCGGGCGAAGAATTTCGGCCTACTCGGCATCGCCTTCGGCGTCGGCTTCGTCATCGGCCCGGTGCTGGGCGGTCTGCTCGGCACGTTCGGGCCGCGCGTGCCGTTCTATTTCGCCGCAGCACTTGCCTTCGTGAATTTCCTGATCGCGATGTTCCTGCTGCCGGAGACGCTGGACGAGAAGCATCGTCGCCGTTTCGAATGGAGGCGCGCCAATCCGGTCGGCACGCTCATGCAGATGCGCAATTACCCCGGCATCGGCTGGATCGGGCTGGTGTTCTTCCTGATGACGCTCGGCCATATGATGTATCCGGCGGTGTGGGCGTTCGTCTCCAACTACCGCTATGGCTGGAACCAGCAGCAGATCGGCTTCTCGCTCGGCGCCTTCGGCTTGTGCGGGGCGATCATCATGGCGACGGTGCTGCCGCGGATCATTCCGAAACTTGGTGAGTGGAGGACAGCGGCGATCGGCCTGACCTTCACCGCGCTCAGCGCCTTCGGTTACGCGTTTTCGACGCAAGGCTGGATGATCTATGCGGTGATCGTGGCCGGTTGCCTGGAAGCGCTCGCAGATCCGCCGCTCAGGAGCCTCGCCGCCGCCAAGGTGCCGCCCTCGGCGCAGGGCGAATTGCAGGGCGCGATGACCTCGATCTTCTCGATCACCTCGATCGTCACGCCGCTGCTCTACACCGCGATATTTTCCTGGTTCACGGGCCCGGCGGCGCCGGTCGTGTTCGGCGGCGCTCCCTATGTGCTGGGCGCGATTTTCCTGACGCTGGCGGTGATCGTCTTCGTGACTAAGGTGGCCAAGCCGACGCCGAAGGAAGTCGAGCGCATGCATGCGCCGGAAGTGGTCACCGACGCTGCTTAGGCTGGTGGTTTAGGCTAGGAGCGTTCTGCCAGCGCTTCCTCGCCGCGCCGTTCGCGGATCAGGTTGACGAAGCGCCGGAACAGGTAATGCGAATCCTGCGGGCCGGGCGAGGCCTCGGGATGATGCTGAACCGAGAACACTGGACGGCCGGTCAGGGCGATGCCGCAATTCGACCCGTCGAAGAGCGAGACATGGGTTTCCTCGACGCCTTCGGGCAGCGAGTCCGCGTCGACGGCGAAACCGTGGTTCATTGACACGATCTCGACCTTGCCGGTGGTGTGGTCCTTGACCGGATGGTTGGCGCCGTGATGGCCCTGGTGCATCTTCTCGGTCTTGCCGCCGAGCGCCAGCGCCAGCATCTGATGGCCGAGGCAAATGCCGAACACCGGGATGTCGGTCTTCAAGAGATCCTGGATCACCGGCACGGCATATTCGCCGGTCGCTTCCGGATCGCCGGGGCCGTTCGATAGGAAGATGCCGTCCGGCTGCATGGCCATGATCTCCTCGGCGCCGGTCTTGGCCGGCACGACGGTGACCTTGGCGCCGAGACCCGCAAGCAGGCGCAGGATGTTGCGCTTGACGCCATAGTCGACGGCCACGACGTGCATGGAAGGCTCGCTCCGCTCGCCATAACCTTCGTTCCAGATCCAGGGCGTCTCGCGCCAGACCGAAGACTGGCCCGACGTGACCTCCTTGGCGAGATCGAGGCCGATCAGACCCGACCAGGCAGCCGCCTGCCGCTTCAAATCCTCGATGTCGAAGACGCCGTCGGGCGCATGCGCGATGACGGCATTGGGCATGCCCTTCTCGCGGATCAGCACAGTCAGCGCGCGGGTGTCGATGCCGGACAGCGCGACGATGCCGCGCCGCTTCAGCCACTGGTCGAGATGGCCGGCGGCGCGATAGTTGGACGGGTCGGTGACGTTGGCCTTGAAGATGGCGCCGACAGCGCCGGCGCGGGCGGCCGGATGCAAATCCTCGATGTCCTCGTCATTGGTGCCGACATTGCCGATATGCGGGAAGGTGAAGGTGACGATCTGGCCGGCGTAAGACGGATCGGTGAGGATTTCTTCATAACCGGTCAGGGCGGTGTTGAAGCACACTTCCGCAACCGCCGATCCCGTGGCGCCAAGGCCGCGGCCTTCGATCACCGTGCCGTCGGCGAGTACCAGAAGGGCGGTCGGCTTTTCGGTTGCCCACGGGGCGGTGGTCGTGGCCATGGCGGCACTCCTGTCAGGCGCGGCAATCGGTCGGGAGGACCATTTGCGCAGCAAGGCGCGAAGCTGGATTGCCCGGCTCCCACGCGTCAACTCATTGTCTCATGCAGGACCGAGTACATAGGCGAACGCGCCGGAGCGGTCAATGCGGCGCCCCCAGACCACGGCCGATTTGCTTTCGTCCAGCAATATCAGCGGCTTGGCGGGATTTGCGTTGGCCGTTCGGCAAAGCTATTGTCCGCCGCGTTCGAAGGAGAAGCACGATGCGCGAGAAAATCGCCGAATCCATGAAGAGCGCGATGAAGGCACAGGACAAGCACCGCCTGCCGACACTGCGGCTGATCCAGGCCGCCATCCACGACCGCGACATCGCCAATCGCGGCGCCGGAAAGCCGCCGGCGAGCGAGGAGGAGATCCTGCAGATTCTCGCCAAGATGGTGAAGCAGCGCGAGGAATCCGCCAAGGCTTTCGAGGATGGCAAGCGGCCGGAGCTGGCGGCGCAGGAGCGCGGCGAGATGGCGATCATCCGCGAGTTCCTGCCGACGCAGCTCGACGACGCGGCGATCCAGGCTGCGGCGCGCGAGGCGATCGCGGCGACGGGCGCGGCCAGCCAGAAGGACATGGGCAAGGTGATCGGCGCGCTGAAGCAGAAATATGCCGGCCAGATGGACTTCGCCAAGGCGAGCGCCCTCATCAAGGGGTTGCTGCAATAGACGACGGTGTCAGTCCTTGCAGATCGGCACCGGCTGCGGCGGTGGTGCCGGATGATCCTTCTTGTACTTGGCGATGATCGGCTCCAGCATCTTCTTCGGCCAGAATTTGGGAGTGCCGATCTCCTTCAGGCAGGAGGCGTTCCAATAGGTGCCCGCATTTGAGAGCGCCTGGCCGGCAGCCTTGGCCCGGGCGACAGCGGCGATGTCGCGTGATTCCGGATAGATGTAGAGCGTCGTCGGGTTGTTCTTCACGAGGGGGATGATCTGCTCGGCGTCGGCGGGCGACCAGCTGGTGCAGCCATTGCTGCGGCCGCCGGCATAGTTCACCAGCTTGCCGAACGGAACGAGGCCGTCATGGTCGGCGTAGGAGCTTTGCGGGCTCTTGCGCATGCACAGGCCCTTCAAGATCGCGGCCGGATGGCCGCCGATCACGCGCTGTCTGGCGTTCGCCGCCTCGCCTTCGCCGTCGAACTGGATGAAGCTGCGCATGAACACCGCGTTCTGCGCGCCGACACGATAGTAGCCCTTGAAGGACGTCTTGGTCTCGGCCGTCATATAGGCGCCGCCGGCCGTCAGCGCCGAGTCCATGGCGTTGCCGAAATTCTTGGCGCAGCGCCTGCCGTTGGAGAAATCGGCAACGCCTTTCAGGTTGCGTCCGCCGCCATGGCCCGAGGAAACCGCGCGGAAGAGCTGCTTGCTTTCACAAATGATGTAGTAGCGCTGGCCAGGCACGCTGTTGCCCAAATCCGCGGGACGCGTGGCATCCATGGCGAAGTAGCAGGGGTTGCTGACCGAACCTTCGCTGACCTTCTTCTGGTAGAGCGCGCGCGCCCGCTCCAGCACGACCTGAGAGATCTGGCCTTCGCCATCGCCGACATGGCGCTGCAACCAGTCGGGAACGGTCGACGGCCGCAAGGCCGCAAAAGAGCTGACCGATGCCGTCAGGGCGGCCAGGATCGCGACAAGGCAGAAGATGGCTGCGCCCCGCGGAACAGATCTCAACCGCACCCTCTTGCCCCTCCCGTCGAAATGTCTCGTACCCGTGAATCAGCATGGACGATTATAGAAGGTCTCGCACGCATCGGCGAAACACTTCTAGTTTAGCGACGCCTTTTGGAGGTCGGATTTTCGGCCCGCCTCGATTAAGCTATGATCTGATTCCGGCGCGCCCACGCCTCCTCCCTCCGTCGGGAAGCATCGTTCATGCAGGGCAGTTTATCACCGAACCAACTGTTCGAGCGCCAGACATAAGGAGGGGTTGTCAAGACTGCTCGCGGCAGGAGGTTTTTCGATGCGGTTTTCCGCACCCGTCTATCATCTGAAGCGCCAGGCGCGGCTTCTGTCCCGCAGCGAAAATGTGCCCCTCCACCAGGCGCTCGACCGCGTTGCCGCCAAGCAAGGCTTCGGCAGTTGGAGCCTGCTTGCGGCCAAGGCTGCCGAGGCTGCGCCAGCCGGCGCCCTGTTGGCGCGGCTGATCCCCGGCGACATGGTCCTCGTGGCGGCGCGGCCGGGGCAGGGCAAGACGCTGATGAGCCTCGAACTTGCCGTGGCAGCCATGAAGCAAGGCAGTCGCGCCGTATTCTTCACCCTGGAATACATGCATGCCGATATCCTCGATCGGTTCCGTGACATCGGCGTCGACCCGGCCGATTTCAACCACCTGTTCGAGTTCGACAATTCCGACGCCATCAGCGCCGCCTACATCATCGAGACGTTGCGGGCGGCGCCGCGCGGCACGCTGGCGGTCATCGACTATCTGCAACTGCTCGACCAGAACCGGGAGAATCCGGAACTCATGGTCCAGATACACGCCTTGAAGTCGTTTGCCCGGGAACGGGGACTGGTGCTCATCTTCATCTCGCAGGTCGACAGGTCATATGATTGCGCCCGGAAAGCGTTCCCGGATATCGGCGATATCCGGCTGCCGAACCCGCTCGACCTGTCGCTGTTCGACAAAGCCTGTTTCCTGAACAAGGGCGAAATCCGGTTTCAGGCGACTTGAGAGCGATGCGTGTCGCTTCTATGCCGGTCTCGACAGGGAAGCCAAGCATGATCGAAATCGTCAAACCCGCGCTCGAACATTTGCCGTCCTACAAGGCGGCGCTCGAGCGCGGCTGGTCGCCCGACAATGTGCGGCTCCTCGAAGCGACGCGCGAGCAACTCGAGGCGATCGAGAAAGATCCCGTCGAATTTCTCGCCGGCCTTGATGACCCCGAAGCGAAAGGGCCGCCCATCGCTTTGCCCGACGGCACCAAGGTCGCGCGGCTGCCTGGATTCCGGCGCTGGATCTGGGACGGTGAGGCCGCCGGCTCGATCGGCTTTCGCTGGCAGAAGGGTACGTCGGAGCTGCCCTCGCATGTGCTTGGCCACATCGGCTATGCGGTGGTGCCGTGGAAGCGCAACCGCGGCTATGCCACTGAAGCGCTGCGGCTGATGCTGGACGAGGCGAGAGCGGTCGGGCTCCATTATGTCGAGATCACCAGTGATCTCGACAATCCTGCCTCGCACAAAGTGGTGCTTGCCAATGGCGGCAGGCTGGTCGGGCGGTTTGCCAAGCTTGCAGCCTATGGCGGCGCAGAGAGCCTGAGGTTCCGGATCGATCTTTAAAGCGCGTCGCGCTGAAACGGATTCAGGCGACGCGCTTTAAATCTTTGTTCTGATGCATGTCGTTGTCCCAGAACCGCTGCACACTTCTGGGCGACATGCATTAAATTATTCCGCGGCCGCCGGCAGCGGCGGTGTCGCGCGGCTGCGCCATTCCCAGGTCTGCGACGCAAAAGCCACCACGACCGCCACCAGCATGGCGAGCACGCCGGCCAGCGGCAGGCTGCGATAGCCCAGGCCGGCATTGAGCATCGCCGCGCCCAGCGAGGCAGCCAGCGCGATACCGACATTGAAGCCGGACGGGATCAGCGAGGAGGCGAGGTTGGAGGCATCGGCCGTCCAGGCGAGGATGCGCGTCTGGATCGGCGCGCCGATGGCGAAATTGAGACCGCCCCAGATGACGATTGCCGCGACCATCGGCAACGGATAGGGGCTGACAAGATAGATGACGCCAAGCGTCACCGCCTGCAGGGCAAGCATGACGATGAGCGACGGCATCAGCTTCCAGTCGGCGAGCTTGCCGCCGACCAGGACGCCGATCGTGGCGCCGACGCCGTTGAGCAAAAGCACAAAGGGGATCAGGCCCTCGTCGAGGCCCGTGACCTCGAGCAGCATCGGCGTGATGTAGGTGAACAGCGCAAACTGGCCGATCATCAGCATCAGCATCAGGATCAGCGAGGTCCAGACCTGCTGGCGGCCGAGCACGCGAACTTCGCGCGCCAGCCCGGCTGGCCGGTTGGCGGCGCCCGCCGTGCGCGGCAGCAGCGCCAGCATGGCGAGGATCGCGACGAGGCCCAGCGCGCCCATCACCCAGAAGGTCGCGCGCCAGCCCCATAGGCTGCCGATCGCGGTGCCGGCGGGCACGCCGATGATATTGGAAACCGTCAGCCCCGAGAGAATGACCGCGACTGCCCGGCCGCGCTGGTCCTCGCGCACCAGGCTGACCGCAACCACCATGGCGACACCGAAATAGCAGCCATGCGCCACGGCAGTCGCGACACGCAGCAGAAGCATCGAGGTGAAATCGGGCGCCAGCGCGCAAGCCGCCTGGCCAAGGGTGAAAGCGATCGTGAGCCCAATCAGCAGCGTCTTGCGCGAGACTTTGCCGGTGGCCAAAGCCAGCAGCGGGCCGCCGATGGCAATGCCGCAGGCATAGCCGGAGACGAGATAGCCGGCGGTGGGCACCGAAACGCCGAGGCCCTGCGCCACCTCCGGCAGCACGCCGGCGATGACGAATTCGGTGGTGCCGAAGGCGAAGGCGGCAAGGAAAAGGGCAATCAGCGGCAGCATGTTCAAAACATAGGCGAGGAATGCACGTCTCAAACCATGCCTGCGCGGGCGCGGCAATGCAGAAATTGGCGATGGCGCTTTAGCTTTTCTTGACGGGACGCATCAAAGCCGGCCTGTCGCTTGCTGCTACGCTGCCGTTTTGCGCCCGTAAGGGATCTTCAGCCAGGCCCGTTCGTGCAGGTAGTAAAGCAGCGACTTGGTGACGACCTCGGTGAGCCCGATCGTGGCGGCGAGCTTGATGCTGCCGGTGACCACCAGGGAGATGATCATCGTGTCGATCGTGCCGGTGGCGCGCCATGAAAGCGCCTTGGCGAAGCTGCGCGAATGCGTGTCCATCGACGGATCGTCCTCCCAACAGGTCCACCGGCGATCCTTAGCCGACGGAAGCGAGGATGGGCAAAGACTAAATTTTTCGGCTGCCTTCGGCAGCCTTAGCTGGCCTTCAGCCGCGAGCCGCCGAGCAATCCGCGCTCCTCGAGCACCGGATAGGCGATCGAGGCGAGCAGCGAGTTGATCTGCTTCAGGTCGCGGATGGTGTCGAGGTGGATCGAGCTCGTCTCGACGCTCTTGGCGGTGCCGTCGCGCAGGCGCAGGAAGTGGCTGGCGCTGGCTTCCTTCTCGCGGTCGCGCAGCTGGTCCTTTTCGAGCACCAGCTGGCGGGCGGTTTCGGGATCGCGCGAGACCAGCACGTTGAAGGCGAGCCGCGCATTGGCGAGCACCGAGGAATGGAAGGCGCAGAGCTCCTGCCAGCCTTCCGGTGTGAATTCCAGGCCGCGCTCCAGCTTCTTCCTGACATGCACCAGCATGTTGCGCACGATGATGTCGCCGACCTGCTCCAGCTTGACGCAGGCGCCGATCAGTTCCTGGCACCGCAATGCCTCGTCCTCGGTCAGCGGATTCCTGGTGATCTTGGCGAGGTAGAGCTTGATCGCGGCGTGCTTCCTGTCGACACGGTCGTCGAGCGCGGCAAGCGCCTTGATCTTGGCGGGATCGGCATCCTCGTAAAGCTCGATGATGCGCTTCAGCATGATCTCGACCGTCTCGCAGACCCGCACCACTTCACGCGTCGCGTTGGCCAGCGCCTGGCTCGGCGTATCGAGGGCGCTTTCGTTCAGCGCCGAAAGCTCGACGACCTCGAGCGGGGCGGTCGGTTGCGGCTTGCTGCCCAGCGCGACGATCTTTTCGGACGCACGGTAGACGAGGCCGGCCAGCGGCAGACCGGCGAGCAGGATCAGCACGTTGAACAGGATGTGGGCGTTGACGATCTGGTCCGGCGCGGTTTTGCCGAGGAAGGCGACGTCCGGCTTGAAGGTCATGATCAGGACCAGCATGATCAGCGAGCCGAGGCCGCGCATCAAGAGATTGCCGATCGGCACGATGCGCACCTCCGGCGGCGCCGATCGCGTCAGCATCGGCGCAATCAGCGACGAACCGAGGTTGACGCCGAGCACCAGCACCACGCCGAGCTCCGGCGTGATCAACCCGCGGCCCGCCAGCGTCGCCATCAGAAGGACCGCGGCGATGCTCGACTGGAACAGCCAGGTGACCAGCGCGGCCAGGAGATAGGTGGTGATGGAGTCGCCCGAGAAATAATTGATGATCAGCGGCATCAACTGGCTGTTGCGCAGCGGCTCCGAGGCCTGCCCGATCATCTCCAGCGACAGGATCAGCAGGCCGACGCCGATCAGGATGCGACCCAGCTGGCGCCAGTCGCGCCGCTCGGTGGCCATGAACATGACCGTGCCCGCTATCAGGCATAGCGGCACCAAAAGCGTGAGGTCGAAGGTGAGCAGCTTGGCCACCAGCGCCGAGCCGATCTCGGCGCCGCGCACCGCCAATTGGCCGGCGGCGCCCGAAACGATGCCGGCGCCTGCGAAGGAGCCGACCAGCAGCGTCACCGCGGTCGAGCTCTGCAGCGCGACCGCCAGCCCGCAGCCGGCCAGCACCGCCATGATCGGATTGCGCATGGTGGCGCGCAGCCTGTGCCGCAGCACGTCGCCATAGGCGCGCTCGACCCCCGTCTTGACCATGCGGGTGGCGAACAGCATCAGCGCCACCGCGCCGGCAAGGTGCAGGAGGACGACGGAGCCGCTCACGGCCGACCTCGCAAGGCGGCTCCGGCGGCGTGGAGGGGGATACGAATCTTAGCCATATCGAGGCCTGGAAATATAGCAGTTAAGATTAGCCGAATAATAGATTTTTCTGATGCGATGATAGCCTCTGCTCGACGGACCATGTCGGAAATGAATGCAGGGCGCTTTGGTTGCACGGGGCGCGTGGCGGCGTTTCGGTCAGGATGAACCGCCGCTTGGACGGCAGCGCCGAGCGCAATCCGGAACCTTGTTGAAGCAGGCTCTGCAAGTATCGGAAACCATTACAGAATTGTAATCCTCATGTTCAGTTTCAGTTCATCCATTGGCGGCTATTTCTCCTGCCTATCGACAACAAGGAGCACCGACCATGAAGCGTCTCATACTTTCCGCCGTCACCGCCTCGATGCTGGCTGCATCGGCCTTCGCCGGCCAGGCCGCGCCGCTCGCCCAGCCGAGCACGCCGCAGTCGAGCTACACCCAGGTCGACTGGCAGAAGCCCGGCAGGCATGTCGACAAGCGGGTCATCGTCAAGAACAAGGTGGTGAGGCGCAGCCATTGGCGCAACGGCCAGAGATATTCCGACTGGAAGCGTCACCAGCCAGTCCGCGACTGGAACCGCTACGGCCTGCGCCGCCCTGGTCCCGGCCAGGAATGGATCCGCGTCGGCAACGACTATTTGCTGGTCAGCATCCTCTCCGGCATCGTCTTCGGCGCGATCGCCGCGCGGTAATCCGCGACAATCGCGAAATTCGGAAGGCGGCCACCCCCGGCCGCCTTCTTTTCGTCTGTGAAAAGCGGGTACGATGGGCCGGATGGGGTCGCCGTGCCCGGGCGGCTTGATTATATGGAGGGCAAACGAGTTCCCCGATGCGCTTTCCGCCCGCCTTCCTCGACGAGATACGCGACCGCGTGCCGATTTCGCAGGTCATCGGCACGCGCGTCGCATGGGACAGGAAGAAGACCAACGCGTCGCGCGGCGACTACTGGGCCTGCTGTCCTTTCCACGGCGAGAAGAGCCCGTCCTTCCATTGCGAGGACAAGAAGGGCCGCTATCACTGCTTCGGCTGCTCGGTTTCGGGCGACCATTTCAAGTTCCTCACCGAGCTAGACGGCATGAGCTTCCCCGAAGCCGTCGAGAAGATCGCCGAGATGGCCGGCGTGCCGATGCCGGTGCGCGACGAACAGGAAGAGCGGCGCGAGAAGGAACGCGCCAGCCTGACCGACGTCATGGAAATGGCGACCGCCTTCTTCCAGGAGCGGCTGCAGAGCGCCGACGGCGCCAAAGCCCGCGCGTATCTGCGCGACCGCGGGCTGACGCCGGCGACGCAGCAATCCTTCCGTCTGGGCTATGCGCCCGACAGCCGCAACGCGCTCAAGGAGCATCTTGCCGCCAAGGGCGTGCCGAAGGCGGATATCGAAGCCTGCGGCCTGGTGCGGCACGGCGACGACATTCCGGTCTCCTATGACTGGTTCCGCGACCGCATCATGTTTCCAATCCCGGATTCGCGCGGCAAGATCATCGCCTTCGGCGGGCGCGCGCTGGCACCCGACGCGCTCGCCAAATACATGAATTCGCCGGAGACGGAGCTCTTCCACAAGGGCAACGTGCTCTACAATTTCGCGCGCGCCCGCAAGGCGTTGGCCAAGGGCGGCACGGTGATCGCCGTCGAAGGTTATATGGACGTGATCGCGCTGGCGCAGGCAGGCTTCGAGAATGCCGTGGCGCCGCTCGGTACTGCGCTCACCGAAAACCAGCTCGAGCTTCTGTGGCGCATGGCGCCCGAGCCGGTGCTGTGCTTCGACGGCGACCAGGCCGGGCTGAAGGCGGCATGGCGTGCGGCCGATCTCGCGCTCCCGTCGGCGCAGACCGACCGCCGGGCGCGCTTTGCCTTGTTGCCGGAAGGCAAGGATCCCGACGATCTGGTCAAGGCCGAGGGGCCGGACGCGTTCCGCGCCGTGCTTGCCGATGCGCGGCCGCTGGACGAACTGTTATGGATGCGCGAGACGGCAGGCGGTGTCTTCGATACGCCGGAGCGGCGAGCTGAGTTGCGGAAAAGGCTGCGGGAGTTGACCAGCCGCATCCGTGACGAGAGCGTGCGTTATTACTATCAGCAGACAATGGACGAGCGGGAGCGGAACTTCTTCGGCTCCCAGCGGAGCGTTCGGCAAGGCCGTCAGGATTGGAAGCCAGGGCAGGGCAAGTCGCCCGTGCCCGGCGGGCAGTTCGCGAAAGGTGGGGCGGCCGGCGGGCGCGCCGCGATCACCGAGAGCCTGGGTCGCTCGGCGCTGGTCAAGCGGGCCGGCGAGGGGATGTCGGTGCGCGAAGCGACGATTATCGTGGCGCTGGTCAATCATCCGGCGCTGATCGACGAGAATTTCGCGCATGTCGAATTCCTCGACCTCGCCAATTCGGATTTGCGCAAGCTGCACGCGGCCATTCTCGACGCCATGGCGCATGAAGCGGCCGACGAGCGCGGCGCGGTCATCGCCACCATCGAGCGCGCCGGCTGCGGCGGCATCTGGGAGCGGGCTGTCGAGTTGATCAAGCGCGCGCGGCAATGGCCGGCGCTCGAAACCGCGGCGCTTGACGATGCCCGCGACGCCTTCAACCAGGCGCTCCACTTGCAGCGCAGCGCCCGCACATTACATAGAGAGCTGAAACAGGCGCAGGCGGCGCTCGATGCAGACCCTTCGGACGAAAACTTCCGGCATCTCGTCGAGATTCAAGCGCAATTCAACGATGTGCAGGCAACGGAAGCGCTGATCGAAGGATTCGGCGTCTCGTCGGGCAGGGTTGGCCGCGTTTAGGCCGAACACCACCCATTGGAAGTGAAGTGGAAATGCGCGGCGCGTCGAATCGACGCCTCTAAGTCGGGTAATTGATTCGCTTTTTTCATGCGAATCATGCCAGAGGCGCTTGACCTTCTGGCAGATTGGCGGAATCAGGACGATTCGAAACGTTAACCGTGCCACGGCATCGGCGGGAATTCGAGCGATGTGAGGCACCGGTGGCGACTGGACAGGCAAAGTGCCCGCTCCAGATATCAGGGTTAATCTGGACTTAATGCATGTCGCCCAAAAGTGGAAACCGGTTTGGGACAGAGACATGCACAAAACAAAAGAGATGACACGGTTGCTGGGCCGGTGAAAAGCGTTCCGGCGCGAGCGCTTCCAGCATAACCGGTACGGCAGTTTACGCGGCCTCGATATTCGGCCGCTTGGAGACGACAAAGAATGGCGACAAAGGAAAAGGAAGAGGTCGAGACCGAACGCGAAGGCGCCACTGATGGCCCCCTGCTCGACCTTTCCGACGATGCTGTCAAGAAGATGATCAAGGCCGCGAAGAAACGCGGCTATGTCACGCTCGACGAGCTCAACGCGGTGCTGCCCTCGGAAGAGACGGATCCGGACCGCATCGAAGATATCAATGCGATGCTCAGTGACATGGGCATCAACGTCGTCGAGGACGACGAGGTGGGCGAAGAGGCGGAAGCCGAGCCGGCCGCCGACGCCGAGGAAGACGCCAACGAGCTCGCCGAGCAGACCGGCACCGCTGTCGCCGCCACGACCACCAAGAAAGAGCCTACCGATCGCACCGACGACCCGGTGCGCATGTATCTGCGCGAGATGGGCTCGGTCGAGCTTCTGTCGCGCGAGGGCGAAATTGCGATCGCCAAGCGCATCGAGGCCGGCCGCGAAACGATGATCGCGGGGCTGTGCGAAAGCCCGCTGACGTTCCAGGCCATCATCATCTGGCGCGACGAGCTCAACGAATCGAAGATCCTGCTGCGCGAGATCATCGACCTCGAGGCGACCTATGCCGGCCCCGAAGCCAAGCAGGCGCCCGTCGTCGAACGCATCGAGGAAGCGCCCAAGCCCGAGGAGAAGCCGCGCGGCCGTTCGGCGGCACGCGAGGAAGAAGACGACATCACCAATGTCGGCGGCGACACGCGCGGGCTGGAGGAAGAGGAAGACGACGAGGACGAGGCGAGCCTGTCGCTGGCCGCGATGGAAGCGGAACTGCGCCCGCAGGTGATGGAGACGCTCGACGTCATCGCCGATACCTACAAGAAGCTGCGCAAGCTGCAGGACCAGCAGGTCGAGAACCGCCTGGCCGCGGCCGGCACGCTGTCGCCCAGCCAGGACCGCCGCCTGAAGGAGCTGAAGGACCAGCTGATCAAGGCGGTGAAGTCGCTGTCGCTTAACGCCGCCCGTATCGAGGCGCTGGTCGAGCAGCTCTACGACATCAACAAGCGCCTGGTGCAGAACGAGGGCAAGCTTTTGCGCCTCGCCGAAAGCTATGGCGTGCGCCGCGAGGAGTTCCTGCGGGAGTATCAGGGCTCGGAGCTCGATCCGAACTGGACGCGCTCGATCGCCAACCTGACGTCGCGCGGCTGGAAGGAGTTCACCAAGAACGAGAAGGATGCGATCAAGGAGCTGCGCGCCGAGATCCAGAACCTCGCCACCGAAACGGCGATCTCGATCCTGGAATTCCGCAAGATCGTCAACCAGGTGCAGAAGGGCGAGCGCGAGGCCGCGATCGCCAAGAAGGAAATGGTCGAGGCGAACCTTCGCCTGGTCATCTCCATCGCCAAGAAATACACCAACCGCGGCCTGCAGTTCCTGGATCTCATCCAGGAAGGCAATATCGGCCTGATGAAGGCCGTCGACAAGTTCGAGTACCGTCGCGGCTACAAGTTCTCGACCTACGCCACCTGGTGGATCCGGCAGGCCATCACCCGCTCGATCGCCGACCAGGCGCGCACCATCCGCATTCCGGTGCACATGATCGAGACGATCAACAAGATCGTGCGCACCTCGCGCCAGATGCTGCACGAGATCGGCCGCGAGCCGACGCCGGAGGAACTGGCGGAAAAGCTCGCCATGCCGCTGGAAAAAGTGCGCAAGGTGTTGAAGATCGCCAAAGAGCCGATCTCGCTCGAAACGCCTGTCGGCGACGAGGAGGATTCGCATCTCGGCGACTTCATCGAGGACAAGATGGCGATTCTGCCGATCGACGCGGCGATCCAGGCCAACCTGCGCGAGACGACGACGCGCGTGCTTGCCTCGCTGACGCCGCGCGAGGAGCGCGTGCTCAGAATGCGCTTCGGCATCGGCATGAACACCGATCATACGCTGGAAGAAGTCGGCCAGCAGTTCTCGGTAACGCGCGAGCGCATCCGCCAGATCGAGGCCAAGGCGCTGCGCAAGCTCAAGCATCCGAGCAGGTCGCGCAAGCTGAGAAGCTTCCTCGACAGCTGAGCGGAATACAACACGAAATCGAAAGGGCGCCTCGGGCGCCCTTTTTGCTTTTCCGGCTATCTCTCATGCCGCCTTGTCCGCTTTGCCCGACAGGAGGATAATCGGGCGTCGGATGCATTTATGGGCGGCAAGCCGGATGCCCGCCCCGGCGCCGGTCGCAGCGGCCAGGTGTCGCGCTCCGTGGCTCCCGGTGGGAGGTGTGCCATGACAACCTATATCGTGCTTATCAACTGGACTGAGCTCGGCGCCAAGAATGTGCGGGAATCGCCGAAGCGGCTCGATGCGGCCAAGAAGCTGCTGGGGGAAATGGGCGGTTCGTTCAAGGCGTTCTACCTGACCATGGGCGAATGCGACATGGTCGCCATCGTCGAAGCGCCGGATGATGCGGTGCTCGCCCGCTTCGCGCTGATGTTGTCGTCGGGCGGCAATGTCAAAACGCGGACGATGAAGGCGTTTCCGGAATTCGCCTATCGCGAGATCATCAGTTCGCTCGGGTAAAGTGGGCTAACGGGCGCAGCGCGCTGTTGCGAAGCCGCGCCGCATTCCCGATAGTCGCGCCATGCCCGAGCCGTTGCTGACAGTCTGGTACAACACATGCTGTCCGGTGTGCGACGCCGGCATCAACCGGCAGAAGCGGCGGCTGGTCGAGGCGGTCAAGGCGGGCCGGGTCGAATTCCGCGACATCAATTTCGAACCTGAGGCGCTCTCCGCCTTCGGCGCCTCGCTGGAGGATATCCGCCGGCGACTACATGCGACCGACGCAAGCGGGCGGCTGCTGGTCGGCGCCGACGTGGCGATTGCCGTCTGGCGGATCACGCCGGGCGAGGGATGGCTGGCGAGCTTGTTCGGCAACCCCATCGCGCTGCCGTTGACGCGCTTTGCCTATGACCGTTTTGCGGACGTGCTCTACGGCTGGAACCGACGAAAGGGCCGTTGGTAGCGGTCTGGCCGAGCCGTATGAGGACGCATATGCGATCTTGGAACGGCGTAAGATACATCTTAAGATATATCTTGACTCAACAAGCGCCGCGCCTTACTTACGATGTATCGTAAGATATAGCTCAAGGAGCAATCCATGCACAGACACAACCACTTTGGCGAGCGCATGTTCATGCATATGGCCGGCAAATTTGGTGGCAGAGGGGGCGGCGGTTTCGGCCCGTTCGGCCATGGCGGCAGGGGCGGTGGACGCGGCGGCCCGGGCGACATGTTCCGCGCCGGGCGCATGCTGGCCGACGGCGATCTCAAGCTGATCACGCTGTCGCTGCTGGCCGACGCGCCGCGCCACGGCTACGACATCATCAAAGCTCTGGAAGAGCGCACCAGCGGCATCTACAGCCCGAGCCCGGGCGTGGTTTATCCGACGCTGACCTTCCTGGAGGAGGCGGGCTACGCGGTATCCTCGAGCGAAGGCAACAAGAAGGTGTTTTCGATCACCGAGGCCGGCAAGGCGCATCTGGACGAGAACCGCGAGATGATCGACAGCGTGCTCGACCATCTCGAGCGTTTCGGCCGCAAGATGGCCGCGGCGCGCGAATGGTTCGGCTGGGGCGACGACAAGGACGAGGGGCGCCGCGGCCGCTCCGAAACGCGTGACCGGTTCCGCTCGTTGCGACACCGGCTGCGCGCCGCGCTCGGCGACATCGCCGACGCGCCGGAGGACAAGCAGGCCGAGGCGATCAGCATCCTGGAAGACGCCGCCGAGGCGATCGAAGCCTTGGCTCGCCGCTAAGACATTCTCATAGGGAAGCCCAAAAGCCCGGATCGCTCCGGACTTTTGTATTCAGTCAGCGATCGGCAAGGGCAGGGGATTATTCCTTGCCGACATATTCGCTGATCAGCTTCTCGTTGCGCGCCTTCTCGATCTTGGCAGTGGTCTCGGCCGCAATCCGCTCGTCGGTGCGGTATTTGACCAGGTTCACCAGGCTGCCGGTGAGCAGCAGCACGCCCATCGCCCAGTAACCTTTGGTCGAGAGGTCGACGGGAGCAAGCCACAGCGACAGGCCGAGCATGAAATAGGCAGCGCCCACCGATATGGTGTTGAAGAGGATATAGGTCTGATTGCCGTTCATCGTCGTATTCCTTGGATTTGATCCGTCACGGGAAATTGCGGGTTCAGTTCAGGGATTTGAGGCGTGCCAGAACATCCTGGGCGCGCACCTTGGTGGCCGGTCCATGGCCTGCTTCGGCGAGACGTTCGCGGATCGCCTCGTGGCGCAGCTCGCCGTCGATCTCGTCGAGGATGCTGGCTTCCTCGAACGGGTCGGAGCTGTCCTTGATGCGGGCCAGCAATTCCTCCGCTTCGTTGATGCTTGCGGTGCGGCCGATCGAGCGGTTGAGGCGCGACTGCGCCTTGCGTTCGGCATCGATCGCCCGGGCTGAGATCATGCCTTGGTTGAGATCGATGATGCGGCGATGCGCCTGTTCCACGGACAGACGCATCCGCAAGGTCTTCTCGCCCAGGCTCTTGACCGTGGCGCGACGAACCTCGCGCTCGTTCTCGAGTTCGGCGATTGCGGAGGCGCCGCCTTCGGCAAGCGCCTGGTTGTTGGCGGAAAGCGCGCTGAGCGTGCGGGTTTCCAGATCGGCGATGCGGCGGTCGAGCTGGTCGAGGCTGGTCTGCTCGGCGCGCTGGCGCACGATCAGCGAGGCGAGCGTCTGCTTGGCGGCGGCTAGGCCCGCCTCTGCGTCGCGGATGCGCTGGGCCAGAAGGTCGATCGCAAAACGATCCTTCAGATTGTCCTCGGCCCGCGCGCTGGCGCCGTCCAGCAATGTCTTGATCAGGCTAAGCATGGTCTTCTTCTCCCTGTTTTTCGTGAACGTTGTTCACAAGCTCAACATAACAGGAAATGAACATTGTTCAAGAGTTATTTTGAACGCTGTTCATGAAGCGCCGGACATGGTAAATGCAAGCAACGGAATGAATCCCGGGCCGGGCTTGCCGACTTCGGACATAAGGACAAGAAAGAAGCATGGCGCTGGACAAGGAAGAAATGAGTGAGAAGGTGCTCGCCATTGCCGAGGCGCTGCTCAACGAGGGCGGCGCCGACAACCTGAAAGCGCGCACCATTGCCGAGCAGGCCGGCATCTCCGTCGGATCCGTCTATAACCTCTTTGCCGATCTCGACGAGGTGCACCGCGCCGTCAACATGCGGCTGCTCGACCGACTCGGCGCGACGGGCCTGGCGGCCATGGCCGATCTCGAAAGGCAAGGGGTGACCGATGTCCAGCACCGCATCCTGGCGATGGCGGCGGCCTATGTGCGCTTCGTCGAGGCCCATCCCGGCAGTTGGCCGGCGGTGCTTGCCTTCAACCGCCGCCGCGCGACGCGGCCGGGCCCCGATGCCTATGACGCGCTGCTCGACGCACTCTTCGACATCGTCGCCGGCGTGCTCAAGGCAGGCGATTTCGGCCTCGACGACGACCGCCGCGCGCTTGCGGCCCGGACCTTGTGGTCAAGCGTGCATGGCATTGTGACCAGCGGCTATGTGGCGAATTCGGACAGCAGGCAGGCCGAAGAGATCTGGCATCAGATCGAGCTTCTGGTCGGCGTTTTCGTCAAGGGGCTGGAACACGGCGGCGCATTCGCGCATGCTGACGCAAAGCCTGCGTAACCAGGGGCGCCGCGAATCCTTGGTGCCCGCGTGAATAGGAGTTTTGAAAAAATGTCTTTTCTGAAGAAGCTTTTCGGCGGCGGCGGTGAGGCAACGGAGGCCGGCACCGCCAAGCCGGCAAAGCAGGTCGAGCACAAGGGGTTCCTGATCAGCGCCACGCCCTACAAGGCCGAGGGCCAATACCAGACCTGCGGCGTCGTCTCGAAGGAAGTGGACGGTGTGATGAAAGAGCACCGCTTCATCCGCGCCGACCGTTTCGCCGGGCTGGACGACGCCGTCGACATCTCGATCAAGAAGGGCATCCAGCTCGTCGACGAGCAGGGCGAGCGGATGTTCGGCTGACGATCATCAAAGTCTAGGATCGATCGGCTCGCTCTCGAGCGCCAATACAGCGAAGACACATTCGTGGACTCGCCGCAGCGGCTGTCTCGCGACAAACCGCTTCAACGCCTCGTGACCGAGCGCGAACTCGCTGAGCGCCAGGTTCCGTTTGCCGCCCAGATGCCGTTCCCGCAGCCGGACAAGGTTATCCGGGGCGTCATATTCGGGACCGTAGATCATGCGCAGATATTCGCGGCCGCGCACCTTGAGCGCTGGCTGGATAAGGCCCTTCTTGCCGCGGCTGACGAAGTCACGCGGCTTGACCACCATGCCTTCGCCGCCTGAAGCGATCAGCATCTCCCACCAGGCGACGGCCTCCGTGCAGGCGCCGGCATCGGCCAGATCGACGCTGCGCCATCTGGTGTGCACCACGACGCCTTCCGTGGCGAGGCGATCGGCCAGCGACATATGCCAGATGTGGTCATGGTCGAACCAGACGCGGCCCTCGCTGGCCAGCAGATGAAAAGGCGCCACCCTGAGATCATCGACACTCGAAACCGGCCAGACATAGGGCGACCAGGCGCTGGCGTATTTGCCGGCGCGCACGTCCCGATCGGCGAACCGTGCGTTCAGATCCACCACGTCGACGCCTCGCGCCTTCGCTCTCTCCAAGGCATCGCGGCCGAGCCGCAGGCCAGCTGCGGACGACGTCGCCACCGGTTCGTACTGACTTTCGACGAGGCCGCTTGCCTTGGCCGACCAGGGCATGATTTCGGCGTCGAGCAGCAGCCAGTCGGTTTTCAGTTCCTCCCAGAGGCCAGCGGCATCGACGCTTGCGCTAAGCCGGGCGAGCAGCCCCTCCGTCATGGTGTCGTCACCGAAGAAGGAACGCCCTGTCCGGGTCCATATCGCGCCGGTTTCATCGCCTGAAATGCCGAAGCGGCTGCGCGCCGCCTGCGCGGTCCGGCACAGTGCGACGATCGCCCGCGAACCCATGTGCTTTTGCTCGCACACGACCTCGGCTACGCCGCGCTCGCGAAAATAGGAAAAAGCCTCTTCCGGGCGTTCGAGCCAGTCGGCGTGACCGCTTGTCTCGGACGGCGACATCGTCGGCGGTAGGTACACCAGCCACTGGGGCGCTATGGCGAAACGGCTCATGGCCTCCAGGGCGGCCGCGGCATTTTCCTCAGCCACGACGATCCGGCCTTTCAGCTCGGTCTCGATCCAGCGGCGGCCGGAAACATCTTGGATATCGAGCACGCCATCGGCATCGGCCTGTGCCGATTTTTCCATATTTGATGCGCCAAGCGGGCGTGCGGGCTCCGACCATGTTCGGATTGCCGGCACCTCAACCAGCTCGCGTTCCGGCCAGCGCAGGGCCGTCAACTTGCCGCCGAACACACAGCCTGTATCGATGCACAGGGTGTTGTTCACCCATTGAGCCGACCGCATCGGCGTGTGACCGTAGACAACGGCAGTCTTGCCCCGATAAGCCGTGGCCCAGTCGGCGCGCACCGGCAGGCCGGATTCGTCGATCTCGCCGGTCGTCTCCCCATAGAGTGCGAATTCGCGCACGACGCCCGAGCCTCGCCCGATCATCTCTTCCTTGAGCCCGGCATGGGCAACGGCCAGGCGTCCGCCGTCCAGCCAGACATGGCTGCGCAGGTCGTCGAGAAAGGCCGGCAGCGCTTCGCGCAGCCCGCGATCCTGCGTGTCCAACTGGTCGATGGTCTGTTGAAGGCCGTGGGCGATCGTGACCTTGCGGCCCTCCAGCCAGCGGCTGAGCTTGCGTTCGTGATTGCCTTGAACGCAGTAAGCGGTTCCGGCCGCCACCATGCTCATGGCGATACGCAGCACATCGGGCGTGTTGGGACCGCGGTCGACGAGATCGCCAACAAAAACAAGCTTGCGGCCATTTGGGGGAGTGACGGCCACGGTTCGCTCGCCGCGATCCTGCGACCAGACGACCTCATACCCGAGTTGACCAAGCAAGGCTTGCAACTCATCGGCACAACCATGAACGTCGCCGATGATGTCGAAGGGGCCGGTATCGTGACGCTTGTCGGTCCAAAGCGGTTGGCGCGAGATTTTGGCGGCCTCGATGCTGGCATCGCTGGTGAGCTTCCAGACCTGGCGAAAGCCCTCCCGCTGCAGGCCGCCAAGGCCCTTGCGGATTTCGCTGGTCATGCGTTGGGGGACGCCCGCACCGAAAGGGCGATCCGGGCGCGCCGCGTTGCGCGCAACGCAGATGTCGACACCGGGGTCGAGGACGATGGCGACCGGCAAGGCGTGCCATTTGCGGGCCAGTTCGATCCATGCCTTGCGATCCGCGGGCCTCACATTGGTAGCGTCCACCACAGCCAGCTTGCGATGCTTTAGCCGTTTGCCGATGATGTCGCGCATCAGCTCGAAGGCGTCGGCCGAAACATCCTGATTGGTTTCGTCATCGGAGACGAGTCCACGGCATCGGTCAGACGAGATGATCTCGGTCGGCAGGAAATGCCTGGCGGCGAAAGTCGACTTCCCGGACCCGGTCGAGCCGATCAGCACGACCAGTGCGAAATCCGGAATTTCCAGATTGGTGTTGTCGACTTCTCTCATCGCGTGAACACCGCCATCTGTGTAGGCGCGCCCAGCTTGGCATCCTCAACCCCTATGCCACTGATTTCAGCGGCGTAGCCGTATGTTTCGCCTATTCTAGCTGTCCAGGTTTTGAACTCGGTGCGGCTCCACTCGAAGCGATGATCCGGATGACGGAAAGTGCCCGAGGGCAGACTGCTGAAAAGCGCGTTGTAATCCGCATTGGGCGTGGTCACGATAACGGTCTTTGGAGCGGTTTCGCCAAAGACAATCCGCTCGACTAAAGGCAGCCTGTCTTGGTCGAGATGTTCGACGACCTCGACCAAGACAGCGACGTCTGCTTCGGCCCAACGACTGTCCCGGTAAGTCAACGAACCATGCAGCAGCGTGACGCGCCCTTCCGGCGGGCCGCCCGCTTCATTCAGTCTCAGCCGCCTTGCCGCCCATTCGAGCTCGCGGACCGCGGGGTCCAAGCCGAACAGTTTTTGGACCCATCGCTCGCGTATCAGTCGGTCGAGCAGCTTACCTTCACCGCAGCCCAGATCCGCGACAACTTTCCCGCCACTCGCGCGGATGGCTTCGACGACCGCATCCAGGCGCCGGTCGTGCAGCCGGACGGGCGCCTCGAGCGTTTCCTCGGGCGAGCTGCAGGTTTCGACTGGCGTCTCCGGAGCCGCGGTTTCAGGCACCAGTCGCGCCAGGGCCGCGCGGGCCAAAACCGATCGGTTGCGCAAATAGCGCCGCGCGACCAGCTCCTTGGCGGGGTGGTGCTCCAGCCATCCCGCGCCCTTGGACAGCAGCTTGTCGACCTCGTCGTCGCCAACCCAGTAATGTTTGGCGTCGTCCATCACTGGGATTAGGACGTAGAGGTGGTTGAGCAGATTGCTCAGCCGGCCGAGGCCGGACAATTTCAGGTTGCCGTAACGGAGCCTTCCCGAACTGGCACCGATGGCTTCGATTGGGGTCAGCTCGACGGTCCAGCCCAGCGGTTCGAACAGCTGCCGCACTATCGCCTCGCCGCCGCGCATCGGCAAGGGCGCCACGACAGCTTCCAGCGGCAGGTCGCTTTCGGCGAGTTGCGGGCGTTCCTTGGAGATGCCGCTCATTGCCGTCCGGAACATCTTGTTGAGCGCCACGGACAGAAAGGAAGACGCCGCGTAAGGCCTGTCGTTCACATATTGATCCAGCAATCCGCCCGCCCGACCCTTGCCCCTCACCAATCCAACGGGGTCGACGTCGAGCAGAAGTGCTGCCTCGCAGCGCGCCTCGCTGGCCTCGGGATAGAACAGCCATGCCTTGCCGAAAGAGAGGTCGGTCTCATGCAGACGCTCGGGGTGCTTGTGCAGCAGGAAGCCGAGATCGGTAGCCGGATGATGGGTGGTGGCGATTGAAAGGAACATTGGCGAGCGATAACGCAGCCCTATGGAATAACCAATTGTGCCACCAAGTTATTTCCACTTTCTTCCGGGAAGTGCAAAGAAACCGGTTGGTACCTGTGAGCGGCAGTATTTCCAAACAAAAAGCCAGGCGGCGAAACTATGGAATTTGGATCAGCGGTCAGAACGAGACCTTGTCGCCGCCCTTGAGCTGGAGGATCTGCCGCGCTTCGTCGGGTGTGGCGATCGAGGCGCCGAGGCCTTCGATGATCTGGCGCACCTTGGTCACCTGTTCGGCGCTGGAGCGGGCGAGCTTGCCCTTGCCGATCCATAGGGAGTCCTCCAGGCCGACCCGCACATTGCCGCCCAACGCAATCGCCTGCGTGGCGATCGGTAGTTGGTGGCGGCCGGCGCCCAGCACCGACCAGTGATAGTCGTTGCCGAACAGGCGGTCGGCGGTGCGCTTCATATGGGCAACGTCTTCCGGGTGCGTGCCGATGCCGCCCAGGATGCCGAACACGCTCTGGACGAAGAACGGCGCCTTGACCAGGCCGCGCTCGACGAAATGCGCCAGCGTGTAGAGATGGCCGATGTCGTAGCATTCGATTTCGAAGCGCGTCCCGTTGTCGGCGCAGGTGCGCAAGATGTGCTCGATGTCGCCAAAGGTGTTGCGGAAGATGCGGTCGCGCGAGGATTCCAGATAGGGCCGCTCCCAGTCATGCTCGAATGTCTTGAAGCGCTCCAGCATCGGGAACAGCGCGAAATTCATCGAGCCCATGTTGAGCGACGCGACTTCGGGCGCGAACATCTTGGCCGGCCTGACGCGCTCCTCCACGCTCATCGTCGCCGTACCCCCGGTGGTGATGTTGACCACGCAGTTGGAGCGCTGCTTGATGACCTGCAGGAACGGGGCGAACGCCTCGGTCGACTGGTCGGGGCGCCCGTCGACCGGGTTGCGGGCGTGAAGATGGACGATGGCGGCACCCGCTTCGGCCGCTTCGATGGCGGCAGTGGCGATTTCCTCAGCCGTCACCGGCAGATGCGGCGACATTGACGGCGTGTGGATCGAGCCTGTGACCGCGCAGGTGATGATGATCTTGTTCTGGTTCGCCACTTTTGATGCCCTGACTTCGTTGTTGGACTGCGCCTGTTTGACCGCGCCTATTTGACCGCGCCTTGCTTTGATGCCGGAAATGAACTGCTTCGACAGCACGATATCGAGCAAGGTAATCGGCAGTGCCGCCAGTGTCAGCCCGGTGAACAGCACCCCCAATCGGTGGTGAATTCGCCGACGAACACAGTCAGCCCTTGCGGCAGTGTCTTCAAATTGTTGGAGGTGGTCAGGACCAGGGGGAAGAAAAAGTCGTTCCAGCTGTTTGCGCTGGCGGCGGGCGGATCGCTGTCGGCAGAGGAGGATATCGGGGTCGCGCTCGGTGCCTTGGATTGATCCTGCACGAGGACCGCCACCCTGTCGTGGTGCTGCCGCCGCTGTACCGAGGCGAAAATGCAAAGAGAGGCAGGCGCTGGCGGGCGCCTGCCTCTTTTTATTCCGGCATCGGCGGTCAGGCCGCGGCGGCGACCTGGTCAGCCGTGGCGGCGGCGATCGCGTCGACCTTGGCAGTGGCCTTGGCAAGCGCGGCGGTGACGGCGTCGGCGCCCATGCCGACACCCTCAACGCGGATCACTTCGATATCGGTCATGCCGAGGAAGCCGAGCACGCTGCGCAGATAGGGAACCGCATGGTCCATCTGCACCGCGGCGCCTTCGGAGTAGATGCCGCCGGAAGCGAGCACGATATAAACCTTCTTGCCGTTGACGAGGCCCTTCGGGCCGTTCTCGCCGTAAGCAAAGCTCTTGCCCGAGCGGGCGACGTGGTCGACCCAAGACTTCAACGTCGAGGAGATGTTGAAGTTGATGAAGCCGGTGGCGAGGATGACGGTATCGGCGGCGAAAAGCTCGTCGAGCACGGCGTCGGAGACGCCGACGACCTCTGCCTGGCGCGCGGTGCGGGCCTCGGCCGGCGTGTAGATGCCGGTGGCGTAGTCAGGGTCGATATGCGGCAGCGGGTTGGCGACGAGATCGCGCACGACGAGCGTGTTGGACGGATCGGCGGCAGCGAGCTTCTGAGCAAGGTCGGTGGCGACGCGGGTCGAGTGCGAAGCGGCGCCGCGCGGGCTGGAGGTAACGAGAAGAATAGACATGGCGGTGTCCCCTTGGGGTTGGATTGAAACTTCCCCGCCAATATGGGATTGCTGCCTCATCAGGATAATGGGTATAATATGCATACAATCCA
The DNA here is from genome assembly GCF_006439475.1 of Mesorhizobium sp. B2-8-9. Lineage (NCBI taxonomy): Bacteria > Pseudomonadati > Pseudomonadota > Alphaproteobacteria > Hyphomicrobiales > Phyllobacteriaceae > Mesorhizobium > Mesorhizobium sp. B2-8-9. Next base: position 215,117 of record NZ_VFTQ01000001.1, on the reverse strand, counting down.
TCAACAAAATGGATGGGAAGCATGCAGCCGAACCCAACATTGGATCAGCTCCAAATTCTAGTGGCGGTGGCCGACACCGGCAGCTTCTCTGCCGCGGGGCGCAAGCTCAACCGGGCGCAGTCGGTGGTAAGCTATGGCATCGCCAATCTCGAAGCGCAGCTCGGACTGAAACTGTTCGAACGCGAAGGCGTGCGCGAGCCGCAACTGACCGACGTCGGCAAGGCGATGCTGGAAGATGCGCGGCGCATGATCGGCGTGCTGCAGCGCATCCGTTCGCGTGCCGACGGCTACCGGCAAGGGCTGGAAGCGGAAGTGGCGATATCGGTCGACGTGGCGCTGCCCTCACCGGCGCTGGTGCGCGTGCTCAAAGCCTTCGAGGCGCAATTCCCGGCGGTCATGCTGCGGCTTTATATCGGCTCGCTCGGCCTCATTGTCGACCAGGTGGTCAACGGCCAGGCGGATCTCGGCTTCGGCGGTCTGCAAGGCGATGCCGATGTCAATCTGCTGCGCGTCGGCTTCATCTCGCTGGTGCCGGCTGCCGCACCCGATCATCCGCTGGCGAAACTGCCGAAGCCGGTCGGGATCGAGGATCTGCGCGAGCACATCCAGCTTGTCGTCACCGACCAGTCGGAGCGGACGCGCGGCCACGACTATGGCGTGTTTGCCTATCGCACTTGGCGGCTTACGGACCTGCGCACCAAGCACGCGCTGATGCGCGAGGGGCTTGGCTGGGGCGGCCTGCCGCGCTGGCTGATCGCCGACGACCTAGCCAGCGGACGGCTGGTCGAGCTCGATCTCGAGCCTTACCGCGAAGTCCGTTCGCCGATGTACGCCATGCACCGCAACGACCGCAGCCCCAAGCCGGCGGCATCCTGGCTGATCGACGAGTTCAAGCGGCAACTCGGCTGCTTCACCGAGACGGAGCCGGGCGTTTGGACGGAGGAGGAGCCGCAGACAAGCCGTCCATGAGCGCGATCAGCACCGCGCGGTAATCCTCGCTGGACGCGCCGGCCTCGATGGCTAATGCGGCTCGATCGAAGGCGGCCGCCAGCAGGACGGTCAACGCCTCGACCGGCAATCTGGTCATTGCTTGCGCGCGCATCGCCGCGACCAGGCCTTCGCGCAGCGAGCGGTTGCCGTGGCGGTTGTCGATCTCGTCCATGGCCGCGCGCCCGAGCACGGCCGGCCCGTCGAGCAGCAGAAGCCGCGTGCGGCCGGGCGCCTGCATTGCCTCGAGATAGGCGTCCGAGCCTGCGATCAGCGCGTCGCGCGCGGATAGCGACGGCGGGGAGGCTTGGTCGATCTCGGCCGCAACGGCCGCTGCTTCCTGCTCGACCACCGCCGCGAACAGCGCCTGCTTGTCGGCGAAGTGATGGTAGAGCGCGCCGCGCGTCACGCCGGCCTCGGCGACGATCTCCGGCGTGCCAGTCTCGGCATAGGACTTTTCCGTAAACAGCTTTCGCGCCGCGCGGATCAGATCGGCGCGCGTCGCCTCGGTGCGATCGCGATTGGAGCGGCGTCCGGACTCTTGTTGCATACATGCAGCCTGTATGTTATTTGCATTTACATACAGACTGTATGTTGGATGAGAGGAGAAGGAAAGATGAAGACGACAAGCTATTATCCGGTGCTGATGACGGATGATGTCGCAGGCACTGCGGATTTTTATGTCGAGCATTTCCGCTTCGAGCCGCTCTTCGAGAGCGACTGGTATGTGCATCTGCGCTCCAGTGAGGACAGGCGCGTCAACCTTGGCATCGTCCAGGGCGACCATGAGACGATCCCGCAAGAGGGGCGGGGGCGAACGTCGGGGCTGCTGATCAATTTCGAGGTCCGCGATCCCGACGCGGTCTATGCGCGGATTGTCGCCGCTGGCCTGCCGATCCTGCGCAACTTGCGCGACGAGCCCTTCGGCCAGCGCCATTTCATCACCAGGGATCCCAACGGCGTGCTGATCGACGTCATCAAGCCGATCCCGCCAAGCGAGGAGTTCCTGGCGCAATATGCCGAGGGCGCAGCAGCCGGGCGCTAGGCCGCCCGACGGCACTCAGTTCGTCCGCGCCACCGGCGTCACCGTCACCTGGCTGACGCCGGTGCGGCGCACGACCGTGCAGAGCGTCTCGCGGCCGATGCGCTCGGCGTCGAGCATGCGCACGAGGTCATCGACGCCGGTGACCGGCCGTCCGTCGATAGCGGCGATGATGTCGCCTTCCTTCAGGCCGGCCTTGGCGGCGGGACCGTTCTTCTCGACGCTGCGCAGGCGCACCGCCGTGTTCGTGGTCACCTGCGACAGAAGTGCCGCACGGCGCGGCAGGTTGGTCGTGTCGGCGGAAACGCCGATGAAGGCGCGACGCACGCGGCCAAAGCGGATAATTTCCGAGATGACGAAATTGGCGGTATTGGATGCGACCGCGAAGGCGATGCCTTGCGCGCCGTGGATCATGGCAGTGTTGACGCCGATCACCTCGCCCGCCGACGACACTTGCGGTCCACCCGAATTGCCGGGATTGAGCGCGGCATCGGTCTGGATGACGTCGTCGATCAGCCGGCCGGTCGAGGCGCGCATCGAGCGGCCGAGCGCAGAGACGACGCCGGCGGTGACGGTCCATTCGAAACCGAGCGGATTGCCGATCGCAATTGCGATCTGGCCGCGGCGCAGGCGCTTGGAATCGCCGAGCGGCGCAATGTCGGCGAAGCTGCCGTCGGCGCGCACGAGCGCTATGTCGGTGTCGGGATCGCGGCCAAGCACATGACCTTCGCGCGAAGCACCGTGCGGCATGGTCACCCGCACGGCGCGCGCGTCGCCGACGACATGGAAGTTGGTGACGACCAGCCCGTCCTGCGCGATGACGAAGCCGGAACCGTGGCCGCCGGCGCCGATGCGCTCGATGCGGCACACGGCCGGTCCAATGCGGTCGACGGCGTCGGCAACGGATGCCGAATAGGCGTCGAGCAAGGTGTCGTCGGATGGAAGTTTTTCGGCTGCGAAAGCCATCAGCGTGTTCCCTCGTAGAATGATGACTATATGTGCGGAGCAGCCGCAATTGCCGCGACCTGACCAGATGGCCAGTCCGGCCGGCGACTAGCCGTCAGGCGAGTACCCGCGGCGGTGTTACCGAGCGATATCTGGGTCACCGAACCCAGGAGACAGTCTTATGAGCGACTTCAACCTCAGTGCCTTTTCCGACGCGATCGCCGATGTCGCGGCCACCGCCGCCCCCGCGCTGGCGAGTTTCGTCACGCACCATCACCGCACCGCGAGCGCCTTCCATTGGGGCGACGGCTATTTTGTCACCGCCGAGGAAGCGGTCGAAGCCGGCGAGGAGATCGAATTGACGCTGGCTTCCGGCGAAACCGTCAAGGCCGAGCTCGTCGGACGCGATCCTTCGACGGGCGTTGCCCTGTTGAAGCCTGCTTCCGGCGCTGCCGGGTTGCCCCAACTGGCTCAGGCCGGCGCTGTGCGGCCCGGCCATATCGCGATTGCGGTCGGCAACAGCGACGGCGCCGCGCTTGCGGTGCTCGGCACGGTCGGCGAGGTCGGGCCGGCCTGGCGCTCGATGCGCGGCGGCACGATCGACCGGCGCATCAACCTTGCCATCAACACCGGCGGGCGCTTCGAGGGCGGGCCGGTGCTCGACGCCAAGGGCGGCGTGATCGGCATGCTCTTGTTCGGGCCGCGCCGGCGGGCGCTGGTGATGCCCTATGAGACGATCGAGCGCGCGGTGGCGACGCTGCGCGAGAAGGGTCATGTCGCGCGCGGCTATCTCGGCGCTGGGCTGCATCCGATCCGCAATGGCGACACGAAAGGCGCCATGGTGATGAGCCTCGACGATAACGGCCCGGCCAAGGCCGCCGGCCTGCATGTCGGCGACATCATCGTCGCCTGGAACGGCGAGGCGGTGCATGGTCCGCGCGAGCTTATCCGCAAGCTCGGGCCGGACAGCGCCGGCACCACCGTTACGCTCGGTGTTTCAAGCGGCGGCGCTGAGCGCGATGTCTCGATCACCATCGGCGAGAAGCCGCTGAGCTGAGAGGGTCTATGGCAAACAGCGCAGCACAAGCAGTCGCGAGACCGGAGCCGGCAATTCACCGGCTGACGGTGCTGGTCGCGCTCGCTGATGCCCAGCGCGCCGAGCAACTTGCCGATGCGCTGGCCGCGAGCGACGATCTGGCACCGGCCTTGGCTGGAAGCGGCGTCGGCCAAATGGCGGATGTCGCCATCGCCGATGAGGCCGGCCTGGAAGGCCGGGTCGTCAGTTCGGCCACCCCAATCGTCCTGCTTTCGCGGCGTGTGGGCAGCGAGCAGGTGGCAGACAATGTGCTGGCCGTGCTGCCAGCCTCCGCAGATGGCCTGCTGATCGCCGCCGCAGCGCGGTTGGCGGCCTCAGGCTATCGCGTCGGCAGGGCGGCGCCGTCGGAGGCGCATGGCGATTTCCACGATGACGAGCCTGCCGAGGAAGAGACGCCTGACGACAACCAGCCCCGCCCGGCTTTGTCGCCGCGCGAGGCTGAGGTGCTGGCTCTGCTGGCCGAAGGCGCGCCGAACAAGGTCATCGCCCGGCGGCTCAACATTTCCGTCCACACGGCGAAGTTCCATGTGGCCGCCATCCTGATCAAGCTCGGCGCCGCCAACCGCACCGACGCCATCGCGATCGCGATGCGGCAGGGGCTGGTATTGGTCTGACCCTGTCCGCACGACGTTGCGTAATCTCGGCCCGTCCCCTTCGGCTCTTGCGCCAAGTGTGTCGCCCGCGCAAGTTGCCTTCCCAATTGAAGAGGGAGGCAAAAAATGTCGCTCAACGGAAAGACGCTGTTCATCTCGGGCGGATCGCGCGGCATCGGGTTGGCGATCGCGCTGCGCGCGGCGCGCGACGGCGCCAATGTGACGATCGCGGCCAAGACCGCCGAGCCGCATCCAAAGCTGCCGGGCACCATCTACACGGCAGCCGAAGAGATCGAGCAGGCCGGCGGCAAGGCGCTGCCGCTGCTTTGCGACATCCGGGACGAGGTCCAGGTCGCCGATGCGGTGGCAAGAACCGTCGAGCGGTTCGGCGGCATCGATATCTGCGTCAACAATGCCAGCGCCATCCAGCTCACCGGCACGCTGGAGACCGACATGAAGCGCTACGATCTGATGCACCAGATCAATACGCGCGGCACCTTCCTCGTCTCCAAAATATGCATTCCCCACCTTAAGTTGGCAAAGAATCCTCACATCCTGAATCTGGCGCCGCCGCTCGACATGAAGGCCAAATGGTTCAAGAACCATGTCGCCTACACAATGGCCAAGTTCGGCATGTCGATGTGCACGCTGGGCATGAGCGCCGAATTCGCCAAGGACGGAATCGCGGTCAATTCGCTATGGCCGATCTCCACCATCGATACCGCGGCCGTGCGCAATCTTCTGGGCGGTGCAACAGTGGCCGCGATGAGCCGCTCGCCCGACATCATGGCCGACGCGGCGCATGCGATCTTCATGCGCCCGTCGCGCGACGCGACTGGCAATTTCTACATCGACGAAGAGGTGCTGCGCGCCGAAGGCGTGACGGACTTTTCGATCTATGCGCCAGGCGCGGCCGATCAGCTGGCGGGCGACTTCTTCGTTCCCGACGAGGTGTTCGCGAACTCGCAGACGAAGGTAAAAAGGATCTACTGACGGACCGGGTCCGCCTCAATCCTCTCGGCCTTCTTGCCCTTGGCGAGCGCCATGACGCGGTCGATATAGGCCAGCATCAGCGCCGAGACGACGAAGGCGAGGTGGATGATGGTCAGCCACATCAGCTGGTCGGTCGTGTAGGACACCGAATTCAGGAACACCTGCAAAAGGTGGATGGAGGAGATGGCGACGATGGTCGAGGCGACCTTGACCTTCAGCGAGCCGACATCGATCGTTCCCAGCCAATGCACCTCGCCATCCTGCTCGTCGAAGCGGCTGACGAAATTCTCGTAGCCCGAGATGATAACCATCACCACCAGCGAGGCGACAAGCGCCGCGTCGATCAGGCCAAGCATCTTCAGGATCGTGTCGGTATCGCCGAGCGTGAAGGCGCTCATGACGAACTCATAGAGCTTCTTGCCGAAGGACAGCGCGTAGATCGCCAGCGCCACGCCGAGCCCGAGATAGAAGGCGACCAGCAGCCAGCGCGAGGCCAGGATGACGGATTCGATGGCGAGTTCGAGACGCTTCATGAAGGCTCCGGTCAATTGCGATAGAACGTTTCACCGTTCACGAAAACGGCGAACCGCTCTATCTTTTGTTTTGACGCAAGTCCGGACGGAAGGCTACGGCGAAGGCGCCGAGCCTAACCGCTCACACTGTTCCTGGAATTGCTCTGGACGTATTTCGGCCAGGTGACACAGGTTTTCAAGGCAAAAAACCCCGCCGGGGAGGGGGCCCGGCGGGGCTCAACGTGTCCCGCTGGAGTCGGGACAGGGCAGGGAACGCCCTGTCTGGAATCTGGGTGCCGCAATGCGGCGATTCAATGAGCAGGCCGGTCAGGCAGGACAATTCTTCTTGAGTCGGTAAGGAAAAAAGGCCCGTCCGAAGCGGACGGGCCCGTCTTGCGCGCTGATTCTGCAGATCCGGGCAGGATCTTGAAATCAAACGCTCATTGTTGCTCGCTGTTGCTCGCCACCGGCGCCACCAGCGAGGTGATGCGGCGGATGGCGACACGCCGGTTCTCGCGGTTCGGACCGGGCGTGTTCACCTTGAGATACTCCTCGCCATAGCCCTGCGTGGTGAGGTTCTCGGCCGGGATGCCAAAGGCGTTGGTGAGCGCCTCGGCCACCGCCTCGGCGCGGCGGTCCGACAGAGCGAGGTTCGCGTCCGGCGTGCCGACGGCGTCGGTGTGGCCTTCGATCAGGAAGGTCTCGGCCGGGTTCTTCTTCAGAAGCTTTTCCATGGCGGTGGCCACGCCTTCGAGCTTCTGCACCTCGGTGTCGGAGATGGTGGCCGAGCCGAAGTCGAAGTTCAGCGTGTCGAGGTCGATACGCCGGGCGATGTCGCGAACGCGGGCCGAGCGCTTGACCTCGTCGATCGAGTAGAGACGCTGCACCCTTTCCACAGGTGGCTGCTCAAGGAAGGTATAATATTCGTCCGGATCCTCGACTTCCTCCGAATCCAGGATGTAGTCCCGGCGCGGAATGTCGAGCCGCATCGGTGGCAGGTCGTCGCCGGGATCGCGCCACTCGTCGACGTCGTTATAGTAGCGCTCGTCGACATAGCTCAGCACGTATTCGCGGCCATCCGATGTAACGCGCGATCGCCGGATGACGTCGCCATTACGGTTGCGGATGGTGATGATCCTGACGCCGTTGTCGCGCTCCACGATTTCGCGGGTGCGGCCGCCCGAAAGATCCTCGTAGTAAACATCCCTGGCGCCGCGGGTGATGCGAGGAGCTTCGTTGCTTTCCACGAATGTCTGGTTGTTGAACTGAAGGATCACCCGGTCGCCGAACTGCTTCACCACGTCGGCACCCTGCGGCCGGCGGCGCTCACGGACAACCTGCTCGGGTGTAAGCTCGATCCGCTTGCCTTTCTCCTGGTCCACTGGGACGATCTTTTCGGGCTTGATCGCCTGCTGCGCCGACTTGTCGTCGGTGGGCGGCGGCCCCTGATCGACCGGAGCCGGCCTCTGCGCCTGCTCGCCACCTTGCTGCTGTCCGGCCTGATTGGCGTTCTGGCCGTTGCCGGCCTGGCCATTTTCGATTTGAGCGCCACCGGTCTGGGCCCCGCCGTTCTGGCCGTTGTCGTTGCGGCCCCGGTGCTTGCGCATGGCATCTTTCTGGCTGTCCAAGACGGGCGCCTCGTTCGGATTGGCGGTTTCGCCCTGCGCGGCGTTGCCGTTGGCAGGCTGGTTGTTGTTCGCCGGCTGATTGCCATTGGCCGGCTGCTCGCCGGTTGCGGGTTGCTGCTCGCCGGTGAGGGGCTTGCGGCCGGTCTTCGTCTGCTCTCCGGTCTGTGGCTGTTCGCCGGTCGCGGGTTGTTCACCTGTCGAGGGCTGTTCACCCGTCGCGGGCTGTTCCGCGTTCGGCTTCTTGCCACGCTTCTTGTTGTCCTGGGCCTGTTCGCCCTGGGCTGGCTGCTCGCCATTCTGCAGCGGCTGGGCCTGCGGCACGGGCTCACCTGCCGGCGCCCGCTTCTTGGCCGGCTCGTTGGTCTGCGTCTGCTCGGCCGGGGCGGTCTCACCCTGCTGGTTCTGCTTAAGCTTCTTCCTGAGCTGATTGCCGCCTTGCTGGTTGTCGTTGGCGGGAGCAGTCTGTTCGGTCGGGGCAACCTGCTCGCCGGCTTGGCCGGCGGGCGCACCTTCCGTCTGCTGCTGATCGTGCTTGCGCTTCTTGCGACCCTGGTTGCCTTGCTGCTGGTCGCCGGCGGCAGGCGCGACCTGTTCCGCGGGCTGCTGGTCGGCTGGCGCCGCTTCGATCTGCTGCTGGTTGCGCTTCTTCTTGCGCGGCTGCTGCTCCTCGGCCGCGGGCTGGCCGCCCTGGTCGGCGGGTGCAGCCTCGATCTGCTGCTGCTGGTCACGCTTCTTGCGCGGCTTGAATTGCTGCTCGTCGGCCGCCGGCTGGCCGCCCTGGTCGGCGGGTGCTGCCTGGATCTGCTGCTGTTGATCGCGCTTCTTGCGCGGCTTGAATTGTTGCTCGTCGGTCGCAGGCTGGCCGCCCTGGTCGGCGGGTGCCGCCTCGATTTGCTGCTGTTGGTCGCGCTTCTTGCGTGGCTTGAACTGCTGCTCGGCCGGTGCAGCTTCCCCGGACTGGGCGCCCTCCGTCTGCTGCTGCTCGTGCCGCTTCTTGCGCGGCTGTTGCTCGGATTCGGCGGGCGCGGCCTGTTCGGCCGGCGCCGATTCGCTTTGCTGCTGCTGCTCGCGCTTCTTTCTCCGCGGCTGTTCGGCTCCGCCTTGCGCGCATTCTTCGGCCGACTGGCCTTCGGCGCAGGCGGCCTGAGCCAGCACGAGCGGCGCTCCGTGCAGGCCGCCGGAAGCGACACCCCCCTGCAGCGGGTACGCGCCCAACGGCGCGGATGCCATAAGCAGGCCGATTGCCGTGCCCGCCAGAATCCGTGGTTGGCGTTTCATATCGATTTCTCCTAATGGGGTCCCATCCCTGCCCAAACTTTCATCAACCATAATTGGTTCCGTCAGGCATTGGCGCCAACCAAGGATGCCTGGCCGGCCTTTTGAAGGCAATTTCGTGTTTTTCTAATGTTGATACTGGGTCGCCGCCACACAGCGCTTGACCGGAAGACCGCGGAGGGCCAAATCCAGCCAAATGACCGCGCCATTCTGGAAAACCAAGACGCTTGAGGCGATGACCCCGGCCGAATGGGAATCGCTTTGCGACGGCTGCGGCAAATGCTGCCTGTCCAAGCTCGAGGATGAGGATACGGGCGAGATCTTCTGGACAAGCGTGGGCTGCAGGCTGTTCGACGCCGAGAACTGCCGCTGCTCCGACTATGCAAACCGCCTGGCGCGGGTGCCCGATTGCGTCGGCCTGACGCCACAGAATGTGCGCACCATCACCTGGCTGCCAAAAACCTGTGCCTACCGGCTTATTGCCGAGGGCCATGATCTCTACTGGTGGCACAGACTTGTTTCGGGAAGCGCTGAGACCGTGCACGAGGCCGGCATCTCGATCCGGGGTCGGGTGAAGGCCAAGGAAACCGATCTGGCCGACCCGGACGATTATTTTGATTATATATTGGACGACGAACCTTAGCAGTTCGCGTCTGGACGACGAACCCTGACGGGTTCGCCTCTAGATGACGAACGCTGACGAGGCGCTTTTGACGAGGAACGACGAAACCTGCGGGTTCGCGTTTAGAAACCTGAGGGGCCTCGCTTTTACGCACTTACGAGCGACGAACCCTGGCGGGTTCGCGCCTAAGGGGCTCGCGGTTTTGGCACGAGCGACGAACCCTGGCGGGTTCGCGCTTATATGAACCAGACATGAATGGCCGGTTCGCGGAAGGTTCAGACGCAAAAGGGCATCTTCCAGTCATCGGTTCTACGGGCGACAGCCCACAATAAGGAGAGAAGACGATGTTCAACACGATCAGGACGGCAGCCCTTTCGGCCCTTGTCGGGCTTGGCACTTTGACCGCCATTCCGGCACATGCGGACAGCCTCTATCTCGGTTTCGGGGACAGGCACGACCCGCGTTTCGGCATCTACACCGGCGACGATGACGGTTATCGCCGCGACTGGCGCCGCGACCGCGACTGGCGCGGCTGTTCGCCGGACCGCGCCCTCGACAAGGCCGAGCGCATGGGTCTGCACCGCGCCCGCATCGTCGACATCAGCCGCCGTACAGTGAAGGTGGCAGGTCGCCAGTATGGCGACCGTGTCGTGGTGGTGTTCGCCAACGAGCGCGGCTGCCCGATCATCTACCGCTGAGGCTGAAAGGGCGATCCCGTTCGAGGATCGCTTATGCGGACGATCCTCTGCGAGAATCGCCTATGAGTAGCTGAGCCCCTCAAGATGAGGCGCGGCTCGAAAACGCCCCGCAGGATGATCCTGCGGGGCGTTTTGCTAGAGCGTTTCACCGTTTCACGGAAACGGCGAACCGCTCTATCTCTTTGTTTTGACGCAATTCCGGACGGAAAACCGCTCACACTTTTCCTGGAATTGCTCTAACGGCATGTCCGCGGCTGGGCCGGATGTCACCTCAGCTCGAAGGTGACCGTGACCTGGACGTTGTAGGAATTCTCGCCGGCCTGCACGGGGACGGCCGAACGGGCCGCATCGAACGACTTGGCCGCCATCGGCATCGGCACCGGCGCGACATTCTGGTCGGCGATCTCGAGCACCTTGCCCAGACTGACGCCCGCCGCTTCGGCGAGGGTCTTTGCCTTGGCCATCGCGTCGGCGACGGCCTTCTTGCGCGCCTCGGTGATCGTGGCCTTTGGATCGTCATTGGTGAAGGCGATGCCGCCGCCCTGGTTGACGCCGAGCGACACCGCCTTGTCCAGAATCTCGCCGGTCTTGTCGACGTCGCGCACGCGCACCGACAGCGTGTTGGTCACCTGATAGGCGACGAGCTCGGCTTCCTGGCTGCCGTCGGCCTTGTTGGTGTAGTTGTAGCGCGGGTTGATCTGGATGCCGGCGGTCTGCAGGTCGCGTTCTGCAATGCCGGCGGATTTCATCGCCGCGATCACCGCCGCCATGGCGTCGTTGTTGGCGTCGAGCGCTTCGCGCGCGCTTTTGGCCTCGCGCATCACGCTGAGCGAAAGGATCGCCATGTCCGGCGCCACGGTCGCTTCGCCTTCGCCGGACACGATGATGCGTGGCGGAGGCTGGGTGTCGGCGGCGCTCGCCAGCGCCGGGAACGCGACCGCGGCAGCGAGCGCGATGGGCAAAAGTTGTCTGGTCATGAAACTCCTCGAAGTCTGCGGTCCGCCCCCCCCCGTGCCGCATCTGCCTCGACCCGCAAAGGGCGCCGATTCCTGCAGTGCGGTGCAAGGGCTGGGCCTTTCTCGCGCCATATGGGCGCAGGCCGCTCTACGGCGCGAATATGGGCTGATTTTGGCGTTTTGCGCCAGAGCTTTCGAAAGCCTTGTGCGACGACAAGAAAAACACTAAGCCAGCCCGCGTGGGGCCTGTAGCTCAATGGTTAGAGCCGGCGGCTCATAACCGCTTGGTTGGGGGTTCGAGTCCCTCCGGGCCCACCATGACCATTGATTTTATTTCGGAAAAGTGCCCTCGGCCCAAAACGTTTTGGGTCCATTATGGGCCAAAACAAGGACCGTGGTCCCGGTTTGTTCCGACTCGGTGTGATTATCTGACGATGCGGAGGTTTGCCCGTCGCTTCATGGCGTCGCGTTTGGCCTCGCGCTCGTTGATCGCGCGAGCAATATCAACCGCGATCCGCTTCTTGTTGGCCTCACGCACGTAGTCATCCGTCACCGTCATGGAGGAATGCCCCATGGCGTCCATGATGGCCCGGGCCTGGATGTTGCATTCAGCGAGGTAGGTGCCGAAGGTACGGCGCAGGCCGTGAAGCGTATAGCCGTCAGGAATATCGGCCTGTCGTGCCCAATGCTGCATCATGCCTGTCAGGCTCTTTTCTGAAAACGGGTTGCCATAGCCATTCTTCAAGACGGTTCCACCCTTCGAGCGGTCAAGCGGGTCTAGCGCAGCCGCCAGTTTGTCCACCACCGGGATAAACATCTCCCGTCCGCCATGACGGTTTCGGTTCTTCTTCTGTCGGAAGGCGAACGCCTCGATCAATGCCAAGGAACCGTCGAACAGTTCGATCTCCTCGGTCACGAGATCATCCCATTCAAGGTCAGCGATGTCGCCTCGTCGGTTGCCGAGCCAGAAACCAAGCGCGTAGCACGTCCGAGCCGGCGTCCCGATCGGATGCCGCTCCTCGTACTTTTCTCGGATCGCAATTGGCCAAGCCGGGTTCTTGGTCGATTTGGGCACGCGTACGCGAATTGACAGTGAAGGATCATCCTGCGGCTTTATCCATTTCTCGACATCGGTCGCGACCCATAAAAGCTTCTTGATGGCAACCAGCATATGTTTGGCGACTGTGCGGTTGCTCCTGAAGATGCTTTCGATGATGGCGCGAAGCCGATCCGCGTCGAGATGTTGCACCGGAGTATCGCGCCAAGTGAGTGGGTAATTTGGATCGACCCGCAGATTAAGAAAACGCTCAATCAGTCGCGCATTCTTCCGCTGCGTCGCTTCATCAAAATCGAGCCACTCCATTGTCGTTTCAAGCCGGCGCCCGGCATGGCCAAAAGTTTCAGGCAGTGCCCGACCGGGCAAATCGATGATCCCTGCATTCTTGTGTTGGCCCTGCGTGGCCTTCTCGTAAGCCGCCTCGAACTCGGGATCGCCAGGTTTGCCAGGAAGGTGCATCTCGGGCACGCCTTTTGCGCGGTAGCGATAGATTCGCTTGCCGTTCTTGAGGCGCGAAGATACCCCAGGGTAACTGGGGTCCTTAAATGGGCGAGCCATCAAATGCTCCTTTCAGGACCCTTTCAGATCTGCCCGTACCGAACGGGTTTTGCTTTCGATGGCAACCCGCAGGAGCACCGGGTAAGGAAAGCCTCTTCCTTGCTCTATGCCTTCAAAGGTGCGCTTCGGTATTCCAAGCACCTTGGCCGCGGCTGCGGCAGTGAACCCTTCCTTGGCCCGCCATGCTTTCACGTCTTGCGCAAGTTTGTCGTTCTCGCTCACGTCATGCCTTCCGCACACGGGCTTTCATCGTACTACGTCCGCAGCGTATACGCAATAAACGTATTTTCTATCGCTTTTCTACCTCCCGCCTACTTCGTTCCAACAGCTCTTGAAGGCGGCTATCTTTGTCCGGCAACGAGGTGAAAGCAATATCCAGGGCTACACGATCCCAGACAGCGCGGCTGTTGATGCGCTTGGGCTTCGGCATTCGCCCATCGGCAACCATCTCGTCAAAGAGCGTCGATCCTACACCGATGTAGCGAGCCGCTTCCTCACGAGATAGCCCTCGTGGGGCATACGAGATTGCGTCACTCTTCATGGACGCTGCCTCGGTCCTGGTATTCCCGGCGTGTGGGTATCGAAGCACAAAAGCCACATCTTAGTTGCCATTCCGCAGCGAGGAGATCATGTTTGGCTAAAATAAGAAGAGCCTCGTTAAGCGGAAGCGGCCTGACTAGTTCGTTCGGCGTAAACTGGCAGCAACGTGTGAACGGGGGGCATTCCGGCAGGAGCGCAATCCCATGGGCGCGAGTTGATATCCAAATGAGGAAGAAACTGACATCAGCCCTCGCCACAGCCCGCGAGCATAGTTCATGTCCGCCGCGTAATATTCCCGTTGAACGCACACCGAAGCTATTGCGCTGAAAGCATAAAATTGCCATCTCCCGACGAAGTTACCGCTGGTGGGGATGGGAATGGGCGTATCTGACGAGTTCTACAACTTCCGGAATAACTACAATATCGGCACCGACCTGATCAGCTCGATAGGACAGCGGTACCGGCGTATCACCACGCGCCTTAACACAGACTTCTGGAACACTGATTCCAGCTCCGCCCACAGTCTCTATGTTGGCTCTTACGGTCGCGACACCGCCGCACGCGGAATCAGCGACCTGGATATCGGCTTCCAGCTCCCCTATGCGGAATACGTCAAATACAGCGCGTATCAGGGCAACGGTCAGTCCGCACTTCTTCAGGCCGTGAAAAACTCCCTCCTCAAAACCTACGGCTCCAGCAACGTCGGCGGCAACGGTCAGGTTGTCGTCATCTCCTTCACGGACGGAATCACATTCGAAATCCTCCCCTATTTCGACAACACGGACGGTTCCTGGACGTTTGCCGATTCAAACGGGGGAGGTACCTGGCGACAGTGCAACCCCCGGGCAGAGATAAATGCCGTCCAGACACGCAATACGGCCGTTAACGGCAACCTGAAAGCGCTCGGCCGCATGATGAGGGTGTGGAAAGACCATAATAGCGTTCCGATGACTGGAGCGCTGATTGACGCGCTTGCCTATCAGTTCATCGAAACGTGGGAGTATCGGGATAAATCCTACGGCTATCATGACTACATGGCGCGGGACTTCCTGAAGTATCTCTACGACCTCGACCGAGAGAAAACTTACTGGCGGATGCCGGGAAGCGGTTCCTACGTCTACAAGACGGGGGTGTTCTGGTTGAAGGCGCTCAGTGACTACAATATCGCCGTCGAGGCCTGCAACATGCAGACCGACGACAAAGCCGCACAGCGCCGCGCGAAATGGAGGATCGTCTTTGGCACAACCTTCCCAATTTGATCCGCGGTACCAACTCGAGAGCCAAGTGCGCGAGTGTTACGGCCGTTGCGCCTACACCCACAAGATCCACGAGAAGATGGCCGAGCGGCTTGCCGACCATCAATGGTATGCAAAGTGGTTCAACATCATCCTGTCCGCGCTCATCGCCGGCGGCGCGGTGACGACCGTTTTCAGGGCGGAGACGGGGCTTCTGCAATATGCGGAATACGCGACCGTCGTGCTTGCCATTCTCAGCCTGATCTACAACGCCTACCAGAAGGACCTAGACCCCGGTGCTCTCGCGCAGCGACACAGGGAAACCGCGTCCGACATCTGGAATGTGCGAGAATCTTACCTCAGCCTGATAACCGACGCGCTCAATACGGCAGTGCCAATTGACGACCTTCGGACTCAGCGCGACGAGTTGCAGACCAACCTTCACGAAATCTATCGGGCGGCACCCTTCACGGACGGGAAGGCCTACAAGAAGGCACAGAATTCCTTGAAGGACAACGAGGAGCTTATGTTCTCCGACAAGGAAATCGACGATATGCTGCCCACCACGTTAAGGCGGTCGAGCAGGGCTTAGTCAAGCGCCGGTCGGTCCCGCCAGCAGGCTAGGTAAATAAACGAACGGCGGCCTTTCGGACAGTGTAAAGGGCGTCTCAACGACCGAAATCGGGCGCAAAGCTCTCTTTCACTTCCAGCCATGTGTGGGCCGAATCGAGTCAGAATGCTTGGCTTCACTAGAAAATCGGGCAGTGTTAATGTGCCCCGAAGCGGGAGGGATCACTCTCGCAGAGTTTAATTCGGTACAATGGTACAGCGCTGCAAATCTCCATGTCTTGGTCATTAGATTCGCCAGACCAAAGGTGGCCCAGTTTTAGCGATCTTCAACCGCCGTTTTCACCCGCGCGTTTTTGCTCTCGAGTTCATCCAGATAATCGGCCCACCATTGCATCATCTTTACGCGCTCTTCCCAGTACTCTGCCCGGGCGTAGGCGCGACGTACGTCGTTGTTCTCAACATGGGCCAGCTGCCGCTCTATGGCGTCCGGATGCCATCTTCCGCATTCGTTTAGCAAAGTTGATGCCGTTGCTCGAAAACCGTGCGCGGTGGCTTCTTCCTTGCCGTACCCAATACGGCGAAGGGCAGCGTTAAGCGTGTTGTCGGAAATCGGACGCGAGCCCGATCGAATACTAGGAAACAACAGCGTGCCCCCACCAGAGGTTTCTCTAAGTGAGGTCAGGACCCCGACGGCCTGCCTGGAGAGAGGTACGCGGTGCGGCCGTCTCATTTTCATGCGCCCTTCAGGGATGCTCCACACCGAGCTTTCGAAATCGAACTCGTCCCATCCGGCCGCGCGCAGCTCGCCGGGGCGGGGAAACAGCAGGGCCATCAGCCTTAGGGCGGCTCGGGTTGTCGGCTGCCCGTCAAATGCATTGATCGCCCTCAGCAAGCCTCCCAAGGCCTTAGGATCGGTAACGGCGGCGCGCGGCGTGACCGTTGGACCGACGAGTGCTCCCCGCAGGGCGATCGTCGGATCTGTATCGGCGCGTGCGGTTGCGATTGCATATCGAAACACGCTGCCGATAGTGGAGCGCAGTCGCCTGGCCGACTCGTATCGACCGCGAACCTCCACGCTGCGGAGAGCGGCAAGAATTGTGGCCGGATCAATCTCCCGAACGCTTTTGTCCCCCAACGTTGGATGGGCAAAGTCGAGCAACCATTTGACCTTGGTGATGGTCCGGTCGGCACGACCCTCCTTCTTCAGCTTGTCGACATAGTCCTCCGCGATTGAGCGAAAGGTGTCCTCTGCCGAAGCCTTTTGTGACTTACGCTCCTGGGCGGGGTCGATGCCACGTAGGAGGAGACGTTTGGCGGTATCGCGCGCCTCGCGTGCCTCAGCCAGGGAGATGAGCGGATAGCTGCCCAACGCCAGAAGCTTCTGCTTGCCGCCAAAACGATAGGCGAGGCGCCATAGGCGAGATCCGGTAGGCTGAACCCAAAGCTGGAGCCCGCCACCGTCAGACAATTTCACGAGCTTTGAAGCGGGTCGGGCATTTCGGCATTTTACGTCGGAAAGCGCCATTTCCGGGAGCTCCATTTGGCTGCATCGATACCATCAGGATCTCCAATACCACCGAAAATACCAGCCCTCCGCCTCGTTGGACCAACTACGCCGAAATTCCACAAAACACGGCCAACCGCGCCTTGCGTCACAAAAATTACCAAGGATTTCAGACATTTGCCGAGACAAAAGCGTAGATGCTTCGGCGAAAGAGACTGTCGGGAGAAGAGGGGATGGTGCCCAGAGGCGGAACCTATCTGGATGTCTATCTAGTTGATTCCATTGCTGGAATTAATAGGCGTCGAGATAGATACCGTCGAAGATACCGTCAAGCAGTCCCGGTAGCAGCGTCGAAGTCGCTCAGCGAACGGATGACCGGCAGTTTGTGACCACCCACCGAAAAACCGGGTGCGCCGCGGTCGACAAGCAACTCTGTGTGAGTGCCGCGCCGCTTGCCGTATTTCTGGATGATCTCGTTCGGCAGCTTCAGCACGTTGACCCCGGAAAAGGTGTCCGAGCCGATGATCCCCAGGTTGAGCAGCCGATCAGGATTCTTGGGCAGCACGAACAAGACCTTGTCGTCCTGCTGGATGCCTGCCGCTGCCTTGATGGAGTAGTGCCGGCCGTGGATGATGGAGAAGAAGTCGACCTCGTCATCCTCATTCTCGTTGAAGGCGATCTGGCCACCGTTGAGCATGATCATGCCAGCGAGGAGGTTCACCGATCCATCCGACCACAGCGTATGGCGCTTCTTTTCGGTAGGCGTGAAGTCCGGCGTCTTGCCGAGCGACAACCAGGCCTCGTCGACCTCGAGCACGCTCGCCAGGAGCACCATCGTCTTCATGGTCGGCCGCGAGGCGCCGCTGAACCACTTCGAAACGGCCTCTGGACTGTAGCGGACCTTGTGCTTGTTCTGGATCTGCTCCCTGATCCACTTCTGCTTGCCATAGTCGTTGGGGCAATGTGCGTTGTTCTGGCAGGCGATTTCCAGACGCCTCAAAAAACCCTTGTCAACGATCCGCTTGGGTTTGATCGTTTCGCTCTCGCTGCTTTTTTCGCTACTCATGACACATCCCCTCAGTTCAACAGTTGGTTGACCATAAGGGAAATTGTTGCCCCCTGTCAACAGTCAGTGGATAAACTGGCCGTTGAACGGCGGTAAGTGCTTGATATCAGCTGATATTTATGCTGCGAGTCGCACGCGCACGCGCTCGGTTATCCTGTCTTGCGTGATTCCCTTGGTCTGTAGCGATTCGTACTGGCGTTCGTCCTCGGTGCCTTCAGCCATGATCACGTGGATGAACACGGTGTGGTGCCTCTGCCCCGGTCTAGCCAACCGACGGTTGAATTGATCCCACAACTCTAAACTCCAACTCAGTCCGAACCAGCACTGGAGATAGCCGCCGTGCTGCAGGTTGAGGCCGTGCCCGATCGAGGCTGGATGCGCCACGCCAAGCTTGATCTTGCCAGTGTTCCAGTCCTTGACGAAGGTCTTGCACTCGTCAAAGAAGACGGCGTGCGGGAACTTCTTCCTGATGCGCTCCTTGTCGAACTGGAAGCTGTAGGCGATGAGTACCGGCTGCCCGGCCGCTTCCTCGACAATCCGCTCGAGCGCCTTCAGTTTGCAGTCGTGTACCGCCACCGTCTCGCGCACGGCAGGCCAAACGTCAGGGTCGCTGCGATACAGCCCTCCGTTGGCGAACTGCAGCAGCTTGTTGACGAGCACGCCGCGCGACAGGGCCTCGACGTCGTAGGGCTCAGCCACCATCTTCTTTTCGAAATCGCGGTACTCCCGCATGATCTTTGGCGGCAGTTTGACCTTGATGATGTTGAAGTGCCGCGGCGGCAGATCAATGTAGTCTTCCGCCCGAAGGCCGATCATCACGTCCTTCAGCCGACCCATGATCGCAACCTCGGCGCCAGGCTTTGGCTTGATCTCGCGTGAATACTGGTTCTCGTCGAACCAGCGATCGAGGAAAGCTGCCCGAGTGGGCTCGAGCCGCTCGCCCATGTCTAGGATGAACGCCTGGCCGCCGAGGTCGATCACGCCGTTCGGCGACGGCGTGCCAGACAGTTCGACCACCCGTTTGATCAGTTTGCGGGCCTGCGCGAGAACACCGAATTCGGTGAGTTGTGGCTTCACCTTGATCTTCTTGCCGTCCTTGTATTTGACGGCCGGCGTGTGACGGACGAAGCCCTTTAGCCGCGAGGACTCGTCGTAGACGAGAATGTGCCATCGCCAGCCGATGGCGCCGCCGATCGTCTTCCAGAGCCACTGAAGGTTCTCGCGATTGATCAGCGTCAGTTGGGCATCGACCTTGAGAGCCGCCTTGCGTTCGGCCTCGCTGCCGGTAACGACGGTGTAGGTGAGGCCCTTGAGATGCTCCCACTCGCCGATCTCCGTGGGCCAAGTATTGTTCACGACTTCGAGCGGAGCGACGATCAGGCATCGCCATGTGGGGTCGTCGTCCAGGAGCCGCTTGACGCCGTCGAGTGTTGCCCCCGTCTTGCCCAAGCCCATGTCAGCGGCACCGAGAAGCGCTGGCATCGTGTAGATGCAGTCCGACAAATAGCGCTGATACGAGCGCATCATCGACCGCGGACGAAGCGAGCCGGGATTGTCGTTGGCCGGCAGCGGCGCGTTGTCGTTCGCCGCGGTGACAAGGCCAAGCTGCTCGAGCAGCGCCAGATAGGGCGAAGCCGGTTCCTTGGCGACGGGCTTCGTGAGATGCATGACGAACTTGTGCTTGAAGAACCGCCCGTCTAGCACATGGCCGAGCTCGCGCATCTGAGCGTTCGACCGCGTCTTGGTTGCCAGCGCTGCCACCTGGCGCCCACTCGACGGATCAATCCAGCGCGGGTAGGGGCCAGTGCGCCCGACATAGGTCCAGTTGGTGACCCGGTAGATGTCGCCGCGGTGCGCCTGGCTTTCGTCGGCGTAAGTCACCAGCGAGACGAAGCGCGCGTCCTGCCTGATCTTCCGGATCGAGCGCCCGAGCAGGAAGGAGGCCGCGTTCTTCGGGCAGTCCGGATGCAACACAAGGCGGCTGAGCGCCAGAACCTTGGTCCACTCTTCCTTGTTGACGCTCTCACAGGCCACGCGTGTCGGTGGCAGCCACCAGGCGACGCCGAGAAGCTCGTCAGAGCCCTTGCGGAACAGGCCGTGCAGATAGACGGCGGTCTTCGACGCCCCCTTGGCGTAGTGATGCTGCGCCACCAGTGGACGGGCTTCCGGCACTGTCACGTCACGGACTTCCCAATCAGCTTTTTTCAACCGTCCGTCGAACCGGCTGTTGAGTCCGATGCGCTCAAGGAGGTCGAGGTACGGGCTTTCAATCGAAGAGAGCACAGCCATCCTCGACGTTGTCGATCACGTGAACGGCTAGGCCGCTCTCCCGCAGCCGCCTGATCTCGCGCTTCTGGTGGATTTCCGGCTCCTCGCCGAGATCCTTGAATTCGACGACGATCACCCGGCCGTCCATGAAGAACCAGGAATCGGGACAGGCGTGGCGGCCGATGTACTGCATGCGGCGCGCCCGCCAGCCACGTGATCGGGCATAGTTGGTCACCGGGGTCTGTACATGAGGAATTTCGGCCACGGGTGGAATCCTTCAGCTGACAGCTGAATTTCTAACCAAGCAGATCATCAAAGGAAGCGTTTAATTCAGGACCGCCAGTAGCAGTCTCTCGTACGGGCTCAAGTTCGAGCGTCTCGCGGTCGAGATACGCTTCGATGAAGATGCGCGTGGCTTCCGCGTCGACTGCGTTGCCGTAGGCGCGCAACCGTCCCACTCGGGAGGTAGCCCCATGAGCCAACGGGAATGTGTTGGGTTCAACTGGCCGCCACTTGCCATCCCGGCAGAATAGCCAATCAGCGTCTCGCCAGTGGCCGTTAGTCGGGCCGGGCCGACCAATTGCACCTGATGATCCAGCGTCGTTACCGAAAGACCCGCTCCGGTGCCCTCTTTCCGCTGCAACGCCTGTTCTGGCGTGCCGCCCGGCGCCGATGCATTCGGTGTCCCCCAACCAGTCAACATCGCGAAGTCGTCCAGGTTGCGACGGTTCCCCGCTGTTCTCGTAGACTGTCCGCCCCCGTGACTGCCGTCTCGACTCTGTGCCGTGGGCCAGCCCGTCAAATTCGCCTGTCTCGGCAATTGGTCGAACCGATCCTTGCCGTTGTCTGGTCGAGGCGTGATATCCGCGCCCGAATCCTTCCAATCCCTCGTCGTGGTCGTCGTCCAGCCAGCCAAGGAGGCCTGCGCCGTCAGCGTGTCCGCTATGCCCCGGTTCCATCGCATGCCGGCGCTCTCGCCATCCTCGGCCCAAGCAGTCGCCCAACCGACCTGCGGCAAGTCGTTGATGGTAGGCTGCGAATCGGAGCCTTTGCCGGATGTGCGGCGCGCCGCTGCCCGCAGAGCAGGTATCGAGCGCCCCAATGGCGTAGCCCGTTCCTTCCATGTCAGCGAATACAAGGTCGAGCCAAGCAAGGCCGTCCTTTGACGCAACTTGCTCTCCAAAGACCTCATCAGGTCGGCACTCTGCGATGAGATGGTGCCAATGCGGCCAAAGGTGCCGCTCGTCAACAAACCCATCTCCTCGGCCTGCCGCGGAGAAAGGTTGGCAAGGGCAACTACCTGTCCAGACGGGTCGATCGTCTGGCCAGCCCCCCCGTCGAAGTCCATACGACCAGACGCCAATGCCTGCAAATGCGTGAACTTGTGTGTAGCCTCTGAGGTCAGAAGGTCGAACGTCACGGATGTCCCTCTCGTCCACGTCGCCGGGCGCGATGAGCCCTGCCGTGATCAGGTTACGCAGCCATGTGGCAGCGTATTTGTCGATCTCGTTGTAATAGGCTTTGCTCATCGGACTCGACAATAAATCAACTGTCAGTGGAATTGCAAGGCGCGGCCATAGATTTCCGCCATGAGTGCGGTTCGTTTCTCCACATAGCCGATGTCTCGCAAAATGCTTTCCGCCGTTTCGATGTACCGCTGATAGTCGATATCGGCCGGCAGTGTCTTCGGCAGCATCATGAGCGGGCGGCAACCTTCTGTCTCAGGCACCTTCGGACGGTTGCCGGTCTTGGGATGCGCCTTGACCTTGATCATCGAATCCCCGTCCGTCGACCAATAGTAGCGCACGACCTTACCGAGATAGCCGTCGCGCCAGGTGGCGCCGCCGGTCGCCTTGATGACGGTGAGGAAGCCGCGCACGTCCTTGCACTCGCGGATCGTCTTCTCGACCGGCGTGCCGTCGCGCAGGAAGGCAAGCACCGCGTCCCCGACGATCGTCATCTTGGGGTTCTTCTTCATCTGCTCGCGCGCCGGATCGTAGTCGGGCGAGTCGGGATGCCAGTGGTTGGCGATGCTGCCCTTGCGCTTGCCCTTGCCGTTGGATTTGATCGCCACATAGTAGTTGACGTCGCGATTGTAGATCGAGCGGTATTCGGCGAATTCGAGCTTGAAGCCGGTCGCGGCTTCCCACCAGTCGGTGATCTCCGTCAGTGGCGACGGCGCCAGCCGGTCGGTCGCAGCACCGTCCTTCATGACAAAGCCCTCGAAAAGGTGCCGCGGGCATTTGAACACGACGCCGTCCGTGTTGCCGGAGATCACGGAAATGCCAGCCTTCTCGGCGCGCTCGATCAACATGAGCAGCGACAATTGTCCGGTCAGCGTGATGGCGATCAGCAAATGCGGCGCGTAGAGGATGGAGAAGCGCGACCCGAGCTTGCCGTAGACACCGTTCAACTGGATCTTGCCGCCCTTATCGCGGACGATCATTTGCAGCTTTTCGGCCTTCAGCACAGGCGCGTAGTTGGCGCCGGCCGTCTTCAGTTCAGTGTCGATTTCCTTGGAACGGCGCTTGGCGGCTAGGCGCTCGTCGATAATGCTGCGATAGACTTTTAGGAAATCTTTCCCAAGGGCTTTTGGGAACAGCCCGAGCTTCATGATGATCTCGGGATATTGCGACGCTACGTCGGCGTCGATCAGCACCGTATCGTCATCGGAATGGACGGCACGGTTCGACTCGGTCGAATGCAGTCCGCCGATGCCCATCTTGTAGGTCGAGCCGCCGATCTGGATTTGCAACTTCTCGAACTCTTTCGGGAACAGCACTTTCCCGTCGTCACGAAGAATGAAAGTGGTTTGCCGGACGACCTCAAGCACGCGCTGCATCGGCTCGGTCTCGAAGCTCATCCACTGCGGAACGTCATACCTGAAGGCGGTGCCTGGCTTGGGCGGGTTCTTCTGCGGCTTCTTGCCGGTCAGTTGCTCGATACGCTTCTTGATAATGGTCTCGCCGACCTGCGCGTCAGACTTTGATCGCAGGTCCATGCCGTAGCGCTCACCAAGGGCTACGCGCAGTTCCAGAGCTTCCTTCAGCGCGTTGTAGAGGTTCTCGGTCGCGTCCAGGTCGCTGATCAGGCAGTAGTCGATAACATCGTCCATCTGCTCGTCGGTCAGGATAGTTTCTGGTGGATAGGGAAGATCCTGCAAGCGCTCACCATGAAGGCGACCGTTGAGCGTCTTGAGGCCATCCCCGACAGAGGGATTCGGCTCGAACAGATCGATATGATCCAGCCACTTCGGAATGGTGATCCCGAGCTCGCGTTCTGAGTCCCACCACTTCATCCCGCCCATGATGATGCGGTCGCTTGCCGCCTTGAGCTCGGCGTTGTCGGCGCCGGTCAGAGCAAGCAGGATGATCGGCATGTCGTAGGTCATGCCGTTGAAGGTGACGACGGTATAGCGCTTCAGAATGCGCCGGATCGCCTCGCGGTCGAGCGCCGAACGGTGGCTCAGTTCATAGCCTAGCCGCTTGCCGTCTGAGCGGCGCTTGAAGGCGACGTAGAAGAGGTTGTGGTATGTTTCGATGTCGCAGAAGACGACGTCCTTGACATCGCGCTCCTGGGCGATCGGCGGCAGCCGACCCAAATAGAGGTCGATCAGATCGAGCATCTGTTACCCGCAAAAAAAGAGGGCGGCATTCGCGCCGCCCGAGTGGTAGGGTAATCAGATTTCGTCGTCGTCGATCGAGGAGGCTTTTTTGTTCTTCGGCTTCTCGTCGAAGTCGTCCTCGTCGTCGCCGAGGTTGTCGATCTCGTCGTCGTCGATGCCGCCGCCAGAGAACTGCTCGTCCTTCTTGTAGTATTGAAGCGCATCCAGCGTTGCGAACATGCCGTTGCCGCCCTTGGCCTTGTCCTTCACCGCATAGTAGTGACCGTAGGCCACAGCCCAATTGCCGGACTGGAACAGTTCTTCGGCCTCTTCGGCATCGCAGTCCTCGCCGTTGCGCTTCTTCAGCTTCGGCTTGCGATCATTGGTGAGCTTCAGGTAGCGCGTGCCCTCGTAGTGCTCGCGTACATTGCCCTCGCTGTCGAAATACTGGTCGCCGTCGTGGATCGGCCGGCGCTTGGAATCGAAGCTCTGCAGCAGCTTGACCGGGTCCTTGCCAGGCCATTCCTTGCCAATAAGGTGCTTCGCTGCCTGCTGCGCCACGGCGATGCTGGCCTTGCCTTCCTCGGTCTCCTTGTAGAGCAGACCGTTGGTGCGATAGGCGAGCTTGCCGCCCTCGACCGATGCGGTTTTGCGATCCATGCGGCAGTAGCTCAGCCGCACAAGAACCTTAAACGTACCCTTTTCCGCGTTGAACGATGGTTTGAATGCCATAGTGCGTAATCCTCGTAGGTTCAGAAGTCATCATCGAAAGCATCATCTTCGGCATCCAAGTCATCGAACTCGTCGTCTCTGATGATGGCCGGCCTTTCGTCTTCCACCGGCACAAGAACCGGCTTCGGATCGCCCTGGTCGACGAGGGATTTCGGGAACACCCCTTTGCCGAGCACTTTATCAAGTTGCGCGACACTAATCAACTGTTGGTGGAATAGACGGTCAGGCGAAAGACGCTTTTTCAGCCAGGCTTCTGACGCCTTTTCATCCCTGTGTTTGCGCGGCGGCATGCGGCCGGATACGGCCTTGACGCCGTTCGCCGGACCTTTGGTGATGACGTCGTGGATTTCCTCGGCATGCAGCCTTTTCAACCATTTGGTGATCAGGTGGGCATGCTGGTTGATGTAGCGGCGCCGCTGCGGACTCAAGCCGTCGATATCGGGCAGCGCAGGTTCGTCGTCTGCGTCGAGGTCGTCGAAATCTAGCCCGAGCATGTCGAGTTTCCACGCTTCGTGCTCGACACACGCGCCGTCAATCTTGGTCAGCGGGCACCATTGGCAGGCGGTATCGGACGGCGTGCAGGGCGCATCAGGATCACGCGTCGCCGCCGCGGCGCGCTTGACCTCTTCGCCGAAGGCTAGGAGCGTTTCGATCGAAACGACCCACTCGCCGCCACCGGCAGAGTTTCGAGGCTGGTCGATGATGATGCGGAATCGCTTCGGCGGATGGTAATCCGGAAAGCTGTTGAGCAGCCCGAGCGCGTAGATCATCTGCTGCTTGTTGCGCACTGGCGACACGGCGATTCCGGCGCCAAATTTGAGGTCGCTCAGCAGCCACTCCTCGAGATAGAACTCCGGGCCACTGATCGCGTAATAGTCGACCGTGCCGCCTTGCGGCTCGCCATGGTCGTCGGGGCCGACCCACGGCGTCGTGTCAACGCGCAGTTCAACGCCGCTCGAGGCCTCTGGCATTGTCAGTTCGCGGCAACGGTCGACGCCCTCGACCAGCGCTGTCGCCATGCCGTCGTCGACCACGAAGTCGAAGCCGTCCGCCTGGATCTTGGTAGCGAGAAAATCGTGCGGCTCGAAGCCGAATTCCAGGCACTGCTCGCGCACCCAATGCGCCGCGGTGCCTTCGGCCGCATGGATGCTGGTGCGGTCATCCTTTATGCCAAGCTTCTTGATGCGATTGAGCGCGCCGGCGCAACCCATCCATAGAGATGCGCCGGACGGCGAGTGTTTGGAGTGGCCCATCACTCCCTCGAAGAAAGGTCGAAACCGAGTTGCATGAAATGGTAGAGGCTGAGCGTCTTCGTCTCCTCCGCGCTGACCTTGGCGACGATCCGCGCGCTGGCGAAAACCGTCTTCTTCGCCGCGTCTTTGCGCGCCCGTTGCATCGTCGCAAACACGTGATAGTGCGGGAACGCATCCTTGTGGTAGGAGCGCCAGTCGTCAGGCACGGCGAGACCTGCCCGCCGTGCCGCATCAAGGTAAAGCCGCTCGCGCGTGCCGCTCATCGTCAGATATCCTGCCCTGGCGCATGCATCGGTTCTTCCTGGTGCGGCTTGTCCGGAAGCACCTTCGGCTGCGGGTCCGCCCAAAATTGCGGCGGGTGCGTGTCCCAGGAGAATTCGAACGGCTTGACCTCGACACCGGCCGTCGATCCCTCACCGCCAGCGGCACGCTCGTCGAGTGCTTTTTGCATCTGCTCGGCGGTGCGGTCGTTCCACGGCATCTTGTAATACCGCGGTGCCTCGCCGCCGAGATCCAGAAGCACGTAGATACCGTCGCCGATAAGTGCCTTCACACCGAGGATCATGTGCTTGCCCGGCTTCACAGTGAGGCCTTCGACGTAGGGCACCGGCCAACCGAGACACAGCCACACGGCGGCGCCTGCGATCGGGCTGAACAGGAGCAGGCTGAGCACCGCCAATGTGCGTGCCGCTGTCGGCCGGCGCGCCCATATAGCGATGAGTGCCATCGCGGCGAGAATGGCCGTCAGGACGAGCCAGACGGTGATGCTGACGCCGTTGGAGGGGATCAGCGCAAGAATGATTCTGTCCATGGTGGTCGGCCTCATTTCTTTCCCGACCGCAAGGGGCGGAAAACCTGGTTGAGAGAATTTGGCTCGATCGTGCCGTCTTCTCGCAAGATGAAGTTCATGCCGGTGGCTTCCTGACCTGCGCTGACCAAGGTGACGTGCGTCGTGGCGAGCACCTTGAGCGATGCCTTGCCGGGTTCGCCCGTGTTGATCGAGGCCTCGAGATCGACCTTTTGCGGCAGCGTCGGACACCGGTAGCAATGGACGTTGATGGTGTACTCGCCGCCGATAACGCCACGGGTCGCCGCGTCCTCGTAGTTGATGTCGGTGGCGTCCGGCTGGATGCCGAGGTCATCACGCAGCAGGTTCCAGAGCAGGCCGCCCTTGTTTGAATAACCAACCGGAACCGGCTCGCCAGGGCCGTTGACCCACAGATCGATATCCGTGTCGCCGCTCGGCCAGACTGCGTGGACGATCAGGTTGCCGGGCGGGATCGCGCCCTCCTGCTCGGCCTTGGCCTTCATGGTGATCATGAGCGCCATGACGCCGATGATGCAGACGAAACCGATGACCGTGTTCATCAGGACATCGCGCCAGGCGATGCCGTTGAGTTCTTCCATCTCGTTGTTCATGGTGGTCAGCCCTTGACGGCCAGTTCGGCAGCCACGGACGCGCGCGCCGCTTCGAACGCCTTGTTCACGGACTTGCCGTCAAGGATGTTGTTGAGCGTGACCTTCTGTTGGAAAGGCACCTTAAGCGCCTCAGCGTCGATCTTGAGCAGTGCGATCGTCGTGTTCAGGATGTGGCTGTTGACACCGAGCCAGAGGCCAAGTGAAATGCCGACGAGAGTCGTGTAAAAGGCGACCTTCATGCCCGCCGTCATGCCGGCGATCGACTGCAGCGCGGCATCCGGCCCGCCAGCGACGTTGAGCGATTCCACCGCTTGGCTGAAGCCGAGGATGTTGCCTATCAGGCCGAGCATGCCGAGCCAGACGCCGACCGCCGCCACGAAACTGCTTTTGATCGCCAGCTTGCGCACGTCGACGTAGGTGCCGGCCTTGACCTCGTTGAATGCGTTCGAGGCCTTCTGCACCCGCACCATGAGGCCGCAGAACGCCAGTACGAACACCGTGATCATCACATAGCCGATGCCGGTCGTCTCGCCGGCAAGAATGCGCTGCACGTAGCCATGCATCCACGCCCACAACAGGAAGGCGCCGATGAAGCCGTTAAAGATGACGATGCGATACAGCAGATGGTTCTTGAACATGTGAGGGCCTCCTTTGATTGTTCAGAACTCGACGCCGAATTCGTCTTGGATCTGCTGCCAGGTGCGGGCGTCGACACACTGGAAAATCACTCTGTCCGGAGCCGCGGCGATGCTCATTTCGACCGCGCGGGTTTCGCATGCGGGACGGTCGGCAAAGACCTGCTTGCCGGAAATTTCGTCGCCGCCACCGAAGGCCACGAACAGGAGTAGCCACGGGCTCATCGCCGGCTACCTGACCGCTTGGTGCCCAAGTGATAGGAACCGCAATGCTGGCAGCGGTACGCGGCCACAACGACGCGGTGTTTGCGCTTGTTGTGGTTCTTGACCGTTTTCATCGCCTTTTCGGCCGAGTCGAACTGCTCCTTGCCGACGCATGAGGCGAATGGGTCCGTGTCTTTGGCACCAGGTACGATCATCGATCGAGCCTTGTTGGGTTTTCTGGAAGGATGGCGATGGGGACTCGAACCCCCGCTGATCAGGCTTGCATCCGTGCGCGCCACCCCACCGGAAAACCCCGACGCCCCTCTTGGTTGGAAGAGTGGGCGCCGAGGCCTCCGTCAGGTCGCCGCCTAGATGTCGTCCTCGCTCGAGGCTTCCTCGCCGGCTTCTTCCGGCTCGGGCGTGATGCGGCCGGCCGCGATCTGCTTCTCGACCCAGGTCTCGAAACGCTTCACGTCTTCCGCCTTGTTGATGTCCTTGGCGAGCTTGTAGCCGAGCTTGTCGAGCGCCTGCCGCAGCTTGTCCTTGCGCGCCTGGGTCTCGCCATCGGCCTCGTTGTCCTTGAACTCGCCGAGCCAGGTGCCGGCCTTGGCGATTGCCGCCTTCAGCGCGTCGGCGTCGAATTCTGCGGAAGCGTCTTCCTTCTTGTCGGCCTTGCCTTTGCCGCCCTTGCCGGAACCAGCGGCGGCGGTTTCCTCGGTCTTGCCGGCCTTGTTGGCAGCGGCGCCGAGTACCTTCTTGAGAAGGTCGTTATGCTCGGCAAGCAGTTCGTTGTTACGGTTCAGGGCTTCTTCCAGGCTCATGTCTATCTCCGGTTCGTTGCTGAAACGCCCGCCGCTCGGGTCGATGCGTTGGCTGAATAGTTGACCGTAAAGTTGAACATGTCAATTGGCAGTTGAATATTAATTTGGGGTCGGTTAGGCTTTGTGTCCGTAACGAGGGAGATGCGAGAGTGACAATCGACATTGACGACATGCTCGGCATGGCTCCGGCGAAGAAGCGCCGCAAGGCACGCTCGAGCCGCGGACCCCTGCATGATCTTCTGACCCAGGCCTTGCCTGATTTCATGCATGCGCGAGACGGCGTCTGCGACCTGGACCGCCTGGCTGAGAAGCTCGATATGACGCGGCAGGGCGTCTATAAGTGGTTCAAGCCAGGGCGCGCGAATCGTATCCCCGCAAAGCAGGTTGAGGAGATCGTCAAGCTGTCCGCGAATCAGCGAAAGAGGGGTCGCGAATTCGTGCCTGCGACCCGCGAGGATTTCTGGCAGTTCCTCTCCTGAAGCCCCGAATCCGGGGGTTTGGGTTCATGATTTCGCTCGTTCCATCTCGACCAGGCGTCGGGCACAAAGGGCCACGGCATGCTCGCCCACATTGAGCACCTTGCCCGTGCGGGCTTTGCCATCCATTGGCTTCATCCGAAGTCGAAACGGCCGGTCGGCGACGATTGGCAGGACAAACCAGTCGCGTCCCTCGAAAAGCTCAGGAAGACCTACCGCAACGGCAACAATGTCGGCGTCCGCCTTGGCAAATGGTCGAAGGTCGGCGACCACTGGATGCACGTCATCGACCTCGACGTTCGTGACGCATCCCTAGCGGACGAAGCGCGCGCCAAGGTCGCTGTGCTCTTCCCCGAATCGGCCGACTGGCCGACCGTCATTTCAGGTTCGGGCGGCGAGAGCCGCCATTTTTACCTGTTGAGCGACAAGCCTTTTTCCTCGCGGCAGCTTGCCCACAGCGATGAGAAGATGGTGTGCGCCGATGGCAAGATGCGCTGGCGATGGGAAATCGAGCTCTACGGCACCGGCAAGCAGGTCGTCATCCCCGCGTCGATCCATCCCGACACCGGCAAGCCCTACCGTTGGCTGAAGCAATTCGATTTCGACTCGCTTCTGCTCGGCGACGGGCCGTTCGTGCCGGCCGAGATCCTGCAAAAGGTTGTCGACGGCGATGACGATGCCGGCGAGCAAGATCCTGAGCGCGCCAAGCCGCTCGGCCTCACGGTCGACGAGGTCCGCAACCTCCTCAAGGACTACCCCAACGAGAGCCTCGACTACGACCAATGGCTCGAGGTCATGGCCGCCGTCAGCCACGAGAGTTCAGGCCGCAGCAAGGACGAGCGACAGCAGTTCTACAAGGCCTTCCTGGATTGGTCGCGAGCATCCGACAAGAACGACGACAAGACGACGAAATTCAAATTCTGGTCCTTCAAACACAAGGAAGGACGCAAGCTGATCACGATGCGCACGGTCGTCAATGCCGTGCGAGAGGCCAGACTGTCCGAGGAATTCGACAACCTCGAAGACGGCGACGATTTCGACACCGATTCCGATCTCGACGAGAAGCCAGTAGCCGACGAGTTTGACGACCTGCTCGGCGGCGGGGGGCGGGCGCCCAAACAGAGCAAGCGCGAGACGAAGCTGAAGAAGGCCGACGTCGAGGCGGCGCTAGGGCACGTGCCGCCCAAGGTGAAGCGTCTCAACAACAAGCACGCAGTCGTGTTCCTCAACGGCAAGACGGCAATCCTGACCGAGAAGGATGACGGCGCTGTCGCGCTCGGCACGGTCGGCGATCTCCACAACTTTTATGAGAACGACCGCGTTGCCACCGACAAGGCGACCGAGCCGGTCACCAAGGCGTGGATGCGCCACAAGCTCAGGCGTGAGTATTCGAACGGCGTGGTCTTCGCACCAGGGCGCGAGGTCAAGGGGGCCTATAACCACTGGCGCGGGTTCTCCGTCGAGCCCGACCCGGAAGCCTCCTGTCGCCTCATCCTGGCGCACCTGAGAAAGGTGATCTGCTCGAACGACGAGCGGGCTGCAAACTACACGTTCGGATGGTGGGCGCACATGATCCAGCGGCCAGAAGAAAAGCCCGGCGTCGCCATGGTGCTCCGCGGCAAGAAGGGCGTCGGCAAGGACACGATCGCCGATTACGTCGGCGGACTGTTTCCGCACCATCACGTCAAGATCGCCAACCAGGATCAGCTCACCGGCAAGTTCAACGCGCACATGGAAAAGTGCCTGTTGCTGCATGTCGAGGAGGGCTTTTGGGCGGGCTCCAAGAACGCCGAAGGCGTGCTTAAGCACCTGATCACGACGGAAAGCCTCTTCATCGAACCAAAGGGCCTGAACGGCTACCACATCGACAGCGTGCTTCGCCTGTTCATGTCGTCGAACGAAAAGTGGGTGGTGCCGGCGACCGAGGACGAGCGCCGCTATTTCGTGCTCGACGTGCCTCCGACGAAGAAGGGCGACCATGCCTATTTCGCCGCCATCCGGCACGAGATGCGCAACGGCGGTCGGGCAGGCCTTCTGCACTATCTGCTGAACTACGATCTGAGCCGCTTCAATGTCCGCGCCGTGCCCGACACGATCGCGCTCGGCGAGCAGAAGATCGAAGGCTTGAAAAACGTCGAGCACTGGTGGTTCGACATGCTCGAATCAGGGCGCATTTCCGCCGACGCCGAGGGCGACTGGTGGAAGGAAAAAGCCGTTGTCGACAAGGGTGATTTCTACGACACCTATGTTGGGTGGATGCACAGCCGGCGCTATGAGGGCAAGCAACTCAACGAGGTCCATTTCGGCAAGGTCATGCGCCAGTTGGTGCCAGCGATCGAGACGCGCCGCCCGCGCGACGGCAGCCAGCGCCTCAACCAGTACGCCTTCCCGCCGCTCGAGGAATGCCGCCAGGCCTTCGAGACCTTCCTAGGCTCCGAGATCGTCTGGCATTCCGAGCCGGTCGTCGAGATCGAAGAAGACGAAAAAGACGATTTCGACATCTAACAATTCAACTGACTGTTGACTAAAAGCGAGATCGGTGGAATAACGGCTCCAACGAATGAGGAGCCGTTTTCATGACCGACAAGCCAAAGACCCTCGAAGATTACCTGTATGACGCCTTGCCGCCGAGCCCCGAGGAGTTGCTGCCGTCCGACATCGTCGCAACCATACGGGCGGCTGTGAAGGCCAATCCTGATCTGCTTGACGAGCTCGAACCCGGTGGCGACGCACCGGAGAGGACGAAGGACTTGCTGGACAATACCTTCGACCAGTTGCGGCGCTACGGCGGCGGGCCTGATCGGAGAGTGCTGGCCCTAGTGAGGCTCCTTGCCGACCTCAACGACGACATCTGGCATTCACGGAGCACCCTGATCCTGCAAGAGAAGATCGACGAGGCACGCAAGATACTGGCCGACATCGAAAAAGCTCCCGATCTGGCCTAAAGGAGACGCTATGAGCACCTATCTGGAACGACAGAGCCGCTTCGAGTTCAAACGCGATCCGTCCAACGATATGTTGATCGGCCCTGACACGTGCCACTACGACACCGAGCAAGAGGCGATGTATTTCAGCCTCAAGGCATCGTGCGGCTGTGGCAACCCCTGCGGCGTGCATGGTTTCCTGATCGAATGCCTTCGCCAGTTCGAGACCGAGGCTTGGCCGAAACCAGGTGTCGAGGGCATCAAGAAGGTCCTGCTGGCGCATCCCGATATCGCCGCTGAATTCATCGCGCACTACCTGTCCTCGGAGGACTTCACTGAGCATGGCGGCTCGGTCTATGGCTCCTGGATCACAGACCGCGGCAAACAGTTCCTCGAGATCGGGCCGATGATCGACAGGGACGAGGAGGCAATATGAGCGCATGGGGTACAAGCTTCCAGATATGCGGCGTCAACGTGGTGCCGCTTGTCGCCACGCAGGGCTTCAGTGGAAAGATCGACCCGTCTTCGAAATTGGAAGATATCCAAATCCTGAACACGGGCGAGGGTGCTGACGTAAGGCGCGCACGCGCCACGTTGCTGCCGTTTGTTGGCAAGCCCTACAGCGAGCTTCTCGCCTTCCTGAATGAGATGTGCGTGATGCCGGTCGACAAGAAGACAGAGGTCTTCGTGGTCACTGGCGACGGCCAGAGGTATGTCGGCACGCTGGAACAGGCAAAAGTGGAGATCGAGCAGACCGTCGCTGCGGCTGTCAGACGGGGAAGCGGCCTGATCATCACTGACGCTTCACCGGAATTGCACGATTTCCTGATCGACCTGAACAGGCACTACCCGCCAAATGTGACGTTCGGCAGGTGACGAGACATCGGCTCATGAGGAGATTGGGGACCAGATGATGACCGAGCAGGACGACCGTTTCGGCCTCATCGCCAACGTGGAGGGCGTCGACCGCATCTTCCGCATGGGCGCCAAGGTGTGGCTGTGCAGCGGCACTGGCGGCGAAGGCTGGTTCCGGTTCGAGTGGTGGGGCATGTCGCGCGGTGGCCGGACTTTGCAGAAGTGGGCACCGACAGAGCGCTTCACCAATTTCCGCGCTGCCTGGGTGCCGCTGCACATGCGCGACCGCGTGCTCTACTTCCGGCCAACCCGCGCCGAGGCCGAGACGTGGGCCAAGAATTTGCAGACCTTCGCCGATGCTCTTCGTGCCGGCAGCAAGAGCTCGTTCGAGGATGGTTATCTCAAACTCTCGGAGGCATGGCCATGACCGTTGGTGAATTGATCGAAAAACTGCGCACGCTGCCAGCGCAAGACGAGGTTGTCGTTTTCAACGGCGACATGCACAACCCATCGCGAGCGACCGAGGTGACCATAGTCAGGACGAGCGATCTTGACGACAAGTATCCTGAATTCGTTTCTGACAGCGCCAAGGGTCAAGCCGCTGTCCTAATCGCCTGACGTTCAAAGAGGAATATAAATTCCTTGCGAACAAACTAAGAACGTGTTTCCATCCGTCGCTTCAGATCGGGAGCACGGATCAATGGGACCACGGCAGTTCGCTATCTACGACTACTCCTTCCAGGTCGTTTGCGTCGACGCCGAAGGCAATGTGATCGAGAAGATCGGCGAGATGAACAACGGCGCCGTAGCTCGCGCTGCGTTCGAGGCCGCCGCCACGCAATACGCCTGGTCAACCATCAGGCTACGTAATGGCGCCCGCATCATGGAAGACGTGAGAACGGGCGGCTACGATTCCGAGACAAAGACAATTCCGATCATCGAGCGCCGGTCCTGATGCCATGTCAACCGACAGGCGATTTTCATGGCTTACGATCAACTCGCGGGCGAATATAACGCCTCGATTTCGCGATTCAATTTTTTACCCTGACCACCCTGACCAAAATCGCGTTACCCTGACCAGGCCTAAACGGCAGATTTCATTGCGCTTTTTGCCCTCCGGTCAGGGTGGTCAGGGTGGTCAGGGTAAAATTCCGAATCCCATACACGCGACACGCGCGTACGATAAGCCATAGTTTTGTCCGTTGTGCCAATCAGTCAACCGGCCACCCTACCAGGTCGGTGAGTTCATGCGCGTATACGGGAAAGTTACCCTGACCACCCTGACCACCCTGACCAACCCTATAAAAGAATAATAGAATCAATAGTTTAGACTGGTCAGGGTAAACCCGTTTTTGGTCAGGGTGGTCAGGGTAAAAATCAAAATTTTCAAAAATCGGGCTTACATTCGCCTGAGAGTTTACCGTAAGCACGCAATAAGTCTCCGCACGGTTTACGATTATCCCGACTTGCGTAGGAAAAAAATCCCAAAAGGCTCGCATTCCTGGGTCTCTGCGCCCCCGCGCAACACCCTGTTGACGGGAAGGACCCGGAGCGACGACCTCGGACGGCGTGAGACAGTGTGAGACGATCAACGACGCGCGTCCGTTGTGCCTATAGATCATCCGTCGGTTGACCCGTGAGACGACCTAAGACGATGTCGGACTGCGTCCGTTGTGCCTGTGTGTAGCTACATGGTTGACAGGTAAACCGACCAGCTGGCGCCGGCCTAGCGTCCGTTGTGCCTTACCGTTCAACCATCTGTTGACTAAGCCGCGTCCGTTGTGCCAATGTGTCAACCAACAGATGACCCATGCAACCAAGGGGAAAGCCCATGTTCTGGAATGCACCGCTCACAGTCACCAACGCAAAGGCCTACGCGGCAGCGCTCACGCAAGGCCTGGCAACGTATGCCCGTGAGACCACGGTTGACGGCTTGCCCATGATTAGCGTGCGCGTCCGCCTGCCGTCCTATGGCGTGGCATGGGTTGATTGCTGGACTGAGTGCGGCAAGCTCTATGGCGAGTGGTAGGAGTCGGAACCATGCTGAAAGAGTTTGCCCGCTTCTGCCTACTGGCCATGCTGCCCGCTGCAGTGCTCGCCTTGACGATCGCTTTCGACCTGCCGTTGCCGCACTAAGGGAGTCCGACCAATGATCAACTTGCACACGGAAGCGGAACGCCTAGGCATTCCCGAGCGCACGCTAGAGCAGGTCAAGGCCGATCTAGAGCACGCTGCAAAGCGTGACTGCGGCGACGCCATGGCGCGCATGATGGTCCGCTATGGCCGCTTGACGGACGACGCGCGCGCCTATGCTGCGGCATGGTTGGAGGCACGCTAATGCCGTTCAATTCAGACACCTACCACGCCAACAAGTATCGCCGCATTGCCTTCGAAGAGATCGGGCAGGCAAAGGACATCAAGCGCCGCGCCGCGCTCGGGCAAGCCTATGATTGGGAGATCAGGCGAATCCCCTTGCTGGTGCAAGGCGCGCGCACGTCGCTACGGATTAGCCGCCTGTTCAGGTCGTGCGCCACCACGGGCAAGCGGCCATGACGGATCTAGCCTTGCCATGGGCGGAAGCCAAAGCCAGCGGCGCGCGCTTCTATCTCGGCCGGCCTTGCCTCGAGCACGGCGCAATCGTGATCACGGCCGAGTCGCGCGCCGTCCGCTATACCGTCAACAAACGTTGCGTCGAGTGCTGCAAAGCCGATCGGCGCCGACATGCGCAAGCCAATGCCGAGCGCGAAAGGGAACGCAAGCGCGCTGCCAGGGCTGCCCGGAAAGCTCGGGCGGAATTCGCCGATTTGCTCGGCTGAACAATTCAACTGACTGTTGACTAAAGCATGTCCGTTGTGCCAATGTGTCAACTAACAGATGAAAGGCTAATGCGATGTCCGATATCACCAAACGCCTAGACGCTCTTGCAGCCGCGCCAAAGGTATGGCGTTGCGTGTCCGTTTTCAGCGACGGCACGGTTCGCAATCTTGACCAGCCGCTGCAGGCAATGGCCGAAGCGCACGCCAAAGGGCAGCGCCGCTTTCTCGGCAAGGTGTGCGGCAAGACGAAAGACGGTGTTCCCGTCACGCTCGATATTGTCGAGGTCACCTATATCGGCAGCGATTGGGCAGTTGCGGCTAAGTTCGTAGGCTGCACCGTTGCCGAGCTTAAGGCGTCATGATCATGCCTAGCGGTTCAACCACCAGCGGAAATGTTCAACCGATCATGCGCGCACTCGCCATTCCGGCAATCGCGCTCGGCCTGTTGATCGTGCCTGAAATCATCGTTGGCGCGCTGGTCGCGCTCACAGTTTACCGCCTGTTGTCCAACATCAACCAAAGGGAGTCCGACCATGCCTACACGTCGCAAGCATAACCAGCCTTATTCGAAGTCGTCGAACGGTCGTGAGCGGCGCCGCACGCGTCGCGCCGTGTGCGCTGCAAAGCGCGCTTTCCTGTTCATCTGAGAGGGATAGGACCATGGAACGGGAACACGCAATTTCCCTCGTGACGCTGGCGCGCTCGGCATGGCTGAACGGCTTTGCCATCACAGCGGACGTCTACATGCGGCAGGCGCTGTCTTGTGCCAATCGGCTGCAGGACAAGGCCGCAAAGTCACTCATTTTCAAAATCCTGAACAAGATGCGGCCGGCCTTGCGGGCAGCGCTCGACATCGTCGCCGCAAGCATCATGCGGGAGTCGGGCAAATGATCAAGGTTTTGAAAAACATCAACTGGCCTGCGTTAGCCGCGCTCGGCTTTACCGTCGCGTTCTGGTGGCAGGTCGGCAAAGCGGCTTTCGCCGATCAGTCCAGCCCGGTCTACGAATTCCAGGCGACGACGGGCAGCGGCGATTTGTTCGTTGCAGGCAGCGGCGACTCGTGTGCCGCGGCGCGGTCTGGCGCCGTCCTGCCCGACGACGTGCGCACGCTCGATTGTGTGCAGGTTCGCTAAATCAACCGACAAGGAGTCGACCATGTCTGAATCCATGAAAGCCAGAAAAGGCAATCTCATAGTCTATGCCGAGGATCATTCGGCGACGTCGCTTAAGGACGGCACATTGCGTTGGCGTGAGTGGCGAGTCGGAACAGTCGGCAGCGCGACACGTGACGGCACGGTTAAAACCGTCGTGCCAGGTTTCGGCTGTGAGCGGAAAAGGGAAATGCGGCTGCCGTGTTTTGTCGCATCGTTCGACAAGGTCAACGCGGAAACCGCCGATCGCATGCGCACGCATTTCGCCGAGTCGTCCTGGAAAACCGCGGAAGAGGCAAGCGCGGCTGTGAAAGCGGCATTGGCTGCCTAATCGTTCAACCATCTCGACAAGGAGTCTACCAATGACTGAGTCTCTTAAAGCCGCTTTCAACCGTCAAAGCTATGTCGGCGGCAACCCGAGCGAAGCGGAAAGGCTGGTCTGGGCATATCGCTACTGGCGCGCCGTGCGCGTGACCAAAACCGGCAAGCCGGGCTTTGGCGCAAAAGAGGCGTTGCACCTGGCGCGCGCTGATGTCGGCATGAACAAAATCCGCTATGCCGAATCGGCTGCCAGCGGCGCCTATGGTCCGGCCTTTAAGTTGCGCGGCGCAAAGGCAATGCGCTGGATTGAAAAGCCGGCCGCATGCGGCTTGCGCGTCGTCGACTATGCCGACAAGCTTGTCAGGCTCGACCATACAGGCTGGTTTCTCGACAATGACAACGATGGCGAGACGGCACGCGGAATCGTCTATCAACTGCCAGGGAGGCACGGCAAACCGCTTTTCGTGGCAGGCGTCGCCGATCCGTTCAACGATGGTGCGGCCTGCCTCGGTTTCGACGACATCGAACGCG
This sequence comes from Mesorhizobium sp. B2-8-9, assembly GCF_006439475.1. Classification (NCBI taxonomy): domain Bacteria; kingdom Pseudomonadati; phylum Pseudomonadota; class Alphaproteobacteria; order Hyphomicrobiales; family Phyllobacteriaceae; genus Mesorhizobium; species Mesorhizobium sp. B2-8-9. The sequence goes on along the minus strand of NZ_VFTQ01000001.1, from coordinate 177,230 downwards.
GCGCCAGCGGCGAAGATTGCGACGATGCAAAGCGCACACAGGCCGGCTATGCCGATCAACTGGCAGCCTGGTATGCCGAGGATGAGCGGGAGTGGCGCGCCGCGTCCAGCGCTGGCGTGCGCTATGCCGAGCTCGGCGAAGAGATTGCCGCCGATCGGAAACTAGCGCTCGAGCTTCTAGCCGAGCGACGGGCAGCGCGCGACGACGGCAAGGCCTTTCCTGCCATTTGCGCGACCATACGGCAGCGCGTTGCCGAGATCCTGCATAGCATTGCCGACGCCAGGGAAAAGCGCGCCAAGCTCATGGAAGGCGAATTCGTCGGCGATTGCTGGCCAAGTTGGAACACCAGCGACAAGCGGCTTGTCGACGCGTTCAACGAGTCGGCCGGCATTCACGCCTAGCCGTTCAACCAATTGTTGACTAACTCAATCAAGGAGTCATGACATGAACCAGCACGTTGAAATCTCTATCGGAACGCCTCTTATCGACCACTACGGAAATCGCGGATTCATTGCCGAGATCAAGGCACCAGAAACAAAATCGTTCGTGATCGGCGCCGGCATGGCGCAAGTCCGCAACGAATTCGTTTGCGTGTTCGATCGTCTCACGGCGCCGATTTCCGAACTAGCAGACGGCATTGCGGCGCCGTTCATAGAGCGGGCACGGCGCGCGAACCTGCCGACTGTTCCGGCTGCCGAGATACCAGCGCGCATGCAAGCCGCACGCCTGGCGCAACGCGACGCCTTTGACAAGGCTGCAGCCGATCGGGATTCGGCAAAGCAGGCGCGCCAGGCGTTCGAAGCGGACGCGGCCGGCAAGATTCCGGCATGGGCAAAAGCCGTCATCGTCGCCGAACTGATCAAGGATGAAAGCGACTCGATGACGGATTATTTCGGCGGCAAAACCGTTCGAACCGTCATCCTCGGCTTTTCCAGCCATTCGCGCGACCTGTTTCCCGAGATGCGCAAGGCGGCTGCAAACCTGCCCGAAACCGCGCATTTGGTCGACGCGCCAGAGTCGGCGGAAAACCGCCAGAAATGGAGCATGGGCGCCGGCTATTTCCTGAAAGTCGGCGGACGCTATTCAAGCGGATGGCAGGTGCGCAAACAACGGTTTTGGGACTCTTCGGAACCGGTCAGACAACTGCCAACGGCCGATTGGGCTTTGGCCGCTCCCGTGCCGCCCGCTGCCGTCCAGACCGTCGCCGCGGCTGGAATGACGATCGAAGAACACACGCACACGAAAAAGGGCTTTCAGATGTTCATTTGCATCATGCCCGAGCGTGTCGACCGTGAGACCTTCGACGCCTTGCGCGACAAGGCGGAAGAGCTCGGCGGCTGGTATTCCAAACCATGGGGACGGACGCCAGGCGGCTTTGCTTTCAAGGTTCGCGACAAGGCGGAATCGTTCGCAGGTTCGACCGTCCAGCCGGTAGCCGAGTCGGCCGTTGACGAGATCAAGCAGGCCGCGCCGCGTGCCGACATGGCGGACAAGCTTCGGCGGCTTGCCGACGACATGCAAGGCGAGATTGACGGCAAGATGCGCGACCGTCTGACCAACACGCCAAAGCGGCAACGCGAGGCAGACTCGGCACGTCTGGACGGTTACAGGCTGCAGCGCACGCAAGCCGCCTTGCGGGCTTTGGCTGGTCAGCATGAGGCAGGAACCATCGCGCCAGAGCTTGCGCGCGTCACTTCCAAGAAAGCGGCTTTCGAGCTTGTCGGAACCGTTATCGATCGCTCCCGCGCCGGCTACTATGACGCGGGCATAGACACGGGAAAACCGTCGCTCGACACGCCAGCGGCGCGCGCCATTTGGGCTTTGCTGGACAAGCCGAGCGACGAAAGCCGCAAGGCCGAAGAATTGCGCCGCAAGGTTCAGGCGCTGCAGTTCGCCAACATTCCGGGCTTTTTCCCGACTCCCGGCGCCGTGATCGAACGCATGATTTACCTTGCCGACATGCCGGCCGGCGCCTTCGATATGTTGGAACCGGAAGGCGGCAGCGCGGCAATTCTGGACATGGTGCGGGAGCGGTTTCCAGCCGCTCGGCTGACAACGTATGAACGGCACAACAGTTTGCGCGAGATCCTGGCGCTGAAAGGCTACACGGTAGCCGGCGCCGATTTCATGGAAGCCGAGCGCGGACCACGTTTCGACCGTGTGCTGATGAATCCGCCCTTTGAGAACGGGCAGGATATCGAGCACGTGCGCCACGCTCATTCGATGTTGCGACCAGGCGGCAAGCTTATTGCCGTGATGTCGCCTGGTCCGTTCTTCCGCCAGGACAACAAGGCGGCAAGCTTTCGCGATTGGTTCGACCGTATGAGCGGCGAAAAGCTCGACCTGCAGGCCGGTTCATTCAAGGAGTCGGGAACCGCAACGGCAACGGTTCTGGTCACTCTGGACGCGGGAGTCTGAGACCATGGGCGCTTACATTCTCGCTTGCAATCTGCCGAATTTCCAGCAAAGCGCGCCACGTGGCGACGCGTGGAAGCTTGCGCCGAACGACGATCCGCGCCACGTCTCGGCACTGACATGGAACAATGCCGAGACGGGCGAAAGCATCGTTTGCCCGTCGATTTGGTACAATGCGCCGGCTGCCTCATATGCGCGAAGCTTGCGCTATGGTGCCGAGCGCAACGATGAATGCGCCGCATACAAGGCAACGGAAAACAAGCCCTGGTCAGCCCGTGAGGCTGAAGCGAACCGCCATCAGGCGCGACGCTTGCGCGCCATGGCGTTGCTATGTGATCGCACGCCAGACGCGCCGGCCGGCTCGATCGACTTCCGCGGCCTGAGTGATCCGACAACACCGCACGACATCGAAACCGCGACGATTGCAGCAATCGAGGCGGAAGCCCTTTCGCACGCTTAGCCGTTCAACCAACACGACAAGGAGTCAACCAAATGCTGACCGAAAAACGCAAGGCCGATCGTCTCCAGATGGCTGCCGAAATGGAAAAGCTCATCGTTGCCAACGGCGCGACATTCGAGCGTGTCGAAGGCGGCACGCTGTTTCCTGGTCCGCGTGCCATCCATCTGAACATCAAGGCGGCACGCGGCCTGCAGCTACTGATCGATTTGGACGGCGATTCCGTTCAGCCAGACATCCATGTTCTTTCCTGGCATTTCTCGGGCGACACGGACGCGTGTTTCGCTGATGCATTTAGCGGCCGATTCGGCACGCTGAACAACTATCATTGGCGCAAGGCAACCTATATCGCCGAAGGCTTTCAGGCGCTTTGCCTTGCCGTCGAATACGGCTTGACGCTGGCACGCGACGGTCGCGCCTTCGACGCTGCCCGAGAGGCAGTGCACATTGCCGAAAACGGCACGGCAGCCGAGCGGAAAAAGCGCTGGGATATCTGGCGCGAAGAATTCCGCGCGGAGTGTGAAGCCCGCAAGCAGGTGGAGTCGGCAGCATGAGCGCGCCTTTGCAGATTCTCGACATCGCCGGCAAAGCGGTTCGGACGTCCAAGAACCTGGCTTGCATCTCGCGTCATTGCAACGCGGTTCCGACGATCAACGGCCGGCGCTGGTGGCGCAAGCGCGGCGCGCCGTCGCTCATCCTCATTGATCCTGTGCCAGTCAGCGGCGCCGAATTCCAGATGACATGGGGTAATGGCGACACGCTCAAATCGATATTTGCCAGCGCCGCGGTTTGCGTCGAATGGATGACGTCGCGCCGCTTTCTGGCAGGCGCCGAATTGTCGATTTCCGCCGATCTCTGGCAGCGCTGGATTGGCCAGGCCGAACGCGACGCCATAGCGAAGCGGTTCAAGGTCGTGACCGTCGCGGCCGGCAAGCGAATCTTTCTGACTGTGAAGGAGTCCGACAATGGTTGATCGCTACACAAACGGCAACGCGCAACGGCTCATTTCCGAACTGAGAGTCGGCGATAGGTGCGACTTGGAAGGCGATATTTTCGCCGATCCGATCTTTGATGCAAGCACCATTTCCGAGCATCCGGAATTCCAGTTCGAATTTGAAACCGTCCTGGCAATCGAGCGCGAAACGTCCGATTGTATCCGCGTCGACTTCGAAAGCGGCTTTTCTTGCGGCTTTCCGCCCGATCATTGGCTTGATGTTGATGGTGAACAGGTGCGCTCATGAACGACGTGTTTCTAGTGACGATGCTTTGCAAGCCAAAGGACGGCACCGCATATCCGATTTTCCGCTTTGTCGGCGGGACTGATTTCGATCGTGCAAGCTACCTGGCCGGATGCTGCATTGACGCTCTGGCCGACTATCACGGACTCGAATTCGACTACAGCGTTGAACCGCTGCCCTACGTCGGCAGCATGACGGCAGAAATCGAGATCGTGCGGCGCTGTTTGGAGTCTGCCGTATGACGGCAATCACGTTAGGCCGCGGCGCCTCAATCCCTCTCAGATACGCCAATCGACACGGGCTGATTACCGGCGCCACAGGCACGGGCAAAACGGTTTCACTGATGCGCCTTGCCGAGCAGTTCAGCCGGCAAGGCGTTCCCGTTTTCCTGGCTGATGTCAAAGGCGACATTGCCGCGCTTTCCCGCTCATGTCCTGTCGAGATCCTCGATTTGTTCGGGCAGGCCGGCCGGCCGCTGAACGCCAGCGTCAGGGGATTCGGCGCCGACCTGTTGGCGCGCGCGCTTGAATTGACGGACGCGCAAGCCGGCACGCTGGAGATCGCTTTCGCCTTTGTCCGAGATCGTGGCTTGCCACTCAGCACGCTTGCGGATTTGCGCGCTGCACTGGTGCGCACGCTTGCCGAGCGCGAGTCCGTCTCGATCGCCTACGGCCAGGTGTCGGCCGCGTCCGTTGGCGTGATACAGCGCGCGCTGATGCGGCTGGAAAGCCAGGACGGCGCGCGATTCTTCGGCAGCCCGGCCTTTGACGTGGCGCAACTGCTAGAGCCTGAACGGGTTTCCATCTTGGCAGCCGACAAGCTCATGACGGCGCCGCGTGTCTATTCGGCTTTCCTGCTTTGGCTTCTCTCAGAGCTCTATGAACGCCTGCCCGAGGTCGGCGATTTGGACAAGCCGCGCCTGGTGTTCTTTTTCGACGAGTCGCATTTGCTTTTTCAAGATTGCCCGTTGCCGCTCTTGCGGCGCATAGAGCAAACCGTGCGCCTCATCCGCTCCAAAGGCGTTGGCGTCTGGTTCGTCTCGCAATCGGCCAACGATGTGCCGCCATTGGTGCGGGAACAACTGGCAACGCGCGTTGAACATGATCGATCCTTGCCCGTTGGCGTGGCGCGCTTCCAGTCGATTGACGCCAACGGCAGGCCGACTCGCGTGCTGACAGTCAAAGCAGACTTGCCGGCTTGCGCGCTCGGCGCCTTGTCCGAAACTGAACGGCGCCAGTTCATGCCGCCACAGGCCGCACAGACGCCTAGCCGGCCGATCGGCGCCGACCTGCCGCCATGGTTCGAAATCGCGTTATACGCCATTTGCGCGGCGCTTATAGTCGCTTTCCTGGCCTTCCTGGTCTGGGCAATCGAGACCGGCCGGCTAGGCGTCTGTGCGGCCTTCTGTGTCGGCGCCTGGTTTGCCTTGCGTGGTCGCATAAGAGCGGCCTTGCGCTAGTTTCCTGCAATCCTGAAAACTGAGATCAGCCCGGCCGATGCGCCGGGCTTTTCGTTTGTGCGCCTAGCGTCTGGCCAGCAATAGCAGGATGGTCAGCACAATGCCGCCTAGCAGGCCTGGCAGGCCCAACACGAAGGCAGCCAGCGCCGTCAGCAAAAGGCCTATGCCGAGCGCGCCAACGCGTATTGAGGCAAGGCCGGCCGCGACCAGAACAGCGACGACATAGCCTAGCCAATGGGCAGGCATGCCACCAGCGAACAGCCAGACCAGACCAGCGACGATTGCCAGCGCCGCGGCAATGCCGACTGCCATTAACAGACGCTCGGCAGCCTGCCGGCTTGCGGTTGATTCCTGGTTCGCGCTCATGATCGCTTGCCCTCCTGCCGGCGCCATCAAAGCACAAGCAGCGCTAACCCTCAATCGGGTGCCGCGGCAGCTGACCGAAAGGGTTAAGCCGGCGAGGGGGTCGCCCGACCTCGACGGACTACTTCAGTGATCGAGAATCAAGTTTGCCAGAACTTCGGAAACGGAAAATCGAATCGGGCCGTGGGCTCGAGCCGGAACTTAAAAATCGAGGAGTCAAGGTTTCGCAACTTCGGCCGCAGCAAATCAACTTTCCTCCAAAATCGATACTTGACAATTCAACTGACCGTTGATTAATTCAACCTAACGAGCAAGGAGACTCTCGGACATGGCAAGCGCCTTCGTTGAGAATTCGCGAGTGCGTATCACGGCTGGCAGGTACGCCGGCAAGGAAGGTCTCGTCCGTCAGTCGAACGGCCACAAGACCTATGTCGGGTTCATGATGATCGGCCGCTTGGGTCACGACTGGTTCGACAACAGCAATCTCGAACTGGTCGAGGGCGCCAAGGTGCCGGAAAGCCGTGCCGAGCGCCTGGCCGAGACCATCATCAGCGGCATCCTCGTCCAAGGCTTCGAGAACGATCCGGACGCCGCGAAGGTCCTGCGCTCGCAACAGGTGCTGATCGCGTCGGCGATCCGCGCCGAGATCGGAGGATAGGCGTGGAGCACGCAGTTGAAGTGGTCTGCCTAAGCCGGTCGACGACCTACAATGTGAAAATCGTCGATCCGCTGATGCACCTGCGCGAGCCGTTCACAGGTGACCAGGAACAGATGCTCGCCGATATGCGTCGCGTCGAGCCACTGCGCAAGGACGTGTTCGAGGGCCTGACAGAACGTCTGAGCGCCTATTGGGCACGCAAGGTTCAGGCTCAGTACGAGAGCGCCCTTACGCGTGCTCTGCGGGGCTACGCATGAACTGGACCTCGGCAGTCCGTTTTCGTTTTTCGAAAACCTTTTCGCGAATCCGTTTTTGGGTGAATTCATGATCATCGTTCCCGAAATCCAGACCGTCGTCATCCTCGTCCCGCGCACCGGCTCGGGTTCGCTGCGGCGCGCCATTGCCGCCAAGTATCCGGGCTCGGTGCTGCTCTATCGCCACATGGAAGCGGAGGGCGTGCCGGCTGGCTATGACCGCTGGCAGAAGGTCGGCGTACTGCGCGATCCGGTTCAGCGGCTTTGGAGCCTCTACAAGTTCTGCCAGCGCTTCAGGGAGAAGTTCGGCGAGCATTCCGACCAGGAACAGGCCCATGTCGATGCAATCGTGCAGAGCGTCGACATGCCGTTCTCCGAGTGGATCGTGAACAACCAGTTGCCCTTCACCAATCCCTACGACTCGTCGGGAAGGGGGCGTTTCTGGCCGCAATACACGGTGCGCCATTCGCTGCCGGAAAACCGCAAGAGCCAGTTCGTCTATCTCAGGCCCGATCTCGGCACCAAGGTCTATCCCTACAGCGGGCTCGGCACGCTCTATCAGGAGCTCGGCATTGCCGATCTGTTCCGCACCAACTCAACGCCGCCGTCACCGGCACCGCAACTAAGCGACGAGGCCAAGGACCACGTCAGGCGCTTCTTTGCGTGGGACTTCGCCGCGCTGCGCAACAACCGCATTTTGGGGCGCGTTGCATGATCTGCGAAAGCCTCGTCCAGGAGCGCGCAACGTCGATCTGGCTGGCCGCCCGCGAGGGCCGGCGCTGCGCCCGCAACGGCGTGCCGATAGCCGCTACGGCATGGATGGACGAGCTTCTGGACATCCGCGGCAAGGGGATCGCTAGGCGGTTGCCGTCGCTGCATCGCCTGCTCGAGGACGCGATCCGCGACATTTCCGAGATCCTCGGCATTCCGGTCGATGCGCATGCAACGGAGGTCAGGTGATGGGACTCAGTGACGGACAGGCGTGGGATGCGGAGTTCGGTTGGACGAACGATCGCCAGGAAGCCCGCAAAGAGCAACAGGAAGGTCGCAAACAGAGAGGCGCCCCGAAATCAGGCTGGACTCGCTATCTGCTCGATTTCGCCTGCCATGCCGCGACCAAGTCGAAGGACACGACCAAGGTCGGCGCAGTGCTCGTCGGTCCGGAAGGCGAGGTCAGGCTGACCAGTTATAACGGCCCGCCGCGTGGCGTGCAGGACCGTCCTGAGCGCTTCGAGCGCCCGGCGAAGTACCTTTATGCCTCGCATGCCGAAGCCAACCTCGTGGCCTTTGCCGCTCGCGAGGGCATCCGCACCAAGGGCTGTGCGGTCTACCAGACGCATCACCCATGCGCCGCCTGTTGTCGCACGCTGATCCAGGCAGGGATTTCGGCCGTCTACTATGACGCAAGCAGCGCGCTTGATCCGGCCAAATGGGGTGATGAGATGGAGGCCGCCGCGACGATGTTCCGTGAAGCCGGAATCGTCTGCGAAGGTATCGCCGAACCGCAGGCACCGCGTGAAAGGCAGAGCATCACGGAACAGGTACAGCGCGTCGCGCTCGACGGACTCTGGGAGATGCTTGGAGCCAAGAACCAGACGGAAGCAGTGATTGCCCTGCGATCGCTGCTCAATCGTGACCAGAGATTCAACCGTGAGGAAAGGTGATCAACCACAATGGGATATCGAGACAGGGACGATTTTATTGATGACGTGCGCGAGGACATCATGCGTGCCGAGTCAGCCGACCGCATCAGCATGGCCGATCTTGGCCTCGGCGAGCGGCCGACCAATCTCAACCAGTGGATCGACGACGAAGCCGCCGAGCTCGCCACGCGGCTCGCTTACCTCGAAAAGCCGATCCACGTCGGCACCGTCCAGAACATGATTGCCGAGCTTGCCCGCGGTGCCGTGCTCTACGTCATCAGCGACAAGGCATCGCTTATTACCAATCTCGCCAATGCGGTCCACAAGGGCAACGTTGAGCGTGGCTGGTGGAACGATCCTAAGACCGGCGAGGATCTGCACGGCAAGCGCAATTTCGGCGAACTCATGGCCCTCTGCCACAGCGAGTTGACGGAAGCGCTCGAGGCGCGCCGCAAGGGCGACAAACCCGACGACAAGCTGCCGCATCGACCTGGCTGGCGCGTCGAGTTGATCGACGAGATTATTCGCTGTCTCGACATCCTCGGCAGCGAGGGCAATGACGAACACCCTGCCGGCGTCATCTTCGTCGAGAAGGACGCCTACAACGCCACCAGGGCCGATCACAAACCAGAGAACCGGCTCAAGGAAGGCGGGAAGGCATTTTGATGCGCGGGTCAAGGGGACTTCATCTCGCCGCTCTTGGTGCCATGGCAGGCCTGCTTATTTCGGAACCACCGAGAAGGCCTGTCGCCACGTCGAACATCGATCCGGATGCGCCGCCGCGCCGGCTGCGGCTCAGCGATTCAACGCGCGACATCTGCAAGCGGGTCGGCGTTCGCTTCAACGGCATCGGCATGCCGGGCAACGTCTATGCCTATGACGTCGATGAGGATTGGATCGAACTTAAGGACGGTCGGCGTCTGCGCGGCTTGGTCGAGCCGTATTGGAAGCAGTCTACGCGTGTCGATCCGGCTCCCTCGATCATCGATCCACATCCCTCTTTCGTCGACCCGCCTGTGGCGGCGAACGTTGACCGACTTTCTGCAGCCGAAGAGAAGCGCGCCCGCAAGGCCGCAAAGCGGGCTGCATCGCTCCGATGAACTACGCAGTGCCTCTACTCACCTGGCTCGGCTTTCGAAGCTGGCAGGACGTCGATCACGACGGCGGCTGGACGCTGCAATGCTGTTCCTGGACGGGCAAATTTCGCACCGTCGTCTATGGCAGGAGCATTCGCCAACTCAAGCCCGGCCACGTGCCCTGGTGGGAATTGCCGGAACGGCAATCCTGAAATTCGGTCCTCCCAAGACCGCATCTTGCCCGGCCACCGTGCCGGGCTTCTTTTTTGTTGGAATCGCTGTTGACAAAATCAACCGACTGTTGATTATGAGAATAGATCGGTTGAATCGGAGGGAGCGGATATGTCGAAGAATATGGAAGGCATAAAGGGCGTCGCGGTCGGCCGTTCCGACACCTACCGCCTTGCGCCGGCAGACATCCACGTCAAGGACGGCTGGAACTGCCGCACCGAGAACTTCAATCCCGACGACCCTGACGACCTGGCGCTGGCGCAGTCGATCGCCGAGGTCGGCGTCAAGGCGAATCTCACCGTCTATTGGCTCGACGGCAAGGCCTTCGTCTCGGATGGTCATAGGCGCCTTTTCGCGACGCAGTACGCGATCGAGCATCTCGGCGCCGAGATCAAGTCGCTGCCGGTGCAGACCGAGGACCGTTACGCCAGCGAGGCCGACCGCGTCTTCTCGCAGATCGTGCGGAACTCCGGCAAACCGCTGCGGCCGATCGAGCAGGCGAAAGTGTTCAAGCGCCTCGTCGATCTCGGCTGGACGGAGTCCGACATCGCGCAGAAATCCGGCCTGACGCGCCAGTGGGTGGTCGACCTTCTCAATCTGCAGGCGGCACCCGAGACGATGACCCGAATGGTCAGGGACGGCTCTGTCTCGGCAACGCTCGCCGTCAACGCGCTCAAGCAGAGCGCTGGCGATGCAGCGGAGGCCACGAGCAAGCTCACCCAGGCCGTCGAGACGGCGCGGGCCGAGGGAAAGACACGCGCCACGGCCAAGCACATGGGCGGCGAGAAGAAATCCAGCCTGAAGCAGCAGTTGCAGGCGCTGTTCGGTGCCGCCGAGATCCGCGAGGCGAAGGACAACAGCGGACGCTACGTCGTCGTGCTGGTGCCCGACGCCTATGCCGAACTTCGTACGCTGGTTGGATTCTGAGCCATGAAGCCGCTCAGGAAGTCCCTTTCCGTGCTGCTCGAGGAAGCCAAGGCGCGCGTCGCCGCGATGTCGCCAGAGGAACGCGAAGCGATGTGGCAGGCCCAACGCGAAAGTTGGGTGCGCGGCGAGATGGCGATGGGTGAGAGCAGCGTCGTGATGAAGCCAACGCAGCCGGCCGCGCACCCGCTGACGGACGAACAGATCGCCGAATTCTGGCCCGACGCCGATCCGGTCGATATCCGGCGCCAGTTCGACAATCTCATCGCGCATCATCTCGCGACCCCAACCATCGATCTTCATGCCGCATTCTGGCACCAGATCATGGAAGCGGCTAAGCAATCGAACTGGATGCCGGCCGAATACACCATGAACGATTGGGTCAGCGACGTTTGCGCCTTCCTGCGCGAAGGGGGTGCTGCATGAGCGGTTTCAAGACCTGCCGGGAATGGCCAGCGTGCGCGTGCGGCCGAGGCGGTCCCGACTTTTGCAAGACCCCTGCGAAATCGGAAGGGTTGGAATTAACCGAGGCACAGGTGCTGTTGGCGGTCAAGCAGGCCTGCGCACCAAGGAGCGCCTATATTGGCGACGTCCTCTATCGTCGCTACGCCGACGCCGTGCGTAACGGTGCAGCGGGCTACCTGCCGACCCGAGCGCGCATCTTGCGGCGTCTTCGCTCGCTAGAAAAGAGCGGCTTGATCGCATGCGTCGGCGGGCCTGATGGTTTCTATGGGTACGAATGGCGCATCACCAAAGCAGGGCATCTCGCACTTGCCGAGATCGCGCCATGAACCGCCTGACGCTCCTCATCCTGTTGCTCCTGGCAGGCTGTGTCAGCACACCGGACATGCCGCGCGATACCGCCATCGGCATTACCGACACCCTACGGCGCGCCGTAGGTGGCGAATGAGCCTTCTGTTTTCCCAGGTGCCGGATAGTCCGTACTGGAAGCGGACGACAAGGGCGGGAGGGTGTTTCCAGGCCCTCTTAAACCGTTTTTCCGGCATCGCGGAAAGCAGAAGCCTCATTCGCCGCTCCGCACCACCTTGGCCTCTTTCGCGGCTGCCTCGAAGGCGGCGCGGCACTGGTCGACCGTGTGCGAGCCGTCCATCACGCCGTAGCAGATCGGGTAGGCCTCTTTCATCTTCTTGCCGACCTTCGGCCATGTCCGCATCTGCTCGATCGCCGCTTCGACCGACTTCACGCCGAGCGTTTGACCGGTCGACAATTCTCTCACGTAAACGGGCGGCCAAAACCACAGCATGCCTGAATATGTGTGCCCGCTAATGCATTTGGCAAGATCAGTTTTCAACCAGCAGAAGGAGACAAATTCCATGAACATGGGCAGGGTCATCACCATCGGAATCGCGGCTTTCGTCGGGCTCATCGGCACGCTTACGCTGTTCGGCAGCTTCTACACCGTCGACCAGGGACAGCGCGGCGTGCTGCTCACCAACGGCGCGTTCACGTCGATCGCCGAGCCCGGCCTGCATTTCAAGGCGCCGTTCTTCCAGTCGGTCGTGAAGCTCAGCACGCAGCAGCAGACGACCTATTGGGGCTTCAAGGACACCCGCGACGTCATGCAGGCCTATTCGAAGGATCAGCAGGCCGCCGACATGCGCGTCAGCGTCACCTACCACGTGTCGCCGGACCAGGTCGAAGACGTCTATGCGCAATACGGCTCGCTCGAAGTGCTCGAGGAGCGCACGGTTGCCCGCACCGCGCCGCAGACCATCAAGACCGTGTTCGGCCAATACGATGCCGTGTCAGTCATCCAGAGCCGCAACAAGTTCAACTCCGAGGTCTCCAGGGCGGTAATCGAAGCGGTGCGCGGGCCGATCGTCGTCGACTCCGTGCAGATCGAGAATATCGACTTCTCCGACGCCTACGAACAGGCCGTGGAGGCGCGCATGACGGCACAGGTCGAGGTCCAGAAGCAGGAACAGACCCTGCAGCAGGAGAAGATCAAGGCCGACATTGCCGTCACTCAGGCCAAGGGCCGCGCCGACAGCGTGAAGGCGGAAGCCGACGCCGAGGCCTATAAGGTCAAGGCCGAAGGCGAGGCACAGGCGGAAGCCATCCAGGCGCGTGCCGCGGCTCTCGGTTCCAACCCCACCCTGGTCGAACTGACCAAGGCCGAGCGGTGGGACGGCAAGCTTCCGACGTCGATGCTGCCGAGCGGCACGGTGCCGTTCCTCGAGGTCGGCCGACCCTGATTCCGCTTGACTTGAAATTCAACTTACTGTTGAACAGATCAACCATGGACGAGAGATCCTACACATTCAGCGACGCGGTTACTGGCCTGGACCTGAAGGCCATGCTTGGCGTCGAGCGTACCGGACACGCCGTCGCGTTCAGGCGCGACACGTCCGCGCTGCGCAGCCCCGCAACGAGAAAGGACAAGGACGATGGGCAAGAGCGTTGATGACGACCTGATGGGCGGCGACGGTCGCGGCGTGTCCAAGGAGGACAACATTACCGAGACCAGCCAAACCGTCGCGGCCGGCCAGTTGCGCGCTTTCATCGAAAGGGTGGAACGGCTCGAGGAGGAGAAAAAGACGATCTCCGACGACATCCGCGAGGTCTTCCAGGAGGCACGCGGGACCGGTTTCGACGTCAAGGCGATGCGCGCCATCATCCGCCTGCGCAAGAAGGACCAGGCCGAGCGGCAGGAAGAGGAGTCGATCCTCGATTTATACAAAGCCGCGCTCGGGATGGTGTGACGATGAGCATCATCGGCACGCTCGTTCTCGGGTCCTTTGTCGGCTGGATGATCAGCGACATGATTTCCGCTGCCCTGGAATTCGTCGTCAGCAGGATCGACCTCTGATGAGCACCGGTTCGCTGCTCGCGGAGATCAAGCGCCGCAAGCTGCTGGTGTCCAATTTATACGAAGGCGTGGACGGCCTTTGGCGCTGCTTTCTGCGCGACAAGCGCAACGAGATGCCATCGCCCTACCGCGGCGAAGGACCTACCGCCGAAGCGGCTTTGCGTGCCGCCATGCCGGTGGCTCATGCTCAGATACCGAAAACCGAATTTGCCGATCTCCTAGGATAGGACGACTGACATGAAACTAGGCGAACTGCGCGGCGCGATCCGCAAGACCAAGGGCAACCCCTGGTTCGACTGTTACCCCTTTCCGGGCACCGACAAGACCTTCCGCTTCTACTTGCAGAAGACGCCGCTGCTCGAGGAACTGGACAAGGCCTATCCGGGCGGCAAGGCGAGTGAGACCGGCCTGAGCTTCGACGTCGAGACTGGCCAGTTGAAGCCCGACAAGCACGATTTCCAGGGCATCGGCAAGGACAATCCGGCGATCAAGACGCCGGCACCGCCGCACGATGATACGCCAGCGCCGAAGGACGACTTCTCGGACCTGCTCTGATGACACCGTTCGAACGTTTCTTCGAGCAAGACTTCCAAGCGATGCTCGACAGCGTCAAGCACGAGCCCGGCCTGTTCACCAGTCCGACATTGCGTATCGAGGACGCCAGTTGGGACCGCAAGGCGGCGCTGCTCATCTGGCGGGCCGGCGAGCGTGAGGCGAAGAAACAGCGCGCCACGGTTTTCGAGGATCTGTTGGGATGAAGGCGATCACGCTTCATGAGGGCGACGCCCGCGCCGTGCTCAACGGTATGATCGAACGCGGGGAGCAGGTCGACTCGGTCTGCTCTGACCCGCCATACGGCCTCAAGAGCGTTGTCAAGCGGTTCGGCAAGGAGAATGCCAAGCCGGCCAAGCCCGGCCGCGACGGCGCCTTCCAGCGCCAGTCCAAGGGATTTATGGGCCGGACGTGGGACGGCACCGATATCGAGAACGATCCCGAGTTCTGGCATCTCGTTTTCCAGGTGCTCAAGCCTGGCGGCTACATCGTCGCCTTCTCCTCGAGCCGCACCTATCACCGCATGGCGACGGCGATCGAGGACGCCGGCTTCATCACCCATCCGATGATCGGCTGGTGCTTCGCCAGCGGATTTCCGAAAGCCCACAACGCCGCTGTTGCCGTCGACAAGGCGCTTGGCGTCAAGGGTAAGACAGTGCCGACCGGCGATCCTGTCCGTCGCATTCGGCCCGGCGCCGACCAGCACAAGGACGGCACGTGGGAGAAACTCGACAACCGCGAATACCAGCCGGGGCTCTACGAGCCGGGGACCGATGATGCCGCCGCGTGGCAAGGCTGGCATTATGGCGGCCAGGTGCGCAAACCAGCGCTGGAACCGATCTATGTCGGCCAGAAGCCATTCTCCGAGAAGAACGGTGCCCTGAACATCCTCAAGCATGGCGTCGGAGCCGTGAACATTGATGGTTGCCGCGTGCCCTTCCACGACGACGACGACGAGGCCGAGTCCAAGGGCAAAAACCGTCATGCGGATTTCGGCAGCGGGCCGATGCAGAACCAGATTTACGGCAAGTTCAGCAAAGACCGTGACAACTACGATCCGCCCGGCCGCTGGCCGGCGAACATCGCCCACGACGCGTCAGCGGAAGTTGCCGCGCTTTTTCCGTCGAATGCCGCCCGCTTCTTCGAAAGTTACCCGTTCGACGGCCAGCCGATCCTCTATCACGCCAAGGCATCGTCGAAGGACCGCATCAACAAATGCACCAGCTGCGGAACGCGTTTCATCGGCCGGCCAACCTGCGGCTGCGTCGGTGCGGACGGCAAGCGGGCGCCGATCGATGCTCATCCAACAGTGAAGCCGCCAGGCCTGATCAGGTCGCTGGTGCGCCACATCACGCCGAAGGGCGGCACGGTGCTCGACCCCTTCGCCGGCACCGGCACCACCGGCAAGGCCGCGCTCGATGAAGGCTGCAAAGCCGTGTTGATCGAAATGGAGGCCGAATATGCCGCCGACATCCGTTGCCGCCTCGGCCTGATCGCGCCGGCAGACAATTTCGATGACCTCCTCGGCGAGCCGGAATGCGATTACTGCGGCAACAGCGGCTGGTTCTACGGCGATGCCGACCTCGGCATGCCCTGCGGCTGCCCGCACGGCGACAGGCATGCCGTACCCGTGCACATCAATTCAACTGACAGTGGATTATTTGAGGAGTTGCTTGGATGAGCATGGTCGAAGAGTCGACGCCCCGTGAGCGTTCCATGGCGGTCCAACTGGCCAGGGCGTTGGAGCCGATCGTCAAAAGGCAGATCGCGGCGGCGACGCTGCCGCCGATCGTGCGCGTCAAGATACCGCTCGCCGCCGACGCCAGGCTGGTGCGCGACGCACGCGCCGTTGCCGAAGCTCTGACACGGCTCGACGGCGCCAAGTACACGAGCGACGAGCGTCCGGCGCGTCTGGCCCTGGAACGGGCTTGCAGGTCGCTGCGCGAGACCACCAGGAAGCACGGATACGTCGAGGCCCCAACTTCGATCGGGAAGAGCCAATGAGCATCACCAGGATCGGCTCAGAGCGCTGGCTGTGCTGCGACGAATGCGGCGACGACCAGGATGGGCAATACGAGAATGGCGATTTCACGGAGATGGTCGGCGACGCCAAGAACGCCGGCTGGCTGATCCGCAAGAACGGTCGCGATTACGAACACTTCTGCCCGACCTGCCGTGACAGTGCTCGACCTGTGGAACAAAAGAAGAGCTCCGGCTGGTCTCATGGCCTGAAGAAGAGACAGTTCGGCTGATGGGCCTATATAAGCAAACCGAAATAGAATCGGGTGCGGTGTTCGCCGCCGCAGCTTGGCTTGCGGGGATGCCGATCCCGGAGCTACTTCAGCATTTGCGGCGCGACTTCCAGCTAGC
Source organism: Mesorhizobium sp. B2-8-9 (assembly GCF_006439475.1). NCBI lineage: Bacteria > Pseudomonadati > Pseudomonadota > Alphaproteobacteria > Hyphomicrobiales > Phyllobacteriaceae > Mesorhizobium > Mesorhizobium sp. B2-8-9. The sequence goes on along the minus strand of NZ_VFTQ01000001.1, from coordinate 160,760 downwards.
CATCCCCGTTATTTGGTTGCAGCAGTTCTATGACGGTATGGATAAGAAACTGCTAAAGATCGCCAGTGAAGGCGTTGCGAATCAAGGACTTCGCTTGTGGATAACCATGTCGAAGCAGCAAGGTCCGCGTGGCATTTGAGCACCGCGCTCAAGCATTCCTCACGATTATTTTACACCGCGATATATTCGCGCTTGATAACGACCGCACTTTGGTTATAGTCAACTAACCGTTGAATTTCTCCAGTGGAAGCACATAAGGAGGTCGGCGGGGTGGGGTTGGCGATCGGGGGTTTGTTTTCCAGTAGAACTGCGTTTGGACCTGCTAGGCGGTGTTTGATGTGGGTGGCAACCCCGCCGCGCCGACAGGATTCTTGCAGCGTAAAAAGGATTCCGATCCAAGCATTTGACCTACGAACGGCTGAACGCCGCATCGCGGGCTGAAGAATTCGCATGTCAGGCAACAACTTGAATCGGGATCTCAGACAGCAATGACAAAGTTAGGCGCACTACCCTTCATTGTCGTGGAAGGCAATGACAAGAAACTGTGGAATGTTCAGGCATCCGGCGACTGGTCGGCCGATACAGCCACGGGCCGAAAATACGCAGCCGAACTGCTCAATCACATGGCGGAAACAGACAATCCGGGTTTGCTCTATCACGTCGCCAAGGCGATGGGCGAGGGCGAAAAATTCACCGGAATCGAATGCGGGTTCTTCACCCATCTCGCCGCAGCGGCCCTCGCCGGTTGAATTCCGGTTCAGAACCGGCGCCGCAGCTTTCAACTGCCGGCGCCGGCCCGCTCCTTGTAAAGGGAGAGGATGTCAGAGCGCAGACCACGCACTTCATCAGCGACCACCTTCATTGAGGCGGTCATGCGCTCTTCGACAGCCTCGAGATGCGTCACCGAGACATAGTTCCTGGCCATTTCCAGCCTGAGACCTTCGAGCTCGCGTTGCTCGGCCTTGCGGGCAATCTCGACTTTGGCGTCGTCGAGCTCGCGTTGCGACGCTTTCAGCACCGCAGCGGTCTCGATTGCGTTGACGCGCTTGTCGAGCGCGGCGCGCAGTCGCCAGGCGCCGACCAGCAGCCCGCCGCCCATGCCGAGGATGGTCAGTATGTTGCCGACCGTGATGGTGTAGTCGATGGCGATCATTGTGTCCCCTTCAGGCGCTCGGCCTGCTTTTCCTTGAGGCGAGCGACCCATGCTTCGGCTTCATGCAGCAGATCCGCCTCGACCTGGCTGTGACGGCGGTTGTCGATCAGCATGCTGTGGGCTTCCGCGTCGATCAGGATGGCGGCGCAGGCGATGACGCCGCCGAGATTACTGACCTTGGTGTCGCGGGCCAGCGCCTCGCCGACCTTGTAGAGTTGCAGGTGGCGTTCGGCCGCGTTGACATAGGTCATGGCCTCGACCGGATTGTCGCGCCAGTTGTGCGGATCGTATTTCAGGGCACCGTCATAGAGCGCCTCGAGCCCGGCGAGCATTGCAGAGAGCGGGAAGTAGGACAGCGGCGGTTTCCGGTCACCATAGAGTTGCTTGGGATTAGCAGGCTTGACGGCCGGCGCGTCGGGCACGTTCTGGAACTGCTGTTCCTGGCGGAACTCCTCGATCAGGCGGGCGTCGTCCATCAGAACTTCTCCAGGCTGCGGTATTCGACCGGAATGCCGGCTGCCTTGGCCGCGGCAATGCCGTAGTCCATGCCCTTGGAAATGCCGTGGTCGACATAGACGACGCTCGCATCAGCCACCTTGCGCCAGGCAAGGCCAGCGTCGATGCCGTGCTGCCGTTCGGCTGGCACGGTGTCGTCCAGAATGCCCGGTTGCGTGTACAATAAGTGACTTGCGACGGGTGCCTCATTCCTGAGCAGCGAATCGCGGACACAGCGGCGGGCATAGGCGACATTCCGCTCGACCTCGCCCGCATACGGCGACTCCAAAATCACAAGACGCATGAGGGTCAGCCTTCCGTCTCGGCAAGAACGTCCTTGAAGACCTCGGCTTTCAGGGCCGCATAGAGCGCTCTGACCTGTTCAGGCTCCAACTGAACGGACACTGTCGTCGACAAGCCTCGGCTGCGTGCCATGACTTGCACCTGTCCGTTGTGCTCGTTGATCGAAAGGAATTCCGGCATGTCGCAGCCAGGCGCGGTGTAGGCGAAGATGTTACGCATCAGTGGGTTTCCTTTGCACTTGGCACTGCCACCCATCCATGGTTCTCGCGCGCCTTCAATTCATCAACGCGAACCGACCAGCGGGAGGTGATCATGCCTTTCTGGTGGACGAAGAAGAGCGATTGCGAGGGCTCGGACGGCACCGCGCGCAGGCTGTCCTTGGCGTATTCGTCGAAGCCCTTGAGCGCGTTGTTGACGATCGCCCGCGGCAGCCAGAGTTCCTGGTGCCAATGACCCATGATCAGGATGTCGAAAGGTCGGCCGAGAGACGACGCCTGACCGCGCGTCTTGATCTCGCCGCGCATGATCGGGCCGATCGAGCCAATGATACCGTCGCCGCCCTTGACGCCGAGCATGTCGCCGTGAACGAGCAGCGTGCGGAGCCCGAACACCGAGTAATAGGCCTCGTTCGACGGCTCGATCAGGAAGGTCAGGCGCTTATCGTTTTCGAAGTGCCGCCTGAGCAACTGATAGATCAGCCAATCGAAATTGTGATGCAGGTAGCCCTTGTACTCCGGTTTGGGCGTGTCGCGCCCATGGTTGCCGGATACACAAGGCACGAAGACCGATCCGAACTCGTCGGCAATCTGCTCGAGCGCCCACACCAGCACGTCGCGCACTTCCAGTGCTGCCGGAATGCGCGCCAGTTCGTCGCTCTTGGCGAGCTCCGGATGCAGGCCACCCGAGATGAAGTCGCCGATCAGATTGACGACGATGCCGGGATAATTGCCAGGCCCATGGTTGCGGCAGAGATCGATCGTGTTGGCGACGAGACGTCGCACGCGCTCCCTTGCGATCTCACGATTGAACTCGTTGAAGCCATTGACGGCACCAGGCCGGATGACCTCTCCCCAATGCCAGTCGCCCCAATTGGCAATCGGCACCTCGGGGTGCGATTTGCCGTTCTTGGCGCGGATCTCGTTGAGCCAGGTCGGCGGCGAGACCGCTGCCTTGCTGATGATGCCGATGAGGTTCAGGATGGCATCTTCTTCCGCGCCGGCACGATAGGCGGCCCTCAACTCGCTCTTGAGCCTGGCGATCTCGTCGCGAAGACCCTGAATGGTGGAGCGTTCCTGCGGCGTCGGCTCCGGTTGCGGATTCGGCTTCGCGCCGTCGAACTTGAATTCGTACTGCTGGCTCTTGAGGCGGCGGATCAAGCCCTGAACGGAGGCGCGCTTGATGCCTAGCCGGCGCGCCGTGGCGCTGATGTTGCCACTCGTCTCTTCGTAGATCGCGATGCGACGCTGGATTTCCTCCTCCGTCAGGCGCTCCGGAACCTCACCATTGTCAGCACGCTTCATTTGCCGGCCTTCTTCGGCTCGCGCGCCTCGCGCCATTTGTCGTACAGCGCTGCACAGGCGTCGGTCTGGTCGTTGGCGTCGCTAAGCGCTGAGTCCGCCTTGACGTTGGACACGTAGATCCCGTCGTCGAGCAGGATGCCGCTGTAATGGTGAAGCCGGCACTCGGGCGGCCAGACGGGTATCCTGCGGGCCTCCTGGACGCGTTTCTCGGCCTCAGTCAGTGCGATCTTCACCGCATCGGCCTTGGCCTTCTGCACGTAGGCTTGGTCGAAGAGTTGCTTATTTGTTGCGCAACCGCCCAAAAAGGAAATCATCAACAGCGCACTCAGGAGCGATGGCGCCCTTGCTGTCCTGTTGGCGCTTCGCTTCGCGCGCCTTGAGTTCGGCCAGTTCATCGGCAAGGCCCTTTCGCCTGCTGTCGGTGAGGGTGAGTTTGGTTTGCAGGTCGACGCGGGCTGACTGCTCCGCGTCGGCAATGCGAGCCTTTTCCTCGGCTTGGCTGTCGCTCCACTGACGGATGCGGCGTTCCTCGATCAGTTGCGCCTGCAGCGCTTCCAACTGCGCCCCGGCCACCATCTGCGTGACCGCCTTGTTGACCGCAGTGCGGACGGCCGAGTCCCTGTCGAACCACAGCCAGCCGCCAGCGGCGAGGAAGGCCCAGACGGGCAGGGGAATGGTGAAGGTGAGGACCGGCAGGAGCCAGGTGCGCAGGAAGCCGATGATGACCGCGCCGCCAAGCTGTGAGGCGACCAGTGCCAGAACACCGCCACCGCCGAGAACGAGAAGCAGCCACCAGGTCATCGCAGCACCAGATATGCGAGGAGCACGATCGCCGCGACGGCGCCGATCTTCAGGGCACTGGCGATGATCGGCGTGAAGACTGCCTGCAAGTTTTCCATCAGAGGCCGCTCACGCAAAGCTCGGCCTCGCCGAGGCGCTGCGCATCGCCCATCTCGCGCCGCTTCACTAGGCCGGGCACGATTTGGTGCTTGGCCTTGTTCCAGGCTGTCTGCGCCTCGCAGGCCTGGCGGTATTGACGCCTTGTGACGAACTTCGCGGCGCGGGAGCCCAACTGGCCGGCCGTGCCGAAATTGTAGGCGCCAGACAGCATCGAGGCCTGCACGGAGTCCGGCGCGTCGCCATAACCCTTCACGCCGTCGACCAGCGGCAGGTAATAGTCGTGGATGACGCGCCTGGTCAGCATAGCCTCGCATTCGGCGAGGGTCTTTTGCATGCCCTTATGCACGCCGAGCGTCTCGCCGTAGCAGATCGTCCAGACGCCGACCTGGTCCTGATAGGCGTAGAGCTTCAGCCCTTCCCAGGGCTTGATCAGCTTGTCGACGGCAAGCTCGACGGCGGGCGGGGTCAGCCCTTTGTCGATCGCCTGGTGAATGGCGACGACGGTCTGGTCCGGCCCGGAGGCCATGTAGGCGGTCCAGCCGCTGGTGACGGCGAAGGCGGCAGCCGCGAGAACGGCCTTCCTGCCGCGCAGGCTGGCCATGATCCTACCGATTGGCATTGGGGGCTCCGGAAATCGGGGGTTGAAGGACGAAGCGCGCATAGATCGCCGCGATGGCGAGCGCGCCGCCGAGCAGGCCGAAAACGATCGGCTGGAACGGCAGGTAATCGGCCGTGAACGGCCAGACGTAATCCAGCATGATCGCCAGCCAGCAGACGACCGAGCCGGCATTCAGGTGCAGGCTATAGGAGTGCCGCAGCACCGTGCGCCAGTTGGGCACGAAACGCGTGATCGCCAGCGGCGCGGAAGGGTCCGCCCAGCCGTTCCTGATCGCATGCCACTTGTCGAGTTGCAGCGCGCAGTGGTCTGGCTCGATCAGCCGCGACATCAGCCGGCAGAACAGGCATTGACTGCCGTAGCGCTCGGCCACGCGGGCGCAGAACGTCTGGTCCCCGCGTCCACCGCAGAGCCGGTTCAGGCAACCCGAAAGGCGATAGAAGTTCATAGCCGATCCACCCGCAGATAAGCTATTCATCTGATAGTTGAATCATGTAGCACGGCACCCGGATCGGGTAAAGGAAAATTCCACCGGTCGGACGCTAGGTAAGATTGACGAAAGATTTTGGCGGTAGGCTTAACCATCGTCGAATTGGAGGCTATAGAGATGACCGGGTTCTATTGGGGGAAGCCAGTCATATGGACAATAGCAGCACTGTGCCTGACGCTAGGCATTTGGGACGCGAGGTTGCGCCAAGCACCGAGGGAAGTGCAGATAGAAGGTCCGCTCGTCCCGATCTACGAGCAGAGACGCTTGAAACTTCAGGAGTGGCGCAAGCATCATCCCTGGCACCGCGCGATCAGCTAGGTCGCAGCATATTAGCAGTTGCTTTAATATATACGATCTGTATCGCAACCGTTTTTCCGGGTAGTTATTGGACATCGCTCTCGGCCTACACCGTCAGGCGCTTCCTGATTGCGATCCCACTGCTGCTCCTTGTCGGCTTGATTTCTGCCGCGATCGTCCGCAGCCCGAGGGCTCCGATGATGTTCCTCAGACGCAAGCTGCGCACTCGTCTGCCAGGTGCCGCCATCATTGTGATCGCTTTTGTTTTTACCGCGGCAGCCTTCACGGCGCTCAAGCATGAAATATCACTGGCCGTGCCGTTCTTCGCCGATGAGATCCTTGCCGATCTTGACCAGGGGCTCCATGGGGGCGACCCGTGGCAATTGCTTCGGGCGTTCGATAGTCCCACGTTCGACCGGATTTACTACTCCCTCTATTCTCAACTCTGGTTCGTCTGGACGATCGGGCTTTTCCTGGTTGTCGCATTCCTGGACCAGGCAAAGCTACGCAACAGGTATCTCGCAAGCTTTCTCGGGATCGCCGTCCTGCTTGGAGGCGTCGTCAGAACGATCGGGAACTCGGCCGGCCCGATCTTTTATGATCGCATTTTCGACAGTGATCGATTCGCCGGTCTTGATGCCGCTCTGGCGAGTAACTCTGGTGGTCGACTTACTTTGCAGATCACCGACTATCTCTGGCAGGCCTACGCCACCGACACGACACTTCTCGGAAGCGGCATTTCGGCAATGCCTAGCCTCCATGTCGCGTTCACCTGCCTGAACGCACTGTTCCTTGCGTCATGCCGCTGGTGGCTTGGCGTGATCGGCTGGACCTATCTCGCCATCATCGGATTCGGCTCGGTCTACTTCGGCTGGCACTATGCTGCTGACGCCTATGTCGCGATTGCGGGCACGCTGATCATCTGGTCGGTTGCTGGACGGCTTGCAAGGGTTCAGATGATGCCGCCGAAGCTTGGCGAAACGCTGGTGCTGGCGACCGACCGCAAAACCTCGATCACCACCTGACTGACGAGCGCATTTGTCGGACTGGAATAGGACAGCAGCGTCTCCTGGACGACCTGAGTGGCGCGTAACGTCGTAAGACTCGAATACGACAGCAAGGTCTCCTGGACGACCTGAGTTGAACGTTGCGCGGCCATCAGGAAACGACCTCGTAGCCGATCTTGCTGTTGTTGACGGCTGAGGCAGTGGCCCATGCCGCCGCCGTGTTCGGATCGGTGTCAAACTGGTCGCGAATCCACTTGTAGGTGGTGTCGAGCGTGGCCGTGGCGCCGTTGCTGACGGTGGTGCTCGACTTCAGCTTGTTGCGATACGTGCGCGCCGTCACATCGTCCTTGCGGGCGCGGCTTCGGATGGCCACGGAGAAGATCGTGACGGGCGTCGACGACAGCGCGCCGTGATTGAACAGATCGATATGGCCTGCCGTGGCATCAGAATTGTAGGTGGTGTCGTCGTCGACCTGAACTTCGTCGACATTGCTCGCATTGGTCGACGACAGCGGCGTCCACTGCACCGAATCGTTTGTGGTGACGAAGGCCGTTTCGACCCGGATGACGCCGAGAAAATCGGCGTAAGGAGCGCTGCCGCTCGTGTCTTCGATGTAAATGTCATCGATGTCGAACATGGTCATCGTGGTTGTGGCTGCGTTGGAAATCCAACGGATGCCGGATGCCTGGTTGTTGGCGGTGTTGCGGGTGTTGGCGCCGGAACCGGACATTTCCGAGGTGCCGCCAAGTCTGATTTCGTAGGCACCTGTCGTATTGTGGAAAGTGACTTTTGCCTCCAGGAAATACCACGAATTCGGCGAGAGGGTGGTGGTTCCGGTTGCGATCACGGTGGCATTTGTGCCGCGCCAGAAGATCAACTTGCCGACCGCGTTGATCGAGATGCCGCACTGGATCGAGGCGCCGTCGTAGAAAACTAGGATGTCCTGGACTGCCGAAGCCGCAACGCTGTTCGTCTGGAATCGCACGGCGGCGATCAAGGTCGAGTAGTTGACGCCTTTGTCCCAATGGAAATTTCGGGCAACGGAATTCGATCGCAATGATTTGCCGCCAAGCAGACCTGTTCCAGTGGTCCAGCCGCTGGCGGTTGACTGGCTGCAATTCGGGTAAAGCGCCGGGTCTGGCGCCGTGCTGGCCTGGAGATGATCAAAGCCGAAGAAATCGAGAAGTGCCATTTAGTTGATCCTTACCTTGATGGCGATCGTGACGCGCGTCAGCGTTGCTGCGCTGTCGACGTTGAAGCGCAGGATGTCGCCGGCCGCGATCGCCGTGGTCCAGCCCGTCAGCGTCGCGTCCTGCGCCTTGGCGGCGCTCGCCAGTGTCGGTTTGGCCGCAGCCGTGATGGTGTTGGCGACGGTCGGCGGAAAGTTGGCATAGGTGTTCTTCCAGATGTCGATGACGATCGAGCCCACCTGGTCGGCCAGCACATCCGCCTCGATGATGGTGCAGGCGAAGGGGATGGGCAGGTCGCCCTTGATACCCGTCGTGATCGCGGCGCCGCCGCCGTCGATGACATAGAAGATGTTGCGGGTGCGGGCATCGGTGTTGAGCGCCAGCGTTCTGTCGGACGACAGGTCGCCGCCGCCCGTCAGACCGGCGCCTGCAATGACCTGGCGCGTGTTGATGACTGCGCCGTCGAGATTGGTCTGGATGATCGACCAGGCCGATCCAACTGTCGCCTGGTTGCCGGCAGCAGTTCCATCCGTGATGCAAAGCATCATGTCGCCGACTTCGACGTTGACGCCGGACGCACCGCCGATCTTGCCGGCAACGCTGGCGCGATACTGGTGGCCTCTGTCAGCTGCCGGGTAGTTCGGATTGCTCGAGCAGTCGATGACGCCCTTGAAGACCATGGCGTCATTGGCGGCAATGAGAGCGTCGGCATATGTCTTGACGGCTTTTTGCGTCGGAACCTTGCTGTCGCTGTTGGCGGCAAGCGTTCCGTCCGTGTCGAGCATGCTCGGCAACAGCGCCAGGTCGGCCGTTGCGACCTTGCGGCTGTTGCCTGCCTGGACGACATCCAGAAGCTCGGTGCCAGCAAGTGGCAGACTTGCCGCTGGCAGATCGCCAATTTCCTTATCAGCCATTGCCTTCCCCTACGATCCTGAGATGAGAATGATGCCTGGTGCCTGGTCGCCGGACAGCGCGATATGGTCAGCGCCGTCCTGCTGGTCTCCCGAGAGCAACAGCGAACTCATGAGAACGACGCGGCGGCGCACGCCCTGCAGGGATTCCAGACCATCGCGCTCGCTTTTCACGACGATGTAGCCTGACGACAGGCTGCCGAAATCGGCAGGATCGACGTCGAAACTGGTGGCGGTGATCCCGCTGTAGGTGTGAACGACAGTGCCGGCGCTGTCGGTGAGATGGATGACCGTGGTCTGCCCCGTTTCCGGCGTCACAGTCGCCGCGTCCCAGGCCAGTACGATGCTGTCCTCGGTCAGCCGGTTGCGATCCGACCAGGTCACCGGGATCAGCGGCAGTGCCGTAGCGTCCACATCGCCGAAAGCGATTCCATCTACATGTACGTCAGCTGGCCGGAACGGCAGCCACGGGCGGCCGGTCAGCGTCGTCGAGATCCATGAAGCCGCGTCCTCGTCGAGCAGTCCGAGCGACGTGCGCGGCAGGATCTTGTAGTCGACGGTCTCGCCGTCCGAGCGCTGCTCGTTGTCGACGAAGTCGAGGCCGTCGCCGAGGAACCAGACCGGCGAGCCGCTCGGCCAGGCTTGCGGCACCGTGTCCAGAACACCGCGGCGGATCGTGTAGCCAGTGTCGTCGGCGACGGTCACCAGTCCAAACTCGACCTCGCTTTCCGCGCCGTCTCCGATGACCACGAAGCCACCGACCACAGGGCCGTCGCCGGTCGTCCGGCCGGGGAAGCTGGCGATAAGCGACTCGGCTTCCTCGGCGAGGTCGGCTGACAGCGTGGCGTGCGACGCGATCGATCGCGAGCCGATATCCTCCGACACCACATTGCCGAGCGTGTCGGTGGTCTTGCCGATCAGTTCGAATTCATGCGTGTCGCTGCCACTCTGGCCCGCAAGCACGCCTGCGAATACCACCGGATAGTCGATCCCCGCCGATGCGGCAGGATCAATTTCGTGCACTACCAAATAGTAGGGCAGCGTGAAGATGTAGGCGAACGCAGCCGGCGCCGGCTGCTCTGAGGAATCATCCGTCGCTGGCGGCGGTGGCAAGGAATACTCTGCCAGCGGCAGCGAGAAGATGTCCTCGACGAGCGAGGCCTTGATCTTGGAATCGCCCGGCTTGCCGTAGTCGATCGGGCCGACGCGCATGAAGATCGCCGCTATGCCGTCTTCTGGCGACACCAGCTTGATCACGTCGCCCGGCAGGAGGTCCCATGCTGTGCGGTCGCATTCCAGGTCGCACGAGGCGAGCGGCGCTGCCGCCACGCGCAGGTCGCGCTGCGCGGTGAAGGCCGCGAGATCGCTCCTGCGGATGCCGTAATAGTTGCGGCTGTCGGAAATGATCTTGCCATCCTGGACCGAGATGTTGGCAAGATCCTGCTGAGTGACGGTCTCTTCCTCCTCGTTTTCCGGGTTGGTCCACGTCACCACGATCTCGTTGATCGTCTCGCCCCATAGCTTGCGCGAGAAGTTGGTGACGACGCAGTTGTCCACGGTGAACACCGGCACAGTGTCCGGATCGTAGTCGCCGCGGATCAGCTTGATCGTCAGCAGGCCGGTCTTCGGGTTCAGGAAGATCGCCGCTTCGATGTGGTCCTGAATCTCCTTGACGAAATCCTCGACCGTCGACTGCCGGTTCCACAGCAGCGAAATGCCAAACCGCTCGTTGAAGAGCGTCAGCGCGGCAGCCTCGAACGACGCCTTGTCGGTGCCTGCCGAAGACCTGCCCCGGTCGGTGTAGGGCAGGAGCTCGTAGATCATGTGAGCTGGATTGCTGTCGAACGGGATCAGCGTTTGAGAGGGGTTGAGCCCCGATACCAGACCGTTCGATGTCGACGACATCAAAACAGGCATGCCGTCCTGAGCCGTGTTATCCAGCGTCCCGAGGAAGTTGGCCACCATGGTCGTGTCGCCAGCGCCCCATACCCGGAAACAATACACAGGTACGTCGTCGAGCGCGCTCTTTGCGGCACTTGCACCAATGATGTGGTCACCGCTCTGATCGGCGTTGTCGGAAATGAAGATGACAGCAGGGATCTTGCTGCCGGCACCGGCAAAGAACGTCGCTGCCTGGCTGGCGCCTTTGCTGAAGTCCGTGGATGTGCCGGCGCCGATCAGGTCGTCGATGAAGGTGTCCAGCGCATCAAAATCGGCCGATGACGCGTTTCGGAAGGTCACCGAGTTGACGACGTCAGTCGAGAAGGAAACGAAGCAGATGTCCTGGCTGCGGTCAGTGCGGGCGCGCAGATAGGCGACGGCGTCATGAAGGCATCTTTTCAATGCGTTTATGCGCACGCCCACGATGGACGAAGAGATATCGATGGCGAAATAGAGCGCCACATTCTCGGTCGTCGGATCTCGGAAAATGCGCGCATAGGCCGGCTCGAGCCCGATCGATGCGCGAGCCGCTTCCACCCAGACGCCGCGCAGATAGGGTGAGTTCGCCGTCCAGTAGAAACCCTTGCGATCCGAGCCTGCGAACGAGGAAAAGATGCCAGCAAGCCAATCGCGGATCTGGTCCAGGAATGTTCCCGATCCGGTCGATGATGGGCCTTCGGTGAAGAAGACCGACGACAGGCCACGATAGGCGGGCATCGTCGCTGCGGTCTTGCCATACTTTGCGGCAAGCGCTTCAGGCATGACCTGATCGACGTCACCCGGCAGATAGGTGACCGTTCCTGAGACGCCACCTTCTTTCTTGATGCCACCGAACAGATCTGGCTTGTTGACGCGGAAACCGGTCAGGGAGTCGACGCGTCCCTTCCAGGCTTCCTTTTCACCGATGACAATGCGCGAGATATAGTCGACGGCGCCTGCGCAGATGCCGAAGTGGATCGACATGCGGTATTCGGCGACCTGTTGTTTCGGCTTGGATTTACCCATCGTTGCCGAGCTTCCGCTTGTGCTCGACGACGGCCACACCTAGAGCGTCGCCGGAAGCAAGAAACGTCTCTTCGTCTATGCCGTTCTTGATGAAGTCTCGGAAATCGAGATTGTGGCGCTCAAACCACGCCTTGGCGCCCGATACGCAATGGCCGGCGCGGCGGATGTCCGAGATGGTCACCTTGTCGCTCACGCGTTCACCGAATAGGTGCGCGTGTTCTTGTCGGTGAACTTCAGGACGTTGAGACCCTTGATCATCACCGTGCCAAACAACCACGGCATCGGGCGTCCGGCGTCAGCGGTCGGATCGTCCATATCCTTGGCCGCTTCTGGCTTGGCCTGTTTCGGCCGCGGCATGATGAGATAGGCGACGATGTTGAGTGCCAGACCGATAAGCAGAAGCAGGAACCACGCGCCGCGCTCGTCACCTAGGAAGCGGAAAACAAGATCGCGAAACGTCTCATTGTCGTGCGCGGCAAGAAGCAGGCGGTTCACCCGCTTGGCCAGTTTCTTGCGGAGCGCGCCGTGCCTGAACACTTGTCCACCCATGGATGATTTAATCCACATTTAGTTGAATACACCGGCAAGCGCAAGCGGCTCAATAAAACTGGTTGACGAAGCCGATCGGGTTTTTCAGCGGAATGTCATCGCACCCGCCATAGTTCCAGATGTTGGGTTGGCCGGTCACCGATTCGGTGTGCGTAATGCAGTCGTCCTGCTGATGCGTGCAGCCGCGCGAGACCTTGATCTCCTGGCCGACAATGAGCCCACGAATGAGGCCGGAAATCGTCAGCGTCACGCCGTCGACTCCGACTGACAGTATCTCGCGGATTTCGGTGTTGCCGGCCGGCCCGACCCACTCGACCAACCCCTTGCGGTATTTGACCGGGTCGATCAGTCCGTTCCAGCCGGAGGGCAGCGCGACCGATGTGGTGCCGAGCGAGTCGACCGTTGTGACCACGGTAGCCAGTGCCTTGTCAGCGTTGCACATGCCCGGTCCCTGCACGTAGAGGGCCAGATTGCAGCCGCGCTGGTAGTTTCTCATCGGCATCGGCCGGCGCATGGAACTGGTGATGGGCTCGCAGCCGATCACAGCCTCGTTGCCCTCGCGACCGACCGACAGCACCTTGCCGGCATGCACGACTAGGAATTCGCCGTCCGGATCGTTGACGTGGCCTTCGCGAATCGTGACCGTGACCACCTGGCTCGGCGGGTAGACACGGAACAGTTCCACCAGTTCGATGTCGCGCCGGAACCGCAACTGCAGTGCCGTCTTGTCGAGGTTGCCGGACGCATTGATCGAGCCGCGCGTGACGGCCACTGGTTCATAGGTCACGGCGATCGGATCACCCGTGTCCGGATCGGTGAGGCTGTCGTGGGTAATTTCCTGCTCGGCATTTGTGTAGGCGAAATACGAGCCTGGTGCCTCACCGTAGACGAACAGGATCAGTTCGGCCGGACGGGCCTTGCGGCGGCTCTTTTCGAAAAGGGTGAACGCCATTTATCAATCCCCCGCCAGATCTTCGAGCGTCTTCATCGACAGCGTCGTCTGCGCCACGCTCTGCGTCAGGAATTCGAGCACCAGACCATCGGAGAGAAGGCGCCACACCGGCATCCACGACACCATGCGGATGGAGGTTAGGGGAATGTTCGATCCCCAAGTGCCGACACAGGTGATGACGGAATCGGAGCCAGCGACGGCTAGCGAGGACACCTTGCGGTATCGCACCGTTCCGTCGTTGAGGAAGACGGCAATCGCCTTGTGGACCGTATCGTTGTAGGCCGCGGCGAAGTCCGTGCCGGCGACGGTCATCGTCGTGCCGGCCGACGTCAGTGCGTTCTTTGGCACGATGTCGCGCATCCAGGTCGGCATGTAGAACTCGTCCTGCTGACCCATCATGCGCAGGAAGAAATGCCGGATGGCCTTGATCTCCTCGAGGCCTCGGCCGAGATAGGCCGCCTTGATCTGTTCTTCGGGGAACGCGCTCGGCAGGAAGTCCGCCGTGCGACCCATGTCGTAATCGACAGTCTCGCGACCCGAGACAAAGGTTAGGCCGAGCGGTTCGGCCCAATTCGGCTTGAGCTCGAAGACCTCGCGACCGTTAAAGACCGTGGTCGGCAAATCCGGGGTCTCGACGACCTCGGTGCCAGGCTCCACGTCGATCAAGACGGTTAGTTCGACGACGCTCGATCCGATGGCGCGGCTGTCGACCTGGGTCTGGACGTGCGAGAGCAGCGCGGGCACGATCTTCGCGCCGGGCAGCCACGCCTCGTCGAACATCTCCTCGAACACGATGTCGCTGCCGTCAACCGACGAGATGGTCTTCAGCACGAAGAGACCTGGCGTCATCAGGATCGCCTTAGTACCGGCGACGGCCCAAAACGGCGCTTCCTCAACGGTCAGACGATCGCCGGTAACCGGAGCGGCCGATGTCGTGTAGATGACCAACGACATGTCTGGCACGTAGAACTCGCCACCCTGGCCGGCGCTCATATGCTGCGCCAGAAGCAGGTAGCGTTCCTTCGGGCACGTCACCAGATGCGAGATCTGCTTGCGCGGCGTCTGCCGCCAGGCGCGCCGCTGCTCACGGCGACTGCGCGAAGTGATCGGCTCGGTCTTCAAGGTCAGGGTGACGCTGTAGCTCTCGCGCCAATTGACCGGCAGGTTCCATAGCCGCGGCATCTAGCCGTTCCCCGCCAGTGCTGCTTTGAACGCTGCCGGATTGGCGCTGACGAAGTTGAGCAGCGCCTTCTCGCCGACCTTCGACTTCAGGGCTTCCGAGAGGTAGCTGGCTGCATCGAACAGGTTGTAGACATTGGTGGCGCCGCCAGCCTTTCCGCCGTCACCGCCGCCGAACATCTTTGCGAAAATCGAGCCGTCGCCTGGATCGACGATTTCGCCCCGCTTCAAAATCGCTGGCATCTCGCCCGGTTTGAGGCCTACGGAGCCAACGCCCTGGTGGTAGCGCACGGCATTGGCGAACAGGGCCGGCGACACGCTGCGGGTCTGCGCGGACGTGCTGCCAACGGATGTCGATCCGGAATGGAAGAGGCTCGACAGAAGGCCACCACCGCCGCCGCCGAGGCCAGGAATGCCGAGACTCTGCAAAGCGTTCAGGATCGCCTGCTTGATGATCATCTGCGCGATCTGGCGCAGGAAGTCGGCGGCGAATTTCAGGAACGCGTCGCGTAGCGCCTCGGTCTTCGACTTGCCCTCGTCGAGGCCCTGGAAGAACGTGTCGAACATGCCGACAAAGCCATCGGCGAAACTGTTGGCAAGTTGCCCGATCTGCTGCGTCGACAGGCCGAGGAAGCTCAGGCCATTCGCCGCGGACGACGCCTTGATCTTGAGCGTATCGAGCTTGGTCAGCGCGACGTCGGCCTGCGGGCCACCGATCGCCTGCCACATGGCAATCGCCTTGTCGATCGCCTCCTGCAGTTGCGTGTTGACGCTCTGGATCTGTCCGTCCAGCGATGTCGCCTTGCTGGCATCGCCGGACTTCTGTGCCTGGTTGAACTGCTGTTGAAGCACGGCGCGCTGCTGCGACAGGGCAACGGCCTGTTGCAAAGCGGCATTGGCTTCCTGGATATCGGCCTTGCCCTCGCGCCTGGCCTGCTTGATGTCGTATTCCTTGCCGGCGAGTTCCTTGATCTTGGCAATCTGCTGATCGGTCAGCGTGACCTCGGCCTCGCGGGCGCGCTTCATTTCGGCGGCTAGCGCCTTCTGGACAAAACCCTCGCGCGAAAGCTGGCCATCATTGGCGACCTCGTCGGCCATCGTCGCCAGACGGGCTTCCAGGTCGGTGTTGTAGTCCTTCGCCTTCTGTGCCCGCTTGTTGTCAATCTCGGCGAGTTCTTTGTTGACGGCGACTTCTTCCTGAGAAAGTCCGACCTTGCGTTGCGCCCAGGCGATGACCTGATCGACGGTCTTGCCGCCGAGGATCGACTGGTTGGCCTGAATCTGCGCCGGCCCGAGTACGTCCTGGGTCTTGGTGCCCGCAGGCGCCTTGAGCAGCTTCGTCGCCCCGCCCGGCCCAAGGAAATGCGCCAGATAGAGGTTGGCGTCGGTAACCGCGACACCGGCCTTTTGCAGGATCTTTGCGTTCTCCTGGACGTAGAGCGCGATCATCTGGCGCGATACGGTCTCGTTCTTCCTGAGCTCGAGGATCGCTGCGTCGGTCAGCGACTGCGCGCGATCGGGGAAATACTGTTTGAACATCCGAAGCCAGGTGGACTCGATGAACTGGCCGAGCCCGGTGGCGGACGAATTCGGATTCTTGGCACTGGCGCTGCCGCCGCTCTCGATGCCGGCAATGGTGTTGACGATGTTGCTGTTGGCATTGAACGTCTTGTCGATAATGCCGTTCAGCGATGCCGCGTACTGCTCGTTGAGCCCGTTGATCTGGCTCATCGTCGTGGCGAGCTTCGCCGCCGCCTGATACTGCTTTTCCAGCGCGTCGATCTCGCCGAGGTTCTTCAGTTCCTTGCCGACATCCGGGATGAGCTTCTTCATCTGGGTCAGGATGTCGTCGAACTGCTTGGCCTTGTCGGCAGCCTTGCTCAGCGAATCGGCGGCGTCGTCGGTCTGGTCAGCCAGCTTCTCGATCGACGCACCGGTCTGCTTGACGATGTCGCCGGTCTCTTTCGATGCGTCGCCGAGCTTCTGAGCCGTCAGCGCTGCGTTGCCGAGATCCTTTTCGCTGTCCCTGGCGGCGCGACCACTGGCCAACAGGGTTTCTGCCCACTGCTTGAGCGTGTCGTCGTTGATCTTCCTGTACAGGACATCGACCTGATCGACGAAATCGGCCAGTGACAGCTTGCCGCCGTCGACCTCCTTCTTGAGGTCGCGCAGTTGCACGGCAATCGCCGCGTCGCCCGGATTGGCCCGCTGCAATCCGTTGAACGAGAAGAAGTCTGAAGCGTTGATCGCCTTCAGCTTCTGCCGGTTTTCGTCGAGCACCTCGCCCATCTTGCGCAGATTGGCGATGGCCTGGTCGAGCGTGACGTTGCGGACTTCCTGTCCCCAATCCTTGGCGGTGCCTTTGACCTTCTCGTAGGCGGCGATCACTTCGCCCATGATGCGCTTGTGCTCGTCGATCGCGGCAGTGGTGTCGTCGACCTGGGTGAGCCAGGAACCGAGCGCGAAGCTAATGCCGGTCAGGATCAGACCCGGCAGTCCACCGATCGCCGTCCACAGCAGCCGGAACGAGCCGGCGACCAACCCCGCAAGCGCGCGCAGGGCCGACAGGCCAGCCTGCATCGCGACAAACCGCGCGCCGGCAATGCCGCCAGCTGTCGCTGCGCCGAGAAGCTGTGCCCGCAGGCCGGCCAGCACGGCGCCAACCGGTCTGGCCGAGGCGCTGAAACGGATAATCGCGTTTTCGGCGGCCTTGAGGTTGCCGTTCCAGGTGAAGAAGGACGCTGCGGCGCCGCTCAGCGATCCCTGTGTCGTGCGAAGCGACACGATGAGACTGTTGAAAATGCCGGCCAGCTTGAACGCGACAAATGCCTCGATCGCAACCTTGATCTCGTCGAAATATTTCGGCACCTGGCCGAGCACGCTGACGAACTTGCCGAGCGCGGACCCGAGCGACAGGAAGAAATCGTGGCCCTCGCGGCTGCGGAAGAAGCTGTTCAGTTCGATCAGACCGTTCTTCAGGCCGTCGATGAAGCCGCCCTGCGCGACCTGCAACTGCGCCTCGAACAGGTTGTTCTGGAAGCGGTCGATCTCGGTCGTCACCGTGCGCAACGCGGCCGGCAGTTGCGAGCCGAAGCGCTTGTCTAGTTGATCGGCGAAGGCGACCAGTGTCGACTGGTTGGCGAGAACCTCGCCCTGCCGCATCATCTTGTCGAGTTGCGCCGTCGACACGCCGATCGCGTCGGCGAAGATGTTGAAGGCGCCGGGCAAGCGGTCGCCCAACTGGCGGCGCAGTTCTTCCGACGAGACCTTGCCCTTCGAGATCATCTGCGTCAACGCCAGGAAGACGCCCTGCATCTGGTCGATCGACAGCTTGTTGACGCGGCCGGCCTCGGCGACGGACAGGAAGATTTTCCTGGTAGCGCCAGCCGAGAAATTCGCGGCGTCGGCGGCGATGACGAACTTGCCGTATTCGTCGGCCAAGGTGCCGAACGAGATGCCGAGCCTGTCGGCTTCGCGGTGCAGGAAATCGAGTTCCTGACTGACCTTGCTGGTGTCCTGATTGAACACCGCGCCGAGACGGCTCTGCGCCGCTTCGAGTGTCTTGAACGAGTTGATGACGCCGCCGATCTGGTTGCCGGCCGCGTAGAGACCGACATAGGAAGCCGTCAGCGACAGCACCTCGCCGCGCAGGCGTTGCAGCAGCGACAGCGACTTGCGCGACTCGCCGTAGACGCCGGACAGCGCCGAACGCAGCCCGTTGGCACCGGTAGCAGCACCGCCCATCGCCGCGCCTGCGCCGTCCGCAGCCGGTTTGATGGCACGCAGCGCGCCGCCAGCCGACGCCGCCGACTGGTTGAAGGTCGAAAAGCTCGATCGGCCGGCCGCCGCCAGTTGTGCCAGCGCCGCCTGCTGCTGCGCATAGGCTTCCTTGGCCTGCCGCGCGCGCGCCTGCGCCTGGCCGAAGGCGGTGCCCAATTCGATCGTCGGCTGCTCGGCGTCGCGCATGGCAACCGCCAGGCGCTTGACCTCGGCCTGCGCCTCGACCCAATCGCGCTTGAGTTCCAGCAACTGCCGGCGCTGCTCGGTGAAGGTGCGCGTCGTGTCGGGCGTGGTCGGCGCCGTCGTCTGCGGCGTCTTCGCCAACGCGTCGATACGCGCCTTGGTGCGGGCAAGCTCGGCCGCGGTGCGGCTTGCGGCGGCGGCAACCTTGTCCTGATCGACCGCCATGCCGCCAAGCGCCTTGCTGGCCTCGCCAGCGGCGCCCTTGACCTCGGCAAGGCCGGTGCGCGCCTTTGTCAGGCTCTCGCGCTGACGATCGAGCGAGCCCACCGCCTTTTCCGTTTCGAGCGACAGCGTGCGTTCGTTCGATGCGGCAGCCGCGATTTCGGGCTTGAGCGCGGCGATTGCCGTCTTCGACCCGTTGACCTCGTTCTTGAGGCGGGCGACGTCGGCCGCAAGGCGTTCCTGCTGCACGCGCGCGGCGTCGAGATCGGCGGCGATGAAGGTGCCGGCCGACGCCACGGCCGGACTGCGCTTGACCTCTGGCGTCGCCTGGATCGACTTGTTGTAGCGATCCTGGTTGCGCTGCGCCTGCTGCAGAAGCCGGTTCGCTTCCGTGAGTTCCTTGCGGCTCTCACGGAATGCGGCGCTGTTCTGCTTGAGCGCCTTTTCTTCCGCCTCGAGCGTGCCGCGCAGCCGGTTGACGCCCTTCTCGGCTTCTGCCCGATCGCGGGCGACCTTGGCGAAGGCGTCGGCGGAATCGCGCAGGCCGGATTCGAGCCGGGTGACGGCGGCTTCGGTCTTGTCGAGTTCCGAGGCGATGCGGCCGAACGACGTCAGGTTCGAGGCATCGCGCTTGAGATTGGCGAGTTCCTGGCCGAGCTTGGAAAGCAGCGAGTCCGTCTTCTCGGCGCTCTTGCCAACGCTGTCCTGGGCGCCGGTCAGTTCCTTGAGCGCGGACTTGATGTCGTTGATGGCGGCACTGGCCGCGTCCTTGGCCTTGATGATGAGCTCAACATCACGACTCATCGCCGCTCAATCCCCTTATCAGTTCGGCGAATGCCTCGTTCGCGGAGGAGCCGCCGTCCTTGCTGAAGACCGCGGCCACAGCGGTCGTGATTGCCATCTTGAACACCGTGGCCTCCGTGGCGATCCGGTTGTTGATCCGGTCCACCACGAGTTGACTTTCCAGCCACATCTTTCCGACCGTGTAGTCACGGGCGTCAGGGTGGCCGTGGTCGAGGAGAAGGCTTACCTGGCCGTGGAGTCCGAGGAGCCATTCTCCAAAGGCAGGGGGGCCTTTATATTCTTGACGAGACCGCGGACCCTCCCTGCGATGCGCATCACGATCTCTAAGAAGTTTCCCAGGCCACCGCTCATCTGGAAGGTGAGAATGGATATCCTCTCCAGGGCGGCGATCTTCACGTCCAGCGGCAGTCTCGACACGATCGCGAACTGGTCGAGCGAGTCTGCCGCCATGGCGATGACGTGGTTGACGACGGCCGGAAAGGCGACGGAGATTTCCGCATAGATGGCTGTGACGTCATCCTGCGTGAAGGACTTCGGATCGCGGCCGACGACCTTGTCGTAGATCGTCGCAACCATGTCCTGGTTGACTTCGAAGAGTTGGGTAATGTCGGCGACGTCGAGACCGCGGACTTCGATAAAATCGTCGTCCCCGAAATCGATCCTGCCGTTCTGTGGTGTATACTTCAGGGCCATTTTTGTTCAACTCACATTAGAATGCGTCAGGGCATAGTTGAATATCAGGGCGTGAACGGAGTTCCGTTGACGTAGATGGCTTCGAGCGCGCCCTTGCGCAGGATCTGGAACTTGAAGGGCAGCTTCTGCCAGTCGTCGCCCTTCATGTTCAGGTCGCCGTTCGGGCTGACCTGCACCCACGGCAGCAGCCAGTTACGCGACGGGCCTGCCGGGTTGTAGGCGATGAACTTGAGCGCGCCCGCGATCGGCTCGCCGGCCGAGACGATGCGCTCGTAGTTGTAGGCAAGCTCGGTGTAACCGACCTTGATGTCCTGGCCTTCGGTGATGTCGCCGCCGCTCAGAGGCGTCAGCAGGCCGGAGGTCTCGTTCCAGACATAGTCGTCGCCAGCAACGTAGGTCGTGGAGCCGGCCGAATTCTTCACCGAGAACAGCGTTCCGCCCGTGCCCGGATAGGCGACCTTCAGCACGCCGATCGGATCGTTGTCGCTGACGCCAAGCGTGTAACCGCGATCGAGCACGACGCCTTCAATGATTTCGTCGACCACGGCACCGCCAGCGACGCTGGTCGTGTCGGAGTTGCCGAAGAGGAACAGTGCGAGGTTTTCGGCGAGGATTTCGTCGGTGACGATCTGACCCGAACGGGTCGTCTTGAGCGTCATCGAAGCGTCCATCTCGTTGATGAAGCGGTCGGAGTTGTAGTGCTCCAGCGCATCCGATTCGACGTTGAACGAGAGTTCCGGCGAATTGCCGAGGTAGCGGTAACCGCCAGGGGTCTGCGTGTCCGGCAGGAACTGCGCGAAATGCACTTCACCGCGGCCGAGCGTATATTTGGTGATCTTTCCCATGTTCCACTCCTAGTACGCCTGATCCACAGGCGGTTGAATTCCCTTTTACAGGAACGGTTGCGAAATGTCCTCAACAATCTTCATGCTGAGGCCGAGCCAGAAGAACGCCTTTGTGGAAACGCCAAGCTCTGGCGGGCGCACGACGCCAGGGCCAATCTTAAGTTCGGTGATCGAGTTGACGGCCTTGCCGTTGACGATCTGCCCTCTGCCCATGCCGAACGGGTCGCTCATGCCGGCGCTGCCGGGGATGAGCCTTGCCTTCTCCACGGCCAGTCGGCGCTTGACGTCGGCCATGAGCAGATGCGCCGGGTCGGTTGGGTTTTCGGGATCGTCCTTGACGAAACCCTGGAGGAGCAGGTCCCAATCGCCGCTTGATTCCGATGCCAGCGGCGGGCTTCGCAACTGGTCGATCGGCAACGGGGGTTCGAGGATCGACACCATGGGCAGTGGATCGCTCGCGTCGCCGAAAAGGTCGCGTCCGCGAAACACCTTGCCGGCCAGATCGAAATGGTAGCCACCGGTAATGCTGACGCTGCCGATGGCGGCGGCCAGGGCCTTCTGCACCCGCAGCCGGAAGGGATCGTCATAGATGATCGGATCGCTCATAGCCCAAGCTCCACAAGGCGCTCGAACTCGCGTTCCATGTAGGTTTCGAGCTCGTCGCCGACATATTCTCTGGTCTTCACGAAAACCTGGTCGACGGACGGGCCGTAGAGCAGATACAGACCCTTGCCGATCAACTTGGCGCCCATCGACGGCGGCCTGCCGCTTTTGGTCCTCAGCGCCAGACCGATGTTGCCGTTTTTCAACTGAAGCGCGAAGGCACCGGGCATGCGCTTGGCCTGACCGGGCTTGACCTCGACGGTGACGCCGCCAGAGCGCTTGCCAACAGTCTTGGCCGAGCCGCGCACGAAGCGCACCAGCGACGTCGGGCGGTCACGGCCCTTGATGCGGGCCTCGAGGTCGTTGGCAGAGGCAAACTTGCTGATCGTCAGACGTCCATCCTGGCCGGTGAGATAGCCGCGCGGGAAATTGACCTGGCGCTCCATCGAGCGCGCCGCCACAGGCACGCCGCGGCGTGCGGTCGCATTGACGGCCAGGCGCGCGGCCTTGAGCACGTTGTCGGGCAGATGATCGAAATCCGAGAGGCTCGACAAGCCCTCGACGGCGACACCGTAGATCTCGCTCGCCATCAGCCCGCCTCCGGCACTGGCAGGCCGTCCGCGTCCTCGGCATCAAGCTTGACGACATGCCATGTGATGGTGAGATCGTCTGTCGCCATGGCGCTGTCCAGGCGGTAGGCCTCACCGGGTTCGATCGAGAAGATGGCACCGCGCTTCGGCGATGGCAGGTCGGCGCGCATGAAGATGATGCGCGGCATGTTGTCGTCGAATTCCGCGTACTGCTGGTTGGTGCCCTTGATGTCCCCGAGCGCCTGGAACTTGTCGAAAATGCGCACGGTGACAGGAACGGGATCGGCACCCGTTGACTCGATATAGAGCGCCGGGACCTTCGCTCTGTCGTGAAGGTCCCGGCGCGCCTGACGCTTAATGTCCCGATGGGAACGCATGCCGCCTCAGATGTCGTCCGCGTTCTCGCCGCCCTGCCCGGCGTGCCCATCACCATCGGCACCAGCGCCGGCAGTCTCTTCGGTCTTTTCGGTCTTTTCCGGCTCGGCCGGCTCGGCCGGCTTGGCGGCCTTCTTGCCGACGACCTTCGCCGGCTTTCTCTCGGTCGTGGCTTCCGTGTTGCCCGCTGCGGCCTGAGCCGCCTGTGCCGCGAGAATGTCGGCGCCGTTGAGCCGCGCCTGCTCGGCTTCGTAAGCGGCGATCTCGTCGGCGGTCGCTGCACGGACGGCGCTGAGCTTCTTGAGCCGCTGATATTCGTCGGTGTCGAAGCGAAAGGCCGTCTTGGCGTTGACGACGTCGGGTGTCTTGCCCTTGCGATGAATGCGGTTGATCGCAATTGCAACGATGCTTGCAGTGGACATTCCTAATCTCCTGAGTGCTGTTGAACAGAATAGTGGAAGCCAGCGCTGCATCAGGGCTGAATTCCACAATTCCGTTCAACCGACAGAGCATGACGTGCCCTGTCGGTTGAATCGGAAGACCGAGGCTTAGCCGTCGAGGACGGTCGCCTTGAGCGCCTTGTTGGGCGTCAGGTTGACCGGCAGCGGCGCCGACTCGTGCATCAGCACATAATCGGCCGGATCATTCTCGAGCCACATCGACGGGAAGACGTCGGTCGACACCGCCTGGCCGCCCTGCATCGCCTTGGCGTTGTAGATCGCGCCGTAAGCCTGCACGCCGCGATAGCCGGGGGCGAGCAGCAGCACGTCCTTCGGATCGAGCAGTTCGACCAGAGTGCCGTCGCGGTCCTCGACCTGGTCGCGATAGGTCCAGATCTCGATCGACTGGCCAACGCCGCCGATTGTGGCAACGTAGGAGTACGGGGTGTCGACGTTGAGCAGGCCGAGCTTCATCTGCGTGCCTTCGCCGCCGCGGATCTGCGTCGAGAGCAGGGCGCGGATGCCGTTGTTCTTCTGGATGCACGGCACGACGTCGGCGCCGATGATCATGCGGTTCGGCCGGCCACCGAACTTGGTGGTGTACATCAGGTTGGACCAGTCGTTGAGGTCGCCGATGATGTCGTAGGCCGCATCGTCCCAGAACGTGGTGCTGAGCATCACGTTGAGGTTGGCATCGCGACCGTAGTCGATCGTGACTTCCGGATACTGCGAACCCTGGTCGCGGTCGTACTTGACCGTTACCTTGGCATCGATCGCTGCCTGCGCCGCCATGTAGGCATTGCGCATCTGGATCGCGCGGCGGTGATAGGCGGTGACCTCGGCCACGCGCGCATCGAAACGCTGCTCGATCGAAGGCGGGGTGCCGCCGTTGCGCAGGATCTCGGACGGCTTGATGGTGCGTGCGTCGACAGCGCGAACCGGGTCCTTGACCTTGACGTAGCCGGGCATGAAGGCGGTGACCGTCTCGCCCTTGTAGTTCATGATCGGCTTGCCCTGTTCGGTGGGCAGGACGAACGGTGCCAACTTGCGGTCGGCGGCCGGCAGTTCCGCGAATTTGATCTCGCGGTCGCCGGAATAGAAAGGCGTCGAGAAGAAGCTGTCGAGCCAGAAGCTCGGGATGGGGTCGCGGCGCTGATCCTCGAGAACCTCGTAGAGTTCTCCGGACGTCCAGAGTTCGATTGCCATGTTCCTTGTCCTTTCGAAATGGCTGTTGCGGTTGATCGTTGGGAAGCGAAGCCCTAGAGCTTCGCCCCATTCTGGACCTTGCGCAGGAGGATGCTGGTGGGAGACGGGGCACCGTCGAAGGCTACGGCCTTCTTGGCGTCGCTGTCGAACGAGGCATGCCAGATCAGGGCATCCGGGTTGATGCAGCCCTGGATGTAGATCGGGGCGCCGGACGTGTCGTCGGCATCGGTCACGACCTTGATGACGGAAACGCCCATCGCCTTCGCGCCGAACTGGTCCTCGCCGCCCGTGAGCGTGGCAGCACCGAACGACGTGTTGGTGCCGGCCTCGGTGCTGGCAAGCGCGTTGCCCGCCGTTCCGGGGGTCTTGGCGGTAATGCCAACGATGCCGGCGCCGAGCGATTCGGCCATGACGGTCGGATGCTCGGTGGTCAGCGAGCCATAGAGCGTGCCAGCGCCGGCACCGAGGTTGATGGCCGCTGCCAGGTTGGCGGCGGTCTCGGCTGCGGAGGCGCCGATCTTGACCTCGTTTGCGACGGTGGTTGGAGCCGCCCGCAGCGTGTAGGTACCCGCACCGATGGTGATCGTGTCGGCCGCGGTGCCAACACCGGAGAAGGTCAGCACGCCGGTCGCAGCCTTGGCCGCCTGGAAGAAGTTCGTCGCCGGGACGATCTTGTTCGAGGCATTGAGACCGACGACGGTTCGCGCCAGGATCGTCTGGCTGACCTCGTACTGATAGTCGCGCGTCACTTTCGGCGGCAGATCACCGGAAAACAGGTCGATGTCGGCCGGGTTGATGGAATCAGACCACTGATACGGAATGCCCGCATCCTGGGACTGGTAGGGAAGGTTCACAGCCATCGTTTTGCTCCTTGGCTAAATGGCATTCCGTTTCTGGTCTTGCCGGCTCAGCGCCGGCTACGCGGGCTCAGTTGACCTTGAAGCCCGCGGCGGCGTTGGCGCGCTTGGCGCGGCTGACAACCGGCTGCTCGCCGGCAGTACCGAGATCGGCGTTCTTGCCGCCGTCCATTGCCTGCTCGAACTGCGACCTGCCGCCAGCCTGCGGAGCCTCGGCCTTCTCCTCGGCCAGATCGGCGAGAACGGCCTGCGACTGCTCGACGTTCATGTCCGACTTGAGCGCGAAAGAAAGCGCGGCCTTCGGACGCTTCTTGCCTTCGTCCGAGCCGATGATTGCTGTGATGCGGACGCGCTCGGCAGTTGCGCCTTCCTTCACGCCCTCGGTCTTGCCTTCCGCCTTGCCGGCATTGAAGCCTTCGGTGCGGGCGGCGTTGATGGCAGCCTGATCGACTGCCGACTCTCCATTCTGTCCAGCCATTTGTTCATCCTCTTCGGTTAGGGACAGGTCGGCCGCGAATGCGGCCACGGCGTCGTCAAGCGAACCGATTGCATCGGCGAGCCCGTTCGACACGGCTTCCGTGGCAGTGAAACAAAGGGCCTCGGTGTCCCGAATTGCCTGTGCGTCCATGCCGCGATTTCGCGCCACTGAGGCGACGAAAACTTCGCCAAGCTCGTCGATGCGAGCCTGGATGCGTTTCTCCACGTCAGCAGGCAGCGGCTCGTAGGCGTTGCCGTCGACCTTGTGCTTGCCGAAGTGGATGAAGGTGATTTTCAAGCCCATCTTGTCGAGCGCCTTCGAGACGTCGACATGCATGGTGACAACGCCGATCGAGCCGACGCCGCCAGTGCGAGAGACGGTGATGGAGTCTGCGACAGAGGCAAGCGCGTAGCCAGCCGAATAGGCGGACTCCATGGCGAACGAGCGCAGCGGCTTGCGATTCTCAGTGGCGTAGATCCGGTCCACCAGATCGAAACAGCCAGCGACCATGCCGCCAGGTGTGTCTTCGACGAGCGCGATACCGCGCACATTGCCGTCCGCCTGGCCGCGCTTGAACGCCTGCCAGATATATTCGTAGCCCGTGGCCCACGCGCCGTACTGCCAAGGGAAATCGTGCAGCAGGACACCCTTGACCGGAATCTGCAACACGCCGTCAACAACGTTGTAAGGACGATACCGCGAGCGCCAGTCGTCGGAGGAGAACCAGAAATCGCTGCCTTCCATCATCCGCGGCTGGTCGCTCGCCGTCTCGACGCGTGACATGAAGGTCTCAGTCTTCGCGAGGCTGGCTTCGATAAGTGCGGCGGATTCACCGCGCACTAGCACCTGCTGAAGGTGAAGGCTGGCGAGCAGGGCGCTAGGCATCTTCACGCTCCTCAATGGCATCCATGTACAGATTTTCGAGCGTGCCGGTGCCGTCCGCGTTGTTGTCGGCGGCCTTCTTGTCGTTGTTGCCCTTGGTCTTATCCTTAGGCGTGCCCGAGGCGGCATTCATCATGTTGTTGGCAGCCGCTTCGTCGGCGGTCTCGATATCGAGATCCTTGCGAAGCTTCTTCTCGCGTTCGCGTTGGCGATAGACCCGGCGCCAGTCCTTGCCGAGCCGACCAAGCTCATCCTCGTCCGTGGTGAGGTTGAACTTGCCGCGCAAAACGGCAGCCTGCGTTTCCTTGAGCTCGTCGACCTGGCCTCTGCTGGCGCCAATCCAGTCGCACTGCGAGATCGCGTCGAGCATCTGCGGCTTGTAGAGCCAGTCCATGTTCGACGGATTGCGCATCGCCCGCGGCATGGATTCAATGGTCGCCTTGTTCAGCGCTTCCTCGAGCCAGAGGCGAAAGATGATCGTGGCGAAGCGGTCGGCAACCAGCGACTTGCGCGACTGCATGAACTTCCACGTCTCGCCCATGGCGGCGCGGTACGACGAATAGTTCGTCTTCGAGACGTCTTTCGACAACTGCTCGTAGGAGATGCCGAGGATGGCCGCGATATAGCGCAGCAACGACTGCTCGAACTCGTTGCCGAGCGGCCCGCCCTTGCCGGCCGGACGCATTTGCAGCTTCGAGCCTGGCGGCAGATGCGGAATGCGCACACCGCCGATCTGGAACTGGTTCGAGGCGCCGATGTACTTGGACACGGCGCCGAGATAGCCGCCGATGTAGTTCGAAACGGCCTCGTCGAATTCGTCCTCGCCGAGATTGCCGCCGCCGAGGCGCTGGAAAATCGCATTCGTGTCGAGATCGGACTCGATCGACGCGGCATAGGTGGCGTTGACCACCGCGTTCTGCAGCACGGTTTCGCGGAAAACCTTGGTCTGCCGAATTTCCTTGAGACCAGCGACGATGTCCGAGATGCCGCGCGTTTGATACGGGCGGACCTGCTCGTACATGTGGATCGCCTGTACGCGACCCCACGGCTTGGTGCGCGGCACATACTCCCATTGGTAGGCGTCCGGCGACATGTAGTCGGTCGGGTGCGCTTTACGAATGAAGTAGCCCTGCGGGATGTGGCGCCCGTCGACCTGCACGCCGCCGATAACGGTACGGTCGCTTGCCTTGTCGAACGGCGTCGACAGGCGATCGAGGTCGATCATGCGGATAGCGGTGTTGAATGGACGCATGAAGGCGTCCTCGCGCGCCCATTCGGCCACTGCGAGCACTTCGCCTGTCGCGACGTAGGAACCAACCGCCTGGCGCACCATTTGCGTCAGGCTCATGCGGCGCGCGGCATCAGACCAGTTGTCGGTCGACTCTGCCCAAAGGGTGAATTTGGCCTCGACCTCTTCCTGGAATTCACCTTCCCAGGTCGGGTCGTCCTTGCCCATGACAAGCTTTGTCAGCGGCTTGGCGTTCAGCGTGAAGGCGCCGCCGACGATGTTGTCCTGGTGGATGACCGAGCCGGCGCGGACATAGGCGTCATTGCGCAACGTGTCACGCACGCGGGCGTCCGACATCCGTTTCTGCGGCAGGATGTCGTTGTCAGCTGAACGCGAGGCGGGCTGCCACATCGCGAGCTCGCGGTTCATCGTGCTCGCGCCTTCGAAGGCATCGCCCGCGATAGCCATATCTCTGGTGCCCGCGCCCCCCAACGCCCTGAGATTGGGAGGCGCGGGCCTGCTCCTGCCCCGAGTTTCCACAGGGCCGAGCAGATCTTCGAACAGTGCTGGATGACCCATCATCGACCCCAAAACTGCATGGGAGCGCTCGGCCGACACGTGGTCGCAAGCTGATTTTCAAGGTCCTGGATATAGGCGGCAAGGCGAAAGGCGTTGGCCGCTTGATAGCGAACCGTCTCGCCGTTCTGGTCACGGAACTCGGCAACAGCGCGGCCGGTCATCAACTCGTGATAAGCCGCCTTCGCCTCTGCGAGACTTTCCTGGATGGTCATTTGTCCCCTTGCCGCTAGGGCTCAACGGGCATGGTATATTCCACAATCAGTTGAATTGCAACACTGACGATGGAATATCAGGCCAAGCTTTGAGCGAGCGCTGCCAGATCGCGTTTCTTGCCTTTGAGCTTCTGGAATGGCGGCTGCTCGGTCTCTCCGAAGACAAGTTCGTTCTTGTCCCACTCGTCCGCCCAGGTCGGTGGCTTCTGCCAGTCCATCTGCTCGATCCGGATCGGCGCATGGATGGCGACCGCCACGCAGTAATAGAGGAGGTCGAAGGCCTCGTTGCGCTTCTTGCCCGGTTTCTCCCAACCCTTGTCGGTGCGAAATTCCGAGGTCAACTGCGTGTAGAGCCAGTTTTCCGCCCAATGCGGATAGTGGATCTGGCCGAGCTTGGTCATCGCACGCTGGACAATATCGTCGCGTCCGAGCATGGCGGCGACCATATCCTTGACGGTGTTCGAGTTGATGAACAGCACAGGGACGTCGCCGCGGCTGCCGGCGTGTCGATCCTTGCGCTGCGAATCGGGATAGCCGAGCCGCACGCGCGGCGCCGACTTCGACGGCTCGCCCTTGACCAGTTGGAAGCGTTTCTCCAGGCCTTCGATCCAGCCGTCGCGGTCGGGGCCGTCCTTGGGCGGCCCGTCGCGCAGGTGACGCCAGAAATTATAGGCGTTGAAGGTCACGCCATCGGCACCGCCGAGGTCGCAACCGCTGATCTTGATCGCCATGCGTCGGCCTGAGCCGTCATTAAGCGGGTAGGTCTTCAGGATTACCTGCGGAATGATCAGGCGCCAGTCTTCCTCATAGGCGGCCGGATCGAGCAGTTCGCGCTCGCCGCTCGCGTCCAACCGCTCCGACTTGCGGATCTTGAACATGTCGACATGCCAGATGTCGCCGCCGACGCCGATGCCGTAGACATGCACGACGAAAGCCGAGCGCGAGCCGGCCTGAACGTCGATCGTGGCGATGAGGAAGCGCACGCCGTCCGGCACGACCGGCTCTTCCTTGGTGCCGCCCCAATTCTCGGCCCGGTTTTTCAGTTCGTCGGGCAGCCGGTTCGACTCGAGCGCCTTCGGCGTGTAGGGGTGGCCCTGGTCGGTGTTGATGGTCTTCTTGAGCGCACCTTCATCGCCCGTCATCTCGTACTCGCGGGTTGCGACGAGATAGTTGTAGACGATGGATTCCCAGGTCTGGAACGCCGCTGGCGGACCCTTCAGCCAGAACGAGGCGATATCGGTGCGCATGGGTTTTCCGACGATCGCGCCATTGTCATCCCAATGCAGGCCGTCCTTGATCCAGCGTGAATTCTTGATGTGCTCGAAAAGCTCCGTCTTCATCGACGGCTCATGGTCGAAGCCGCAATGCGGACAACGCAGCGTCACCATCTCGGCCGCTTCCATGAAGTCGTTGCTGGCCGGATAGTTGAAGTGCTGGAAATCGAACTCCGTCGCCGCGCGACAGTGTAGGCAGCGCGAATAATAGCGGCGCCGGTCGCCGCGGTTATAGAGTGCCAGGATGCCGGTCGTCGGCGGCGCTTCGTGCGGCGTGCCCGGAATGTGCTTTGGATCGGTGACCTCGCGACCGGGCGAGGACTCGGCCACCGTCATGCCGAAACGCTTGAAGGTCTGCGTGCGTTTGCGCCCAAGATCGAAGGGCGGACCTTCCTTGGCGATGTCGTCTTCCATGCGGTCATAGTCGGCGAACCAGACGAAGGGTAAGGTCTTGCCCGAAAGCTCCGTGATCACAGGCCACTTGATCAGCAGACGCATGCCGGACTTGAAGCGCTTGTCATGCACGTTGTCGTTCTGGCGACCGGGAATGAGCGCTTCACCGAGCATCTTTGTATGCCGTATGGCCTTGCCGAGATCGCCAATCGACCAGTCGCGCGCAACAGTCTGCGTCATCGCGACGAACATCATGTCGTGCGGATCGCAGCTGGCGGCATGCGTCAGCTTGTTGAAGAACATGTCCGACTTGCCGGTTCGCGCCGGGCCGACAAAGACTTCGCCTTGGAATTGCAGGCTTGTCATCTCGTCCATCGGCTCGACGAGATATGGCGTCTTCTCATTGCGCCAGGGGCCAACGTAGGAGCCGGGGTTGTCGAGATATCGGTATTTTGCCGCAGCCTGGGATATGGTGAGACGCTCGGGCGGTCGAACGGAAATCGCCGTCGCGACCATCATCTCCTCGATCGTCCTGAAGGATGCCGGATTAATCCGCTGCATCGCTCAACTCTTTCAGGAAGCTCTCGGTCTCGCTGCTCTTGGCCTGCGAGACGAGCGCCTTGTAGATGTCGTCCTGCAACCGATCGACAAGCGTCGCCAGAAGGTCACGCTGTTCGTCGGAAAGGCCGTTGGTCTCCTCGACCGTGTCGACCCACAACTGCGTGACCTTCTTGATCGTCTTGAACGTTTCTGCGAAGACCTCCATCACCGATTCGGTTGGCCACAACTCACCGGCCATGACGCGATATTTCGCTTCCTTGATCTTGGCGTTCCAGTAGGTCTCGCGCAGCTTCTCAGGCAACTTGTCAGGCTTGATCGTCGCCAGGAAAGCATCGAGATTGGTCACCGGATCGATCAGGTAACGCGCGGCAGTGGGCAAGTCATAAATCTTGCCGCCGTTCTGCGCCGTGCGCAGCACAGGGCATTCTTGCAACGCTATGCCGATCTTGTAGCGTGGAATGCGGAAGGCCTGTTCGAGCCACGTCGTCGAAACGCCTTTGGTGACATTGTGGACCTGCGTCATTTTGAGATGCAGGTCGTCACGATGCGCGTCTGTTTCAGGCTTCGGCTTGTTCAGACGACCCTTCGGCCGACCGCCCTTGTTGCGAACCGGGTCTTCTTCGCCGCCGAGGAGATCATCGAAACTCATCAGGCTTCCGGCAACGCTGCGAGGAATTTGGAGACTTCGGATTCCCGCCACACGGTCGCGTAGCCGAGCTTGCGCGCCTTCGGGAATTTTCCTTCGTCCATCCAGCGGTAGATCGTTGCGCGCGAAAGCGGCACACGGTCGAGGACATGTTTCAGGCGAAGATAACGTTCCTGCGCCTCGGCGGGCATGGGGCTCTCCAATCAACTGAGGGAACGATATTCCACTGACAGTTGAATTACAAGCCCACCTGTGCTCAACTCGTCTCGTGCCGCTTCGCCGCGGCTTTTCCAACTATGCGAGGAAATGATATGTCATGGAGTCTGAATAAAGTCGGCCGCGCTTCAAAATTGGCCGATGTCATCAAGCAGCATTTTATCGACACCCAGGGCTGCCCGAACGGCAGCGCCGAGCAAACTGCCAAGAACGAACTTGGTCAGGTCGCGGAGACGCTTTGCAAGAGCCTTGAAGGCGATCCGGTCGTGCGCATCGAAGCGCACGGCTCGGCATGGAACGTCGGCGACAAGGCCCGCAGCCAGTCGGCCTCGTTCAAGTTCGAGACGATCGGCGATTTCGTCGAATAGTCATCCGAGCAGATCATCGAAGTCGGCGGCTGCGGTCGCCGGCTTTTTCTTTCTCTTCATTGCCTTGAACGCGTCGATCAGGTCCGCCCAATCCTGCATGAGCTTCACGCGGCCGGGCCAGTAGCGCGCCCGATTGTAGATGCTGCGCACCTTCCCGCCGCCTTCGTAATGGGCCAGTGAGAATTCGATCAGTTCAGGATCATGCCGGCGCTCGTTCATGATGGTCGAGAAGGATGACCGGAAACCATGCGCGCAATGCTCCTCCTGACCATAGCCCATGCGCCGCAGCGCGGAGTTCATCGCGTTTTCACTAAGAGGACGCTCGTCGTTGCGGATCGACGGAAAGATGAGCTTGGCGTCGCCGCTGATCAGCCGCATCTCAGCGAGCACTGCCAACGCCTGGCGAGACAGCGGAACCTCGTGATCGCGGCGCATCTTCAACTTCCTGGCCGGAATTTTCCACGTTGAATTCTTGCTGTCGATCTCTAGCCACTCGGCTTGCCGCAGTGCATCCGGCCGGGCAACCGTCAGCGCCTCGAACAGGAGAGCTCCGCGCAAGGTCGGCCAGCCGTCGTAGACGTCGATGTCTTTCATCAATATGCCGAATGCCTTCTCGTCCGTGATCGCGGGGCGCGGCTTAGGCACTGGCATCGCCAGAGCCTTTCCCAAGGCCCATGTCGGATCGCTCTCCACCAGCAGGAGTGAGCCGGCCAGTTCGAACACATCGCTTATGACCGAACGCAGCCGCACTGCCGATTCCAGGCGCCCGCTCGCCTCGACCTTCTGCAACACCGCAAGCACGTCAGCCGGCGTGATCGTCTTGATTGGCTTCGGGAGCAGATCCTTGGCCAGTGTTTTCAGCAACCAGGTGTTCTTGCTGATCGTTCGCTGAGAGGCCGGGCCACCCTCGCGCCCGCCTTCCTTGGCCAACCGTTCAAGGTAGGTTTCCACGACTTCGCCGAAGGTCTTCCGTTGTGCCTCTTCGGCCTTCCGGTCGGCTTTCCGTTGTGCCGATGGATCAACGCCACCGTCGAGTTGCTTTTGCGCCCTCTCGACTTCAGTTCGAGCATGAGCGAGGGGAACCTTGGGGTAAATGCCGATCGCCAACGTCTTGCGGCGTCCGTTGTACCTGTAATCCATCCGCCACAGGCGAGAGCCCGAGGGCAGGACAAGCAAGTAGAGACCACTGCCGTCAGCGAGTTTGTAAGGCTTTTCCTTTGCCTTCGCCTGGCGGACCTGATCGTCACTGAGCTTGCCCATATGACGGTATCTCCTTTTGACCTTTTGCCCGGTGCCGTCAAAAATACCGACAAATGACGGTATCGGCAATGAGATGGTGTGAGACGACTTTAGACGTCAGTTCGATTAGTTGGGCGCATAAGTAGCCGAAAACACAGAGAAAATCGCGTTCTTCGAGACTGCATGAGACGGGGTGAGAAAAAATGTTGGTGCCCAGAGGCGGAATCCAAGCAGAGAAAATAGCACTTGGTTTCTCAATTGCATAGTTATGAAGCAGCAGCAGCGCTGACCAACAAAAATACCAACAAAATATTTCTGTGGATTGGTTCGGTTCCCGAACATTGCCTTTCGGTCCGACGCCGCCGCACCCTAGATGCAGTCGAGCATCGCAGCGACTTATCACCTATCCATCGACAATCAAGTCACATGTATTTGCCATGCGATGTTTGCAACTTGGACAGAGTGTCCCCTGCGGACAAAATTCCTGAACGACTGCTTCGCCCTCATCGCAGCCATTAAAGTGAGTTTTGGTCACCTGGACGCGGACACTTAGACCAAATTCGGCAATGGAGGGCTCTTACCTGGGATGTCGAAGTGCCTAACGCCTCACTCGAGCCGTACTTTCCCTGACGGTCAACCTGATCGCCAACTCGCATTGCGATGGTGATGTGATCGGCAGCAATTCGGCCCATGTCGCGTGCCGCACTGGACTCTGTTGCTGGGCCACAGACCCGATCGACACTCGGAGTATGACCGTTTTCTGTTCGACTACCATCAAATCACGGGCGAACTGCCAACCGCATGCTCGAACTGTTTGAACGCCACGGTCGCGTGACCAATCGTTTCTCGGTGCTAAGCACGGACGATCATAATCAGATACACGCGGCGTTTTCGCCCGAGGACCTGATGGGGTCGAATTCATCCTGCGGGGCAAGGACGGGCCGATCGCAAAGGCTTTCACCGGGCGCGCACGCGCGCGGAGGAGGGCGTCCGGCAAAGATGCCGCAATCGCCGTGCCGGAGGGCTGTCCCACGACTATCGCCTGTGTTTCTGGCTCTCTGGCAAATATGCGGCAGGGACGTTTACAACTGGTGACGCCGGTAACGAACGCTGGCCTCTCGGGTACCGAATAATGTCTCAACGTGTCTTCAGCACGCCCGACGAGTTCCGGGAGGGTCTCGATGGCATCGTCGACGAATATGCTCGAAAACCCGCCTCCCAACCGGCCAATTCGCTTCCGCGGAGACCTGCAACACGAGGCGGGGGACCACTGCTTCCATCTCCGCTCACGGAACATTCAGCATCGAGTGCTCGACGGGGTGGTTCCGATTTCCATTGTCATCTAATCGCGAGCGGGAACTGTACAGCCTCGGAGCTGATTATGGGGGTCACGGATGCAGCGAGCGTCCTTGCCATCGCCGACCTGCTCGATCAGCTATACGCGGCTGGGGTGATCGAAGAGGATCTCGACGACATTTCGCTTGGCAGAACGGGATGACGGGCGCGGGCCGCAGGCCGCGAGCTTTTTTGTCGCAACGCCACTGCCCTGCGTTCCACTCCGATAAAGCGGGCTATCGCGGCCGGTCCTCGACGAAATCGTGGTGCTCGCCGACGGCTTCGCCAATGACAATGGCGCCAAGCTTACCGGACCCCTCTATGCCGTGGGTTGGCATTGAAGTCATTGGCAAGCCAAGCCGGCGTGGCGTTTCCCCTCGCAGATCATCTGGTCGCACCGTCCGTTGCGCTGTCACGTCATGGTTATCGTGCGCGATGCCGTCCGGCGACAGGGGCAGACTATCTGCCAGGCCTTGCCGCGGGCTTCCAATTGTAGATCGTCGCTTCGGAGATCCCATGCTTGCGAGCCGGTCCAGCATGTCCGATCTATCCACATTACGAATGTAACCCGTTTCGACGTTGACCCTTCAGAACTTTGGATCTTCATTGCAGGACACGCTCCAATCGGCGCATTCGATGTTGAACGAAGGTCCATTTGCCGCTGGCAAAACTTACATCATCTAACTCGGGCTCAGTCAAAGTGGAAACAGCGTTCGGCTAAGCCGGAAACCGTCACATTTGATTCAACAATTCTTCGGTCAAAGGAGCAGCCATGGCTACCGTGAAAGTCGATATCGATAACTTCCAGTCGGAAGTTCTGGAATCCGCAGCACCCGTCGTCGTCGATTTCTGGGCCGAATGGTGCGATCCCTGCAAGATGATTGCTCCGAGCCTCGAGGAAATCTCCGTCGAGATGGAAGGCAAGATCAAGATCGCCAAGCTTAACATCGATGAAAACCCGGAACTCGCCGCCCAATTGGGCGTGCGCTCCATTCCGACGCTTGCGATCTTCAAAGGCGGCGAAGTGGCCGATTTCTCGGTCGGCGCCAAACCGAAGACAGCTCTTTTGAACTGGATTTCGAACGCTGCCTGATCGAGGTCGCTCAAATGAAGAAACCGTAGATCCGCCCCGTGGGTTCATAGTGATTTATTGGCATTTGTACAGGGCTCAGCCCTTTGTGCTTCCGCTTTATGCCGGAACGAACGAGTGGCGAGGAAGCTTTTCACTGGGGCGTTGTCGAGGCAGTTGCCGTTGCGTGAATGCCGCAGCTTTCACGCATGCCGTTGCAGGTTCGCGTGACCGCACTCAACCAATGACGCCCTGTTGTTGACAGGCTTAGGCGATGCGTCTTGCTGGATCGGAGAGGGAATATGGGCAGTACCGGAGAGTTGGTCGGACAAGCAGGGCGTCCTGATAGCGAAGAAGGCCCGCACCGCGTCTCCGACGCAATGTCGGACCAGCAGAAGACGCGCGAAGAGACGCTTGCCAGCGCCGGCGCGGTGGTTGCCCGCGACGGCAATCTCGACGGATTCTCTGATTCAGAATTGGCCAATCTGGTGAACGGTTTCGGCAAGTGGCCGGAAGAAGAAAAAGCACGCAAGGCGATCGTTGCCATCGCCAGCGAGCTCGGTTCCAAGGGCCGTCGCTTCAGTGCTTTCGGCACGCCCGCACTAGTCAGGATCGCCAATGGCCTGTCGCGGGGTATCGAGGCGGGAGAGACCGCCGGCGAGGTCGCCGAACCGGCCTTGCTGAAGGACCGGCTGCATCAGCTGGCGCACTACCTGCAATATGCCGAGGATCGGCTCCAGCAGGCCGATGTCCATGCCGTCGCGGGTATATTCAAGGCGTTGGGCAAGGCGCAGTTGTTGGATGATCTGGGTATGCTGGCACAGCCGGGGCTGGACAGGCTCGAGGTGTTACGTGCCGCTCCCGGGTTTAAGCTCGACAACAACCTCGAGACGATGGGCAATCTTTGCAGCTCCCTGCTGCCACTAGCTCGCAGCCCGAAGCCGGCGTTGCGCTGGCACCGCAAGTCGACGCTGAACCTGCTCAACGCCATCCAGCCGGTGGTGGAACACAAGATAGATGCCTATCTCGCAGCAGGCCAGGCCGAGCGTACCAGCGGCGCCAATGCAAGCCGCCGCCCGGCGCTTTCGATCCATCAGGTGCTCAAGACCCGGGCGGTGCTGGAGACGCTCTACCGGCGGCCCTATGTCGACGGCGACGAGCTCGCCTTGCGGGCCAGGCAGGAAGAGCTGCATGGCAAGACTAGGCAGATACTGAAGAGCGCCCGCACCCTCATCGACGCCGACCTTTCCTACAAGAGCTGGAACGTGATCGCCTCTATCGAGGCGAAGGAACCGCTCGAAGCGCTCGACACCTTCATGGCGCAGAACGCATCGATGATCCAGGCCCAGCATGCAGCCGCCAGCTTCGATGTTCATCGGGTGCTTCAGGCCATGGACCAAGAGCCGAGACCGCCGCAAGGCGATGCCGGACTAATGCGGCTGCCGGTGGTCGACATGCAAGGCCAGCCGCTGGCCAGCGAAGCCGAGTTGCGCTATTCCATTTTCCATCGCTTGAC
Source organism: Mesorhizobium sp. B2-8-9 (assembly GCF_006439475.1). Taxonomy (NCBI): domain Bacteria; kingdom Pseudomonadati; phylum Pseudomonadota; class Alphaproteobacteria; order Hyphomicrobiales; family Phyllobacteriaceae; genus Mesorhizobium; species Mesorhizobium sp. B2-8-9. The sequence goes on along the minus strand of NZ_VFTQ01000001.1, from coordinate 123,658 downwards.
CTCGGGCGCGGTGAACGTGGTGGCGGTGCAGCTAAAGGGAACTCCGACTGGCGCCATGTTGACACGCACGGTGGCCGTGGAGGGCGTGCCCTACCGCATGGACCTGTTCGGCGGCAGCAAACTGAAGCCGCCGCAAAGGAGCCTTAACCAGCTTGCCTCTGACCTGCCCTTCACGGCCGCAGAGGCCCCAAGCGGCAAGCTTTTGGCGATCCCCTATGCCGAGACGGCTCCGGGTACGGCCTTTGAGCAGCTGTCGCGGGCCTGGGCGCCGTTCAAGGAAGCCTATTACTATACCCAGCGCCGCGGATTTGCCGCGCCGCCGGGCATCCCCGACGTTGGCCCGCATGATTATGCGCTGGAAGGGTGCTTCAAGCTGTCCCTTCTGCCCGACCGCCCCGCAGGCGCGGTGCATCCCTTCCGGTTCGAGGGGCGAGACGGCGAGATCGCCTTGCGGCCGCATGACGGCTGCGGCTTCATCAGGGCGTCGCTGGCCGAGCGCATGCCGTCCGTTGCCCGGGCTCGCCACGACGCTCCCGAGCGGATGCCTGCCTTTGCCGATAAAAGGCAATCGGCGGTACCGCCCACGGCGCTGCAACATTATCCGCGCAGCGTCGAGGTGGCACAGGAGACCCGCGAGAAGGCTCTGGCGTGGCTCGAAACCCATCAAAGCCTCACCACCGAGGAGCTGTTTCGGACGGTCACGGGCGGGCATATCGAGGGTTCGAACGCTATCGCCGTGCCGTCCAGTGACGAATGCCTGTATGTGCCGACGGGCAAGAGCAAGACCTTGACCCGTGACGCTGGCGTACTTGTCGGACGCTCCCCCTATGACAAGCCCAACCTGCGCCCGTTCGCCGCCGACCGGGTCAGGTCGGCGCGCGATGGCGACCGCACCGCGGCGTTCCTGGATCGGTGCGTGGCCTTCCAATACAGCTTCAACGTCGCGCACAGATCGGGGGCTAGGCTTGCCGCCGACGATCCGACCTTCTTTGCCAAAGGCGTCTTGATCGTTGTGCCCGACGAAATGTGGCCGGCGGACTTCGCCGACCGCGGGATGGTGATGTCTGCCGAGGACGTAAAGTGCCATTCGCGCTGGCTGGAGGAAAAGGACCGGGTTAAGACCGACACCGCGCTCGAGTGCGTCGGCATCCTGCAGGCGACGGAGGTGTTCGCGCCCGGCTCTTTGGTTGCGGTTCCGACCGTCCAACAAAAAATGCTCGACGGCGATTTTGATGGCGATGCCGTCATCATCATCGGCGACCAGCCTCGCCTTTACGAGCATGTGCGCCAGTTCGACGCGCAGCTGCAGGCGCGCGGCATCGCCTCGATGAAGCCGCCGAAGTCGCACACGCCGGCCATTGAGAAAGGCGGCTACCAGTTCAGCCGGTCCAAGCAGATCCTGTCGGCCACCGGGCTGGTGCTGGAGACCTACAGCTGCCTGCAGCGCAACGTGCTGGCGCAGCCGCTGGAGGCGCAACGCTGGTTTGCTGAGCGTGCCATCTTCGGCACCTACGAGGGCATTCATCAAGAGCTCAAGGCCGACATCCGTGCATTGTTGCAGGAAGATCGGCCGAATGGCCAGACCCTCCATGAGCTGATCGCCAGGGCGGGGGAAGACAGCAAGACCGCCCGGCATCCGGTGGCCTGCGAACTGGCCGCGTTGCTAGTGGCCGAGCTCCAGGACTGGAACCTGCAGCTCAATAGCGAGCCGGCTCATGAGCAGTCGGACGTCAAGCAGAAGTTTGCGCGATCCGTGGCCTCAACCGGCGCGAAGCCTGCCGTCAGCGCCGAGGCCGCCGCGCTCTTCCCGAAACTCAGCGAATCCTATCCGGCAACCGCTGATGCCAGGAAACGCGTCGACTTCCTGCTCAACCGCTATCAGGCGCGCATTGATCCGCGGCCCGACGGCTACAACCCGGTCGATCTGCATGAAAGCGCGATCAATCTGTTGAGCGTCGGCATCAAGGTCGGCACGGACGCCTACAAGTCCGAAACCGGTGCGCGAGTGTTCATGCAAAAAACCACCGAATTGCAGCGGCTCATAGAGCAGAGGCCGGGCTTCAAGTCGGCGCCCTATGTCAAGTCGCAGGCGGCAAAGCTCCAACAGGGCCGGTTCGACGTCGATGGCAGCCTGGCGGATCTGAAGGACAACCCCACGCTGGCGGCGTCGGTCATGGAGGCCTCGATCAGACTCGCCGTCGAAAACCGAATACTGCCCAGCGCCTTAGCAATTCCGGCCTACGACGACCCCGCCAGCAGGATAGCGCCGAACAGCGAACAGGCCCTGGAGCGCGCCAGGCTCGAAGCCGCCCTCGCCCAAGCGCAAGAAAGCGCGATTACCGAAACTGTGCATGCGGTTGCCGAGCTTTTGCGGCAGGACGGCATCGAGGTGCAGGTGCCGCATCTTGATCAACGGTCGCGTGGGCAGATCGGGACAGCCAACGAGTTGACCGGCCAGGGCGTGAGCGCGGCGCCGGATGCCCAACTGGTCACCAGTGCAGTGCGCCATGTCTTTGAGATCCCGGACGAGGCTTTTACGCGCGCCTTCAGGAAGGCGGCACTGGCCTTCGAGGAGCGTGACTGCAGCGAGGTCGAGACCACCAACTGGTTCATCAGGATGGACACGCAGGGGTTACGCGGCGTTCACACGGCGTTCAGAACCGCACAGAACTATCGCTTCGAGGTCGAGTTCCATACGCCGGCCAGTTACCGGGCCGAGCTCGCGCAGCGCGCGCAGAGCGAATGCGAGCTGGTCCCCATTCCCCGTGGTGCCTGGGACATATTACACTGGGGCTCGTCAGGAGAAAGCAGGTCGAGGGCGGCAGGGACCTCCAGGTCGCCCACCGTCGCAAGACAACAGAGTGCGGTCATTCTCTCGCCGCATGCCGGCAAGATCGTCGCGGCCCTCGGTACGAGGCCGGTCGTGCTCGTCGGCATGCCGGCGAGCGGCAAGTCGAGCATCGGCCCCCGCCTTGCCAGGGAGCTGGGGGTGGAGTTTGTCGACATCGATAAACTTATCATCAAAGGGCACGGCGATATTAAGGATATATTCGAGCGCCGTGGCGAGCCCTACTTCAGGGAGCTGGAGACTAGAGAGCTCGCCGAGCAGTTGAAGAAAGGCCCCATGGTCATCGCAACCGGCGGCGGCGGCTTTGTCAAGCAGCCCAATCGAGACCTGATCCGCGAGAAGGCGGTGTCAATCTGGCTCAACACCGACCTGGATGAGATCGGCAGGCGCCTCCACCTGCAGCAGCGCTCCACGGGCGACACCGGCCGGCCGCTGCTGCAAGGCCCCGACATCAAGCAGCAGCTCGAAAACATGTTAGAAAAGCGCGGGCCAGACTACCAACAGGCCGATATCAAGGTGGTCCCGACCTTTAGAAAAGACAAGAAGAACGCCGGCATTTGCGTGGAGGCGCTCCACGATTTTCTGTGCAGCAGGGAGAGAGAAGCCGCCCTGACGCCCGCTGCCGAGATGTCACATGTCTCCGGTGCTTCCGGCACAGTCGTGGAAACCATCCAGGCGCCGGCGGCACCAATGAGTCAAGGTGAACTGCCGCCTCTCGACACCCTCACCGCCGACCCGCAGCCTTTGCTGGCCGGCAATAACGCACGAGCGGATTTAGCATCTTCCATGAGAAGCAGAGAACGCTCAAGTCGATGACAACAAGCTTTAGGCGACAACGATCAGGTCCTTTCGCAGGTTTGGTGCAGGGGGCGGGTTCGCGCCGAATGCTAACAAAAGTGGGAATCGCATGCATAAAGTCGTCAGAAGCCTCTGGCCGAGTCGATCTGGTCCTAGATGACACAGGAGATTCGTTGACCGCCCAATGGCCCGCCCTTCACAGCAGTGATGCGGCAGCAGGGCTTCGTTCGCGGTCTGGCAAGGTCTCGAGATGACAGGCTGCTTGTGCTTGGGATCGAGGTCATGGCCGAGGGCGTGGAGACAGAGGCAGACCGACAAATTCTGCACAGCTTGGCTGCAGAACCGCTCAGGGCTTCCTGTCCCTATGCCCCAATCACTTGAATTTGCAGTAAAAGAGTACGCGAAAGAGTTGTGACCGGTACCAGCTGTTGCTGACTGCATCAAGAAGAGCGTCAAAGGACGAGATGGGTGCTGGAAATGGACATGAGGTAATAGGCGGTATCAAGCGGCCAGTACGACGATGTAGCTGTGGTTCCGCGAAGTTGTGCAAAAAAAGGGCGGCATCGCTGCCGCCCTTTCCGTATTGCGCAGGTAGCGTGGATTAGAAATCCATGCCGCCCATGCCGCCCATGCCGCCCATGCCGCCGCCGCCCATGCCGCCAGGCATGCCGCCGCCAGCCGACTCCTTCTTGGGAGCCTCCGCGATCATGGCTTCGGTGGTGACCAGCAGGCCGGCGACCGAGGCCGCGTCCTGAAGAGCCGTACGGACAACCTTGACCGGATCGACGATACCCATGGCGATCATGTCGCCATATTCGCCCGTCTGGGCGTTGTAGCCGAAGGTCGCGCCCTTGTTCTCAAGGATCTTGCCGGCAACGATCGAGGCTTCCGCACCGGCGTTGGCCGCGATCTGGCGGGCCGGAGCCTGCAGCGCGCGACGAACGATGTTGATGCCGGCGGCCTGGTCGGAGTTGACGCCGACAGCGTTGATGCTCAGCGAAGCGCGCAGCAGCGCGACGCCACCACCAGCAACGATGCCTTCTTCGACGGCCGCGCGGGTCGCGTTGAGGGCGTCATCGACGCGGTCCTTCTTTTCCTTGACTTCGACTTCCGTCGCACCGCCGACGCGGATCACCGCAACGCCGCCGGCGAGCTTCGCCAGACGTTCCTGCAGCTTCTCCTTGTCGTAGTCCGAAGTGGTCTCTTCGATCTGCTGCTTGATCTGGGCAACGCGGCCCTGGATCTCGGCCTTCTTGCCGGCGCCGTCGACGATGGTGGTGTTCTCCTTGGAGATCGACACCTTCTTGGCGCGGCCGAGCATGTTGAGGCCGACGTTCTCGAGCTTGATGCCGAGGTCTTCCGAGATGACCTGGCCACCGGTGAGGATGGCGATGTCTTCCAGCATGGCCTTGCGGCGATCACCAAAGCCCGGCGCCTTGACGGCAGCGATCTTCAGGCCGCCACGCAGCTTGTTGACGACCAGCGTGGCCAGGGCCTCGCCTTCGACGTCTTCCGAGATGATGAGCAGCGGCTTGGAGGTCTGCACGACGGCTTCGAGAACCGGCAGCATGGCCTGCAGGTTGGAGAGCTTCTTCTCGTGGAGCAGGATGTAGACGTCCTCGAGCTCGGCAACCATCTTGTCGGCGTTGGTGACGAAGTAGGGCGAGAGATAGCCGCGGTCGAACTGCATGCCTTCGACGACTTCGAGTTCGGTCTCGGCGGTCTTGGCTTCTTCAACCGTGATGACGCCTTCGTTGCCGACCTTCTGCATCGCTTCCGCGATCATCTTGCCGACCGACTCGTCGCCATTACCGGCGATCGTGCCGACCTGAGCAACTTCCTCGGAGGTCTTGATCTTCTTGGCGTTCTTGATCAGCGTCGCGACGACTTCGGTCACAGCCAGATCGATGCCGCGCTTCAGGTCCATCGGGTTCATGCCGGCGGCAACGGCCTTGTGGCCTTCCTGGACGATCGACTGCGCCAGAACCGTCGCGGTCGTGGTGCCGTCGCCGGCGATGTCGTTGGTCTTCGAAGCGACTTCGCGGACCATCTGCGCGCCCATGTTCTCGAACTTGTCTTCAAGCTCGATTTCCTTGGCGACGGTGACGCCGTCCTTGGTGATGCGCGGGGCGCCGAACGACTTGTCGATGACGACGTTGCGGCCCTTCGGGCCGAGCGTGACCTTCACCGCGTCGGCGAGGATGTTGACGCCGCGCAGCATGCGTTCGCGGGCATCACGGGAGAATTTGACGAGCTTCACAGCCATTTTTTTGCTCCTGGGCAATTCGGCCTAAATTCAGATTGGATGTGATGAAAGGCGACGGCGGTCAGCCGATGATGCCCATCACGTCGGATTCCTTCATGATCAGAAGGTCTTCGCCATTGAGCTTGACTTCGGTGCCCGACCACTTGCCGAACAGGATGCGGTCGCCAGCCTTGACGTCCAGCGGGACCAGCTTGCCGGTTTCGTCACGAGCACCGGAGCCGACAGCGATGATCTCGCCTTCCTGCGGCTTTTCCTTTGCCGTATCCGGGATGATGATCCCGCCCGCGGTCTTGGATTCGGATTCGACCCGCCGAACGACCACGCGGTCATGAAGCGGGCGGAACTTCGACTTTGCCATTTTTTCTTCCTCGGTGAGAGCGGTGAGAAACACCGTCCGGCCACGCCGGACAAACTGCAAAGCCCGGCTTTGCCGGACCGTTGTTAGCACTCACCGCGAGCGAGTGCTAACAACGGGAGGATTAAGGGGTAAGCCGGAGATAGTCAAGACGAAAGGGCAGGCGCATGAGCAAAATCTTGATCCAAAGCTCTCAGGCAAGGCGACCACTTTGAACACTCCTGCTGACTTCGTCATTTGGCATTCTCGGCAGCGCGTTTCGACAATTTATGTTCGCCTACCATTCCCAGCGGCTTTGGAGTGCTAAGAGCCTGTGAATTTCTTTGAAGATCCGTTGCAACGCCTGCGCGCTGCGGGGAGTGCTGATCAGGCAGCGAGACTTGCGAACTTCTTGTGCCAGGAGGCATTCGGATTGAAGGCCGTATCTCGCTTGTGGTTTGCTCAAACCCAGGACGCAGGGGTTGCTGCCGCTTACTTACATTTTGTCGGCCAGCCCGCTACGGCTGTCGCCGCATCACCGCACCTGCACACGGGTGCGCCTCGCGAGGAAGTTCATTCGGGAACAAACCCACTCGGAGTGCTGGTAGTCGGCAAGTGGTTTTGTTGCTGCCAAGCTCATCAGGTGCGCTCAATCCGCCGCGGCACCCCCCGTCTCACAATGGACTATGGCGCGTTTGATCCACACCAGAGCCGCCCCGGTAGGATCGGCTCCGTCGGTCAGACCAGACGGTGGCTGACTTTTCTAAACTCCAACCAATCAGGGGCGCCTCTAAACTCCAACCAATCAGGGGCGCCAGGAACAGGTCTGGGAGTGGGTCGCGAGTGACATCCGTACGCGAGGCAGCGCGCCTCCTCCAAGGGTGAAGATGCTCGCAGCCGAACTTGATCTGCCACATGCCGGCTTTGAAGTTCGTCGAAGCGAGAATAACCGTTGCTGGCGAAGTGACCCTGCATTACACCTGTGTAGCTTGGCATAGGTTGGGGACAGATTGTCTAAATAGTCCTGCGGGGCCGAGGGCCGACTTCCTCGAACCCGTCCGAGTAGAAATCGACGTGCGTTTCCATTTTGGTTGCGCGGGTGCTCCAACCTCAAGTCGCTTCCAACCACGAGCGCGGCTTTCCCGCACAGCGACCTCGAGCAGACAAGGGGCAATCATTGGAGCGCATCTCGGGTCGAACATACAGCTCCGAAATCTGGCCGGACTTGCCTCCTGCATAGATCGCCGTGCACTCATTCAGTACGACTATGCCGGCCGGCTCGCCACATTCATTTCGTTGGCAAGCACTGTCGCCGCGCTTTGTTTGACGAAGTCGGGCGTGGGCGCTTTCCCGCCAGAGAGTTCATCGAGTAGCGCGTGAATGAAACGGGCGCCCGTTTCTGCGTCCAATAAGTTGGCCCGTCCAGTAGATACGGAAGGCATGGTTTCTCCCCCTCCTAGGGGGCGGCGTCCCGATTCGTGCTGCCAATCGCAAGGTGCGCTGGCAAAAAATGGAACTGCGAATCCGGCTATGATGGAGGGCTGCTCTCCTGTATGCAAGCCATTCTTGGGATTTGCAAAAACCGTCGCCCGCTCGTCCAAGCCAGGGATCTCTACACCATCTGACCGCGCGCGAAGCAAGATTCTGCTTAGCTGCTAGCGAGGACCGAGCTTGCGGACCCCACAGACCCCATGGTCAGCGTCGGGCGATTTCCCCAATCAGCCGAACATATTCGCCTTCTGGTTGCCCATAGATACCAGCTGCTTGGGCAACGAGGCCTTGGCGGTCTCGAATGACGATTTCACCTCGTCGCGAACGGATGAGGCCACGGCCCTCGAGCACTTGGAGCCCAACGGTGACCCCCGGCCGCCTTACGCCGAGCATAACAGACAAAAACTCGTGAGTGATCGTAATGCGTTTGTCGTGCATCCGGTCGTCACACATCAACAGCCATCGCGCCAGACGCTCTTCAAGGCTCGCTCGTGCGTTCATTAGGGCCGTATACGTAGCCTGAATGTGGAGATAGTGGACATAGCGCAAAAGGAAGGGATGCAACGTAGGGCTGTCCACTAGAGCCGCCTTGAATGGCTGAACTCCGATTCGCACTGCATTGCCTGCCAATTGCACGTAACAATCGTGCGCGGCATAGTCGGCACCCATCACCAGCGCGGGACCAGTCATTCCCTCTAAGCCAATGAGGCCAACTTCGGCATCCTTGCCGTCCGGAGTCATCGCGACAACAGAGCCGATGCCTTCCTCAAGGAAGTAAACGGCCTCTATCCTTGAACCGGCAGTCTCCAACGGCATTCTCAGATCAAGGGCACGTCGCTCAAAATGCGGCTCCAAACGCGCGAGGTCATCCGCGCTAAGCCGTCGCAGCAATTCATTTTTGTAGGAAGCATTCACTGGATTGGTCATGGCTCAATCCCACTTGGGGCAAGAGCATTCCAATCTCCTTGCCGTCCGCGCCCGTAAAAACGTGCAGACGATCTCGTGACAATACGCCCCTTGGTACGACAATGACAGCGGAATGCGAATCGATGCACGGCGAGCCCCCGCCGCGTGATTACAAAAGACGCGAAAAGTATGTCAGAGTGGGAAACGTACCAAACTCAGCTTTGTACGAAACCGACATTCTGAGGTCCCAGCTCTTTCCCGTTACCTGTCGTCCTAGCGCGCCGATTCCCTTGAGCTTCGTGAGAATCGCACGAACTCCTGATTTAGAGCCGGCGCGCTTTCAAATCGTAACTGTTCACTGAGAACGACACCTCGCGCTCGGGGATGCCGCTAGATGTAACCGCTCCCCAATGCCGCAGCGCGTCCGGTCGGCCGCGGTGGGGGGCGGAGGATTTTTGTTGTCCTTCGCCGATCGCTCGGATCTACGATTGCTCGGAAAGTTGCGTCGGCGGGACGTCAGCAACACTCAGCGTGTCCGATCGAAATGCCCTAGTGGCGGCTGTCGGATTTATTCTGTACGGGGACACGTTTGAGGATCGACTGATGTCAGCCCGGGGCCGTCTGGTCCAATGTCGCGCGGATAGCGCCGATTCCCAACTCGTCGATGATCATGTTGTGGTGACTGGCCGTCACCACATCCTGCAGGATGGGCGGCCGTTCGGACTTGCCTTTGTTCGAGCTCAGGTTCCGCTGATGACGGAGCATGAGGTACTTTGGCGAATTCTCCCGGCCAATCTACATTCGCGCTGCCGCGAGACTGTTGTGCAGGCTCGGCCTCAATGTGCCGCACCGCACTTCCGTGGTTATCGGGCGTCCGCGACGCATGGGCACGGTCCGAGATCACGAGTGCTGTAGGCACTGGCTAGCATGCCGCGCCCGGCTGTGAACGAGGCGACATGACATTGCCGTGTATACGCAGGTGCGCGCGCCGGGGTCGCTTGCTTTTAGCGAACTTGCATGGCTGTATGGTTTATGAAAATGGCCGGGGGGCTATATGACCATATACCTGTTTCTCAATAGTGTCGCTGCATTCGGCTTGGTTATCCCACTCTATTTTATTCAGCGCGAACCGACCATTCTCGAGACTTTACGGCCAGGCAGGGGGTCGCCTGGGACCGAAAATTAGCTGCGGTGATTCAGGCGGATTTCGGTTGAGGAAAACAGTGCGGCCTGTCGTCGCCGGGTGGAGGGGAGCGTGGCGATGGGCTTAAGCAGATTTGAGAGACCAGTCGTCGTTCAGGTCAACCGTAACAGCTCTGAACGCATCGTGCTTGAGGTGAATGACGCGGCAACTATTTTGATGCGGGATCTTCGTTCTCAGACCAAGAAGCGGAATGCAGCGATGGATGCCTGTCTGCACGTGTTGCGTGGTGAGGCTCATCCGCCAACTGCAAGGCGGGCATTCGTTGCGGCCGCGCTCGAGGCGAAGATTCTACGCGGCGATTAGACCAGCGCGAAGGTCGGCCGGATATCCATTCAGGTTCAATCCTCCTCCCGATCGAAGCATAGAATGGGAAGTCCCTCTGCGTGATCATGGCGCGACCAAGCAGGGTGGCGCGGAGCATGCCTCCGGTGATCTAGGTTTAACAGCTTCCAACGCCCGCAGACTTGGCTCAGCTATTGAACAGAAATGCCGCCTGGAACTCCCGAAGGGCGCCTCGAGCGGTGCAGAGGGTTCATTTGAGGATCACCTGGACGCATGGTGGACACCCTCGCGCCCGACACCGCCTGCTTCATACCACCAACGGAGTTGCTTTGAAGCATTCGCTCGGTGTTGATCCCAACTTCCCTTGTTCCAAAGCTTCCGCCACAGGACAGATACGGTTCTTGGGCGGCAACCCCGTAAATCGTGCAATTTGGCGTGACGCACGACCTGCTCCCCATCCTCGAAGCGAATGACGGGAGCTGAGCGGCCTTGAATTTCTCTTCCTGAGCCACTGTCATGTCACTGGCTATCTGTGGAAGAAAGTACCGTCCCTGCTTAAGCGGCGAACGATAGACGGGCAAGGCGGGTCGCGAACTGATCCAGGGCAGGGTGATCCACCGCCACCCCAGATAAGTAGACGGCCAGACTGCTGCTAGGAAGTCGAACGCTGGACACGCGTGGCCACCGACGGAGCGTCACGCGCCTTCGTGCGCCTTCTTCGGATGGATCCTGATGTCAGCCTGCTGGCGCGGGCCCCGGACGGTCTGATCGCCGTCTTCAACCTCGAAAACGGAGAGCAGTCGTGGCAATCCCTCCTTACACAGCCCCTTCGCGCAATGCCTATGATATCGTGATCATTGGTGGCGCGGTAGTCGGCTCGCCGATGGCGTATTGGCTGAGCCAGGATTTTTCTGAGTACAGTCACAACCAAAGAGGCTCGTGACGGTACTTTTTTGCCCTTTAAGGCACTGGAAAAAGGGATTTCCTGCTGCCGAGCCTTGAAATTGTACTGACGGTACTTTTTCAGGAGACCATTGGGCTGCTGACGGACGCCGCCCTTAAAGCGCTGAAAGCAAAAGAAAAGGGCGCACGTCGTCGGTAGCGGCTGACGCCGGCAGCGCGGCGACGAAGAGTTTCATCTGCGAGACCGCGTTGATCGGATCGGCGTCGGAGAATTGCGTCCCGTCGGTCGAAAAGCTGATGTCCTTGAAGTGCCAGTAGCGATGCATGTTCTTGTCGGCATAGCCGATGTTCTGCCCCGTTGGCGTGTCGTCGTCCTTGGTGTAGCCGTGGGCAGGGTCTTTGATGTCATCAGCCCAAACCGCCGCATGAACGAAAGCATACTGCGCCTTCTTGTCGTCCGGCACGCCGGCGACCCAGCTCTGATAGTCGGGGTTCAGTTTGATCGGGGCACCGGCCTTGGCCTTCGCCTGTGCGCTCAGCTTTGATTAGGCCACGGCGGCGATCTGCATGGGGCCGCCGTCCCACCAGGCCAAGGCGGGAGCCGATGATAGGATCAATGAAAGAACGGAACCAAAGACGAGCGCGCCACGCATGTATTCCTCCCCAGAGCCAACATCGCTGAGACGACACGGCAATGACGACAATGGTGCCTTCACGGAAGGCCGAAACCTCTTCTGGATTCGACAGCAAGAGACAAATAGCGCATGATCCTTCTTGGGTTGGGGAATTCATTCATGCATGTGCACGAATTTTCGTGCGTGTTGTCCGTGGTACTTATCTCGGGCTGCGCAGCCGACTATTTGAACAATTACGATTTCGGTGACGCTCGCCGCTGGCGATGCGTACCACGCCAACATGCTTTTGCAGACGGTCGATCCATTCAATCCCAACAGCAACAACACCCATATCGAGGGCGACGGCGTACGCGCCGCAGCAATCGTCAACAGGTATCGAGGCGTGGCCGCAACTGCCGCAGCTGTGCCATCTGGCGGTGCTGATTTGGACTGCGCAGGCGGCAAGGGAAACAATCCGGTCGCACCCCATGGGGTGAAAATCACCAACGGTGATCCTAACGGACTAGATCGCGATCGCGACGGCATCGGGTGCGAGTGAAAGCGGCCAGGACGGTGGAACGATCTCGCTACGACAATCGGTCCGACAAGTGGCTGAAACGCACCGGAGCCAAGCAATATCGCCCGCGCCGGTGGGCTGGCATGCCTTTGCGAGTGATCTACGTGACGGTAGCCGCGGCTTCGGCTTTGGTGGCGCAGTTCTTCATGCAACACAGCGGCTCATTGCCCGAGGTCACCTACTGAATCTGACCAAGCCGGCTCCAGCGCCGATTGCCGGTGTCGCCTCCATCATCGATGGCGACACGATCGAGATCCATGGGCAGCGTGTCCGCTTCAATGGCATCGACGCGCCCGAGAGCCGGCAATACTGCGACGACGCCAAGGGATTCGAATATCCATGCGGGCGCCGTTCCGCCGAAGCGCTGGACGGCTTCCTAGCAGCCTCGAGGCCGGTCAAGTGTACGTTCGGGACTTGGTCGCTACGGCCGGTTTGTTGGTGACTGCAGGCGCGCCGACGGTCGAGCGTCGCCGCCTGGATGCTCGAGCACGGCCAAGCGCTCGATTGGCCAAAATACAGCGATGGCGCCTATGCAAAACAACAGACCAAAGCGAAGGCGTCGAAGACCGGTCTTTGGGTCGGAACGCTTCTGCCGCCATGGGACTGGCGGGCGCAGCATGGCGACGATGCGCAAGCGCCGCCGGCACCGCTTTTGCGATTGGCAACGGCAACTCCGGCTGCAATATCAAAGGCAACATATCAGCAAACGGCGGCGCATCTATCACGTGCCTGGACAGAAGTACTACAACGTCACCAAAATCACCGAAGCCAAAGGCGAAAGATGGTTCTGTTCAGAAGCGGAGGCCATGACAGCGGGCTGGCGGCGATCGAAGCGCTGATCGGTTTGCGGAAGCATATTCCGTTCGTTTGACTGATTTGGTTGGCGTCTCGACGGAACGGCGGAAACGTCTATGTTGCAGACCTATTTGTGGACTGCACTCGCTGACGCATATGATTGCCGCTTGTTTGATGGGCGGCACCGCTGTCTATGCAAGTTCGCCCTCGCGACCGAATACACTCAATCCGTAAAGCCTTGGTGCATCACCTGTTGATAATTGCTCCAAAAACGAGTCGCTGGAGTGCCTACCGCAAAAAAATGTTACGATGGGACAAATCACGAACAAGGAGATGAAAATGTCTGAATTTGCAGCGGGTGATGTTGTTCAACTGAAATCCGGGGGTCCTCAAATGACTGTTGAGCAAGTAGGCAAGACGAGCATGACGGACGAGGACGGCGTGTGGTGCGTGTGGTTTGAAAAAATCGGAAACAAGCAAGTCGTTCAAAGAGAAACTTTTCCGCCCGTGGCGCTGAAAAAATACGAACGCCCCGCCACCGGATCGATTGCGGTGCACAGAGCCTAACCATGATCCGCGCAGCGTTTATCGGAATCAACAAACATCTTGATCCGCTTGCGCGGGAACTGAGCGGCGCTGTGGGTGATGCTTCGACTATGTGCGCGGTGCTGTCGGATTCTATTGACCGGTTTCAGCCAACGCTTATCACTGACCACGACGCGACTTATGCGAGGGTTTCGGCCATCTTTGACGATGTGCTCGACGGTGCATCAGAAGATGACGTCGTCATCCTGTTTTTTGCCGGCCACGGCACGCAAGACCACCGATTAGTTTTAACGGATACGCGCTCTGACGACGTTCCGGGAACGACAATAGACATGACGGAGATTGCCGCGAAGTTTCGGACTTCGCGAGCGCGCGCTGTCCTGCTTTTGCTAGATTGCTGCTTTAGCGGTGGCGCGCCGGCACGCGTTCTGGATGTCGGATACATTCCGCGCGCAGCGGGGATGCCGCTCGCCGAAGTTGGTGGACAGGGCCGTATTCTTTTCGCTGCATGCAATCCAAACGAGGAGGCCCTCGAAGACCCCCAAACACGCCACGGTCTTTTTACGAAGGCGATTTTGGATTGCATACTGGAGAGTGATGGGCCGGTGAGCGTGGTTGCGATGGTGGACCGCGTTGTGCAAATGGTCCGCGCCAACGCAGCCCGATTCGGTTACGAACAGACTCCGGTGATGTTCGGTCATGTCGAAGGAGAGCTAACCCTGCCGAAAGGTATGCGCGGTAAATGCTACCGCGCGCTCTATCCCGAAAGGGGCACGGTCACTGTTTCAGGTCCAATTGGGGAGCTTTCGGCCTACGGAATTCCTCAGAATGCGCTGAACGCTTGGAGCGATCGTTTCCCCGCCGGTCTGAATTCATTGCAGATCGCCACTGTGAATAGCCATGGCGTGCTCGATGGAAAATCTCTTCTCGTCGTAGCGCCGACAAGTGCCGGCAAAACGTTTGTCGGCGAGATGGCAGCACTGAAAGCAATCGGCGAGGGAAAGAAGGCGGTTTTCCTCCTCCCTTACAAAGCGCTGGTCAATGAAAAATTCGAAGATTTCTCTGCGCTCTATGGCGACCTTTTGAATCTGCGCATCGCCCGATGCAGCGGCGATTGGCAAGATCAGGTTGGCGACGTTCTAAGGGGCAAGTACGACATAGCCTTCTTCACTTATGAGAAGTTTTTGGCTCTGTCAGTTTCCTCTCCGCACATCCTTCACCAAATCGGTCTGGTGGTGATTGACGAAGGACAGTTTATCACAGAGCCGGGTCGTGGGATGGTTGTGGAGCTAATCCTCACCAATCTTTTGAGCGCACGCGAGCGGGGGATTGCACCTCAGTTGGTGACCCTGAGTGCGGTAATCGGCGACACAAACAACTTTGAGCGCTGGCTTGATTGTGAACTTCTCCTTACGACCGAGCGTCCGGTTCCCTTGACAGAAGGTGTCATTGATCGGAGCGGCGTGTGGAAGTTGCAGCGTCCTAATGGTGAGGTGGAGGTCGCGCAGTTGTTCGCACGCTGCGAGATACGGCAGCGCCGGGATAAGCCATCTTCCCAAGACGTTCTCGTACCGCTGGTTCGGCATCTCGCCGGTCAGGGCGAAAAGGTCATCGTCTTTCGTAACGCGAGAGGACCATCCGCCGGTTGCGCGGAATATCTCGCGGCCGAGTTGGGTTTGCCGCCAGCACAAACAATCGCGGACATGCTGCCGGGAATGGATCGTTCGGATATGTCCGAACGCCTTCGCCGCGCGCTCAACGGCGGCGTTGCCTTTCACAACGGTGATCTTAATCGCGAAGAACGCATGATCGTGGAGAGAGGCTTTCGCGACCCAAACGGTGGGATTCAGGTTTTGGTGGCGACAAGCACCGTAGCTGCCGGCGTAAACACGCCGGCTTCGACCGTCATCGTGGCGGAAACGGAATTTCGCGGAGTGGAGCCGCAGCCTTACACTGTCGCTCAGTATAAGAACATGGCGGGCCGTGCAGGTCGCCTGGGCTACGAGACAGAAGGCAAAGCCATAGTTCTCGCCGACACCGGCATGGAGCGAGAGAATCTCTTCCGGCGCTACGTTCAGGGACGTCCCGAACGCATCCAGTCTTCCTTCGACGAAAGAAGCCCGGGCACGTGGGTCGTTAGACTTCTGGCGCAGGTAAAGGATATTCCAAGCAATGCAGTTGTCGATCTGGTGGCAAACACCTATGGAGGATTTCTTGCCTCGCTGAGAGATCCCGCCTGGCGCGGCAGCATGTCAACCCGGCTCCTCAATTTGATGACGAGGATGCAGCACGATGGGTTGATTGATGAGCGCGATGGAAGGCTGAGGCTAACGCCTCTAGGGCGCGCCTGCGGCGAGTCACCCCTCAGCTTGGAATCCAGTATGCAGGCTGTTGAGCTGCTACGCCAATTGCCGCCGGATTCGATAGGACTAGAGACGGTTCTCGTTTTATTGGAAGCGCTGCCCGAACGCGATGAAGACTACACGCCTCAAACAAGACGCGGTGAGCCGCAACGGCAGCAACAAGTTTCGCAACGCTTTGGCCAACATGTGGCGCGTGCCCTATGGCATCGTGCGGAAAGCGATGTGAAATATTACGGTCGCTGCAAACGTGCGCTCATCGTTTCGGACTGGATCGAAGGCGTTACAATCACGGATATTGAGACTGGCTACACCACCAATCCGTTTTCGCCCATTCGTCATGGCGACATAAGGGGTTTTGCTGACGGTACCCGCTTCCTGTTGGACTCGGTGCTCCGAATAGCTGCGATCGTTCTTGGTCGAGCTGATGATCCCGATGAGGTGAGTACTTTGCTTAAACGCCTTGACCTTGGAATACCCGGCGCAGCCTTCTCCTTGACTGAATTACCTATCGTCTTAGCGCGCGGCGAAATCCTCGAGTTGTGGAAAAACGGATATGGAAGTCGAGAGCAAGTCGAACATGCAACCGAAGCCGAACTCGTATCCTTGTTGAACGCGAGAGGGAATATGTTGTACGCCGCATTGCACGAGGAACTTGCTATCACTGGGTCCTGAACAGCCTTCGTATGGCTGCGGTCGATAGGAAGGCAGGGGTTGCGATGGCTTTTTCACGCCCGCTCCAACCTCATTTGGCCAACAGATCGCGATGCGGCAACATGGCATGTAATGATCATCACAAGACCGATGACCGTGCCCAGATTTTGCCCTGAGGAAGAGAACGCGACCACTCCCCTCAGATAGAAATGACCAAGCCCTGCTCGCCTTGGGCAGGAAACACGCAGTGGTAATTGAAGCGGCGCATTGTCTCGGGGTCGTTCCAGATCGTGGTGTTCTCTTGCGCATAATTGAAATAGAGAACCTTTTGACGCACCGGGTCATTCACAAGGATTCTTGCGATAGTTTCGGGATCGGGGTGGTTGTGGCGCGAGCCATCCGTCGAAAAGGCGAATGCCGTGCAATCGAGAATCCTAAGAATCTCTGGCGAGGTATTGGCCTTGCTGCCGTGATGGGAGACTTTGAAGCAAGCGAGGGGATAGGGTTCGGCCTCGCTCGCTCCGAGCTCCCGCAAAGCGCGCTCCATGATGCCCGGATGGGCATCGGCGCCCAAAAGGACGCGGCGACCGCCGAACTCGGCAATGAAGGCGATGCTGCTGCGATTAGGCGCGGCGGTGTCTTCCTTGAAGCGTTTGGAGGCGAGTTGCTCGACGTCCAGCCCGGACAAGGGCTCGCGGCCTGAGCCAGGTTCGCCCATTCCGTGGTCAGGGTCGAATGGGCGGAGTCCATTGGCTTCAAGTTCGTCCATCCAACGCGGGATCAGCGCGGCAAGATCTGCATCGTTGGGCGAGAGTAGGCGAATCGCGAGCCCGGCGAAGCTAATTTCGCCACTTGCCTCCGGGCTCCCACGTGAGGCTATGCGGCTGGCGAAGCGGGAGTTCCATTTCCAATTGAACTTATCGATGCCGGACGAAAGCTTTTCGCCCTGCTCGGCGTTGAGTGGCTCGGTTTCGAGACCCGCTGTAATGCGGTCACGCGCTTCGACAAGCTGATGGTAGGCATTGAACCACACCTCTTTGGGATTGAACGGCGCCGCCGCCTCGCGCACCAAAGGCATGGCTCCTTCGATGTGATCGGCATCGATGTGGCTGATTACGAAGAGTTCGCAGTTGCTCATCTCCTTTAGCGCAGGCCGGGCAGTGCCGTAGTCCTTTGTGCGGCCGAGATCGACCAGGGCGTGATACGAATGGTCCTCATCGCCCCAGGCGAGGACAAGCGCATCGCCCTCAGACGCCGGATTCATGGTGAGTGTGAACATTGAGCTACCTCATGGAGTAAGCTTGACCACTGTGAAGGCCTGTTGCGGATCGACGCGAGCCGCGACCCGCCGGACCAGCCCTCGCTCCTCTGAAGACTCCTCCTGCGACCCAGGAACCGATTCAAGACCGCGGGCCAGCCAGTCGCAGGTGAGCGAGAAAAATGGCACGCCGCGGCTGAACCCTTGTTCGAGCAATTCGGAGATACGATCGAAGTCGGGCGACCTCTCGGTCATCAGGCGACGCGCCAGGATAATAGGCCCGTCGGGGATTTGCGGAAACCGGTTGGTGATGTTCTCGAGCCATTGCCGTGGCACAAGCTCCGATGCTCCGGCTCCCACTGCGATTAGAGCACCCGCCACGGCCGCAAGCGGGTTGGTCATCTTGCTGCGGACGGCCTCGCGGACCTCTCCTTGCATGACCTTGAGAACCTCGGAGCCACGCTCGAAGTCGCGCGAAGCGAGGAACGCCAGCAGGCCGGACCATCGGTATGACTCGACGATGCCCGACGTCGCGGCTCGCCCTTCTGCTGGAGCGGCGGCGACGATTAGGTGAGCGGACCATTCGTTTGGGTCGCTCGGCCGGCCCAACTGCGGCAGAAAGGCCGCTTCGATGCGGGTACCGAATCCAAGGACGGCCCAGAGCGGCCCGCTGCGCTGCGTGTAGGCGTCCTCGAAGACCAGAGGATTGTGCTCGGGCACATCAAAGCGAAGAAAGTCCCGATCGCCCGCTGCCTCCCGCAAGGCGGGTGTTCGCGGGCCTGCCGCACCTAGGCGGGCTGCGTCGCGCGGCTTGGCCATTACCCCGACGAGTTCGGAGAACGAGGGGGCCGGCATTGAACGGGCGACACTGGTGACCGTCGGTCCCCTAGGGTTGAGAGGCTGCTGTGGAAATCGAGGTGCGCTGACCGCGTCTGGCCCCTGGGATATTGAGGTGCTGGCAAGAAGCGCGCCGGCTAAGGTCGCATACCCCAGCCATTCATGCAGGGAAGGGCCGCTGACAATCAGGCTATGGACACTCGCGCCTTGCTCGGCTTGGAGTTCCCTGCTGACGCTCGTCCCGTCGGGAAGCGTAATGACGGCGCTGTAGGCACCCGGCTCGACGTCAAGGCGCAGCTTTTCGCGAGTGCCGCCGACTACTGGTTTCAGTGGACCGGGGTTGTTGCCGTCGCGCCGCGACAATGCGACGACGAAGCCGGCCCCTACCTCCGCTGCGGCAGTAAACTCAAAAACCAATTCGGCGCCGGGGCCGCGACGCGGGACTGGCGAGGCGGTTTCGACGGTCGGTACCGCTCCGATTTCGACGAATGCCACGGGAGCGCGAGGGGTAAGTATCTCTGACCCAAGAGCCTTGCCGTCCCGATCAATTGAAATCGTCACTGTCTTCAGTTCTTCGAGGTCAAACTCCGCGAAGAAGGGCGCGGCCTCGCCCGCAGTTTTCGTAGACACGACCTCCCGATGGTCTGAGATGACGGTGCGACAGCGTGGCCATCGGGCTCGATCGGAAAGACTGACATAGGTTTTCACCCGATCAAGGCCGCCAGGATAGGTGATCGCAAAGCTTCCAGCGGCTCGGCCCGCCGGCGTCTGCAACGACCCGTCTGGTCGAGCAAAGAGCCTTAGAAACTGAGTGAGCCGGTCAACGAGAATGCCGGGTCGAACCGGCCAGCGTGCCCCCGACACGTCGGCCGCGGCACCGTTGAGCGCTCGGAGCAAACTGTCGGTGAAGACAGTTGTCTTATCGCGCCGACCGTCGGCCTCCTCATAGAGGCTAGTTGAGCAGAGCGCCCATTGGTGGCGCGTTCCACCGTGGTCGTCCCGCGCTCGTGAAAGCGAGATCAGCTTGGTGCCGAACTCCTCTTCGGCAGGCAGCCCCAACGAGGTCTTCAAACGGCAGCAATCGAACAATAACAGCTGCGACGTCGGCACAGCGTTCTCGAGCGCTGTAATGAACTGCTCGATCTCGGTCATTCCGGCGGTCTGCTCAAGCGGGTCTGTGTCGTAGTCTTCAAGTAAGAAGGCTGTCCTCCGACCGAAGCTCTCGCCGTGGCTTGAAAGGAACAGCACCATCACGTTGTCCTTGTGCGTATTGGCCCGCTTGACCCAGTCCTTCACTGCAGCCTTCACCTCGGCAAACGTCGCTCGTGGCACGGTTACGCTTGCATATTGGGCGCCAGCCTGCCCAGGGGGCGTTTCAGAGAGGGCCAGTGCAAGGCTCCCGAGCGGCCGCTCCGGGTTGGTGAATCCGGCCTTCTGATCGAGAAACCAGTCGGCGATAGCGCGTGCCGAGATCGGCGGTGAAGTAACCGGCTTCAGCTTCTTGCTCTGAAACGCGCCGACGCCAATGATCATCACATGGGTCGCGGGCCGTCGGTCGAAAGCGGTATCCACAAAGACGAGACCCTTGTCGCGTTCAGCGTTGTCGTCGCTACTCATCAGTCCCCCAGTTCCATTTTGGTCCGGACGCGCCGGCACGAACTATCAGTCTCAGGCGGCTGGCGTTTGCCCCTTCACCAACACAACCTGATCAAGGTCTATCCCCGATCGTGACAACGACTCGAGCAAGGAGGCGTCGTCCAGCAGCAAGGCGTCCTTGAGGCCAAGTCTGGCCTGCTGCAAAGCCATCCCCGCCGGCTGTCCCTCAGCGATCGCTGCATAAAAACGCACTGCGAATACCCTGGCGCCAATATCCCCGACTTCACCACGCATTCCGATAATAACAGGGACCGTTTCGAGCAGCGCTTCGGCGCCGACGAGACTGTCGCACGCATTGAGGACAACGAGAATCGGTGGCGTTGTCGTTGCCGCCAGCAGATCGGCAATCCACTGCAGCGGTATCGGTCGTGCTTGAGTACTGTGGACAAGCCCGTCGTCAAATAGCAAGGCGCCCTCGGCGGCATGACCCGAAAAATGGATAACATGCGGACGTCGTTCGTTTGTCCCATCGATCAGATCGGCGAACGTCGCTGCCGGAAGATGCTCGAGATCGATGAGATCGCGATGCAGCGCACTCTTGAGTGCCTTGAGAACGTCCCGCACCTCACGGTCGGTCTGGAGCCAGCGGCCCTCCTCGACGACTGACCCGTCGTCGCGCTGGTAGATGCGTTCGGTCGCTTCGGGATTGGCTGTGACGTAGAGGACTCGGAGCCGTTCGGGTTTGGGCTCGGGGATACGCGCGAGATGCGGGGCCGACTGCAGGAGCCCGTGAACCTGACGCGCGTGAGTGAGTTCCTCACGTCGGCGCTTCTTGTCGGCGCGCTCGCGTTCCTTGCGCAGGTCTTCTTCCGCGCTAGCGATCGCTGCCTGCTTCCTCGCTTGGTCCTTGGCGTTGCGACCGATTTTCTCGGCGACCGCGGCAGCCTTCTTACCGGTTTCGGTGGCCTTGTGGTCGAGTGACACAGCCGAGCGGAGATAGGAATTGATCGACGACGCATTGCGGGACCGCGCCGCCGACTGACGCTTCGAACCGGCATCTTTCCGCGCCAAAGCAACTGTTGCCTCGTGCCCGGCGAGTTCCTTCCGAAGCCGCCCTTCCGATTGCTTAAGCCGAGCGAGTTCGCTGCGCAGGCTATCGATGCGCGACATTGTCTACTCCGAAATCAGAATGGGTGCGGTCGAGCCAAGAGCAAGGGCTGGCCGGGGGCAATCAAACCGTGGCGCCTGAAACATCGGACCTAGGCCTCCTCGCTTCCCTGGCTCGCGTTTCTGAGGACAAAGTTCAAGTAATTCCGCTCAGAAGGCGGCAGAGTTGGCTGGTTCATGCAATTCTCCATCACTGCTCTTGAACTGGAAGCTAAACCGTATGAACTTGCCTACCAATTGTCGACCCACGAGGCGACGTATGGTCGATCAAGGCGACGGGGTATTCTGCTGAAAGTTCGTGGCGACCGAACAGCGTTCGAGCGGGCCGCGGCATTGGCGCTAGGAAGCGCAGCTCCGCCGAGAAGATCCCAGCGATCCCATCGGCAGGTGGTGGCGGCAGCGGATCGCAAGAGACGTCGGCTCGAATCGGTTCAGGCGAACACAGCTCGCTTTAAGGTTAAGCTCGCGCCTCACGACGGGTACATTGCTCGGCATGCGCTGCATTGGGGATTAGCGTGGCTAAGACGGAAATCGACGCGAACGGAAGTGGGCTAAAAAGCCTTATTGGCTCGCTCAAGGCCAGGGCGAAGCGTACCGCTGGACACTACCGTAAGGAAGACACGGGTATCACGCCCGAAGAATGGCCCAGGGACGCGGAGGTCGAGCTGATTGAAAGCCTTGTGCGGGAGAAGGCCAGACGGGTGACCGGAGGGGATTCCAGCCAGCAGTGGAAGGGGTGCCGTGAGTTCGCGCAGGCGATCAGAGATTCGCGCAACCCAACTGTCTCGCGTGAACATTTCGGGACGGAGGAAGCGCAGCGTCGCTACGAACGCGCAGAAGCCGATTTCTTCGATGGTATCGCGCTCTGGGCCGACAGTACAATGGACTATGTGACCTATCTGAGCGCACTAGCTGTCGAGACGGCTACGAAGCTCCGGATACTCTTTCTAGCGGCCAATCCCTCGGACAGAACTCGGTTGCGGCTCGACAGGGAATTGCGGGACATTCGAGAAGAGCTGGCAACGGCAGGATACCGCGAGCGGTTTGACCTCCAAGCACGCGGAGCAGTCCGTGCCAAGGACATGGTGCGGGCACTGCTTGAGCTCGAACCGGCCTATGTGCACTTCTCCGGCCACGGTACTGCTGATGGTGCAATCTGTGTGGAAGCATCCGATGGCACGAGCCACGAAATCGACCCCGACGCGTTGGCCGCGCTGTTCGCGGCGGCGGGCGAGAAAGTCCGGTGTGTCCTGCTCAACGCTTGCTTTTCTGAAAACCAGGCTCTTGCGATTGCCCGGCATGTCCCCTTCGTCATCGGCATGCGCACGACAATCAGTGACGAGGCGGCGATCGCGTTCGCCACCGGTTTCTACCGAGCACTTGGTGCCGGAAAGGGCGTCCCGGTCGCATTCGAATTGGGGATTGTCGAATTGAAACTGTTTGGCATCGCGGAGCACGAAACGCCTGTTATCGTGCAGTGTCCTTAGCCGGGTGTTCGCTTCTACAAGCCGCTTGAGCTCCCACTTGCGCAACACGATTTGAATGACCTCCGACCGCCCACTTTCATCTCTGCAGCAATGCTGATGAGCGCATCCTCAGTTGCGAGGCGCTTTCTAGCTCTTCAGCAAAGGATTTGCGCGTCACTGTCGGGTTTGGAGCCGTTCTCTGCGCAGTTTTGCTCTCTCCAACTCAGCGGCGATGAAGGGTGTAGCGTGTCTATCGCGCGCCTAGTGTTCTCACGCATCTCGAGGACGGTCGCGGCGCAGCGACAGTCAATGGCGGCTTTCAGTCAACCGCAGCGGCGGGCTTTTGGCCCAACCGAACTGTTGCCAGCGCAAAGCAATACGCGAAAGTCGCATCCTGTCAGGATTGCGGAAACCAAGAGGAAGCGCAAGCTTCGGGATATCGAACCTCGTTCATCCGTCCAACGTTGCTAAAGTGGCTTACGTCGGCCTTCGGCGCATCGGGAGGCGTCGGATGCTCACCCCTGAGGTATGGCGGGCAACGAACCTGACCGGTCAGTTCTTCCATTGAACGTTATTGATGCATCCGCGGCGGGTTTCAGACACTGGACCTGTCGCCATTTTCCTACGAGCGATTTCGTGCAACGAACCGTTCCTCGATGAGGCTGTGATCTAGACCATTCAGGCCGCCGGATACTCTTGCGATGACGCCAACTACGACGTTGAAATGATCGGTCGCATGTCACCCCGGCGGCTCAGGAAGGAGACGGCACGCTAGCCTGTGTGCCCACGTGACCTTATGTGGTGATCGACGCCAGCCAAGGAACAGCTCCATGGATGTGCGACCCGATGATTGTCGCAGCCGCGCTCAACGCCGGCGATGCAGGAACCTTGGCTGCGGCTCGGTCAGCCCTCGAATTGACTTGTCTTGGTCAAAAGCAACCCATCGCACCAAACGTGGTCTACGCAGCCCCACTCACAGGCGGCAGCAGCATCCGGAAAAAAACCACGTCCATTGAGATTTGCACTCGTGTTGCAGAGCAGCGAAATGCCCGTGAGTTTCTCGTACTCTATGAGAAGTTCTGCAAATTGGGTGTTCGGAAGCTCTTGAAACCGTCTGAAGTCGCGCAGTTCCGTCGAGATGGACGACCGCCGGGATTATTTCTTTCCACTCTGAACGGGTTCGGTGGTCGAACAGCATGTAAGGATCCGGCGTGCCGGGGTCAAACATGTCAGGTGCACGATCCTCCAAGCATATTGGCGCTACCGGCCGGAAGTGCTCTCGCACTTTGATCTTGTTGAGATGGTCCTTCATTTCCGGCGAAGTCGCAGCCGCCAGAATGCTTCTGCCTCCCAAGGCACGCGGACCAAGCTCTGCGCGGCCTGCAAGGAACACCACAGGCTTGTTGTCGGCGAGCAAACGGGCAAGATCTTTCAGACTGAAAGCAGCAGATTGCCAACCGGGGGGAATCTTGCCACGGCCCACATTCGGCCCGCTGTAGACTGACCAGTCTGACATCGAGAATTACGGCTTGGGGGGTACTGCCGCGCGATGTCGGCAATGCCCCCCCCCGTGTCCGCCGTTAGCACACGAAACCCGTAACCCGTCAGATATTCCGCGAGCATGGCGGACAGCCGCCTGTCTTCATCGACGATGAGGACCTGGTCCGCCATGCTCGTTTGTCCGCTCCGTTCGAACCTGTGCTCGTACAGAGCTTATCCGCGATCTTCGAGATCCCCGAAATCGTCGAGCAACTGCTCAAGCTGCTCGGCCGTCAACACCTCGGTGGCATCCAGCAGATCGGTCGTCAGCGCGCGCAAAGCCTCGCCGGCCCACTCGACAATCTCGGCGCGCACCTCCTCCACTGCGTCGGGATCGAGGGTTGACGCGCTGAGCAGCTCGGCGAGATCATTGTGCGCCTGGATTAAGCCCTGCTTGATGAGGCGAATATGGTTATGGACCTGGTCGGTGATCGCCGCCAACTCTTCTTCCTGCTCGGGCGTGATGTCAAGATCAACGAGCTTGGACCCTAAGTCATGCGCGCAGTAGCCCGTCCCATGGCGGAGGCCGGTCTGCATGTGCATGTCGGGTCCGCCGTGGCCGCCGCCGACGTCGAAGCGCTGCACGCCTCCGTAACCCTGGCTGAGCGCGCCAGAGACGCCGACGCTGGCAAGCGTGACGACCGCAATGCCGCCGATTGCGATGCGCTTGCCCCAGTTCTTCGACTTCGGAGTGCGGGAGAAATGTTGACGAAGTTTCTGCCACGCAGAGGGTTCAGTTTGGGGCATGAACATATTCCTTTGAATGTTGGTCGAGTGGAATGCCTGGATCAGTAGAACCGGCATTTGCAGCAGATAGGTTTGTGCCAGTTAGAAGGCAAGAGAATATAAGTATATTTCTAAATATATCCGACTATTTTTGCGCGAAACGATGCAATCGGGCATGTCGCCTACAGTTGAAGAGGCATAAGAGCCTATTGATAAGATAGTCTGACTTATTGTTCAACTTCTGGATTGATGTGATAGCGTCAGGAGCCGCGGCGACTCCACGTACCCCTTATGACTGCTGGGCCTGAGGGTGGCCCGTCATCCGATAAGCAACGGCCGAGGGTTAAGCCAGCTGGCCGGCGCAGTGCCTCATGCACAAGAGGCGGGCCATATGTGGATATTCACAAGGAGCGGATTTCGATCGCGGTGGCAGCGAGCTGACGCGGCGGATCGCTGGAATATTTCGGCGAGATTCCCAATGACACTGATGCCATCAAAAAGCTCTGCAACCGTCTGGGCATTCCGGCAAGCCGCTAGCGTTTGGCTAGGAGACCGGCGCGTGCGGTTATGGCCGTTATCGCCAACTCACAAGCCTGAGTCATCGCTGCGACGTGGTGGCGTCATCGCTGATTCCGAGGCGGCCGGCGATCGGGTGAAGATAAACCGTCGGGATGCCACCATGCTCGCCCGCCGCAATCGGGCCGGAGAGTTGACCCCCGTCTGGGTGCCCATAACGATCACGAAGCCATTCGCGACCTGATCG
Organism: Mesorhizobium sp. B2-8-9; assembly: GCF_006439475.1. NCBI lineage: Bacteria > Pseudomonadati > Pseudomonadota > Alphaproteobacteria > Hyphomicrobiales > Phyllobacteriaceae > Mesorhizobium > Mesorhizobium sp. B2-8-9. The sequence goes on along the minus strand of NZ_VFTQ01000001.1, from coordinate 97,728 downwards.
CCTGTGTAGCCCCGTCGTGCGACAGATATTGACGCGAGCGCATGAACGTCTTCGCGATTTCTGCTGCGTCACGGGCATAAGCAAGAGCGTGGGGCGGCCTGGCGAATGGCTTGCTGCCGATTGCTTTTGACATTGGCCTTCGAACATCCCGCTCAGCAGGTCGGATTCAGGACTACGTCGATGCCGTCATGATGCGGAACGGCGCCTGCAGCAGGTCCAGTAACAGATACTCAGCCGATCCCGGAATGAACCGGCGCTCGGTGGGTGATGCCTGCAGGCAATACGCGGTATCGCGTCAGCCAATGCCGTGGTGCTGGTTGCGGAAGTCGGCGACTTCACCCGCTTCTTCAATCCACGCCGGCTCATGGCCTACTTCGGCCTGGTCCCGGCGAGCAATCGAGTGGCGAGACCGTCTGGCGCGGGCCGCATCGCAACGGCCGGCAACACCCATGCCCGGCGCGCGCTGGTCGAGGGCGCCTGAGCTTACAGGATCAGACCGCATCGGCCGGCGCAAGGTCGACCCGATCGAAGCGCTGCCACACGTCGTTCGCGATCGGGTCGTTCCAGACGCGCCGGCGCGTCCAGGCAAAAATGCGGCCCGTCAGGGCGTCAAGTCCGCCTCTTGCACCTGATATCCGCAGTCCAAGTGCCTCGATCGCCGATCGAGTGGCGGGCCAATTTCTACGCCAAAGGCCGTTGTCAGCAATCATGACGGTGGAAGGAATCTAGCGCTTGGTGCCCGCGTCTGGTGTCGACGATGATTTTGATCGCGCACTCGATCTTCTTTAGGACTAATTTGCGCATGTACATGAAGCCAGTTCCCGCTGCGGCGAAGGTCGTGGCGCATGCTGCGCGAATGCCTCGCCGGCATGGCATCGTTCGTCCCGGCCGAAGACGAGCCCACGTCGACCCCGGAGCGGATCGCCGAGGAAATCGTGCGGCGCGTGTTTGCGGAAATGTCAGCGCTGCCCAGAATTGCCTTGGCTATCGGACGTGCAATAATGACGAGTGGAGCGTAGAGGATTACCCGCAATCGCGCGCCCCATGAACACCTCGGCTGGCCACTTGGATCAGATTCTCCACAATGGAAGGGCGGAAGGTGACGGGGGCAGGCACTGCAGGCAGCGAACGACGTGATGCTAAGTACGCGGACATTTGTTCACTAATATACCATGGGAAGTGAATAGAGGCGGCGCTCTGGCAAAGTGAGGCTGCGACACGCACTGACTTCATAGGAGACGCAGCGGCTTTGCTTTCGCACTGGAGCGCTGCGGTGAGCGAGCCTGTCGAGAATGGCGGCGGCCCCTGATATTTAGCTCGGCGATGATGCCATCTGGCAACAGGCGGTGATCAGGGTGGTTTGCGTCGATAGCGTTTCTCGACGATTTCGAACAGATGGAAGTGCTGCTCCTCAATGAGGGAGTGCGTTCCGAAGTCGTCGAGGATGAGGAGCCGCACGCGCGTGAGCTTGTAGATGAGGCGGCGGCAGCGGCCATCAATGCGGGCGAACGCAAATCCCTCGGAGAGCCGTAAAACGCGCAGGTAGAGCACGGAATGATCGAGCCGTGCCGCCTGACGGTCGAAGGCGCAGGCCAGCCATGACTTTCGATCCCGGTCTGGCCGGCGACGACCAGGTTCTGGTGCGCCTTAAGCGAAACTTAACGAAACAAGAACGATACCGATGGCATGGCGAAGCTCGCTGAGGCCAGCTTCAAAGCGGCCGCTTTGGCTCACCGTTTGATGTGGCGGCGAGGTTCAAATGTCCCCGTGGGGCAAAAATGTCACTTGCGCGCACGAGGATCAGCCCCATCTAACCGGCTCCCCCGGGTTGTAAGGGCAGATCGGGCGGGCGAGGGACACCAGGAGTGGGGCTGCAGCCCAAGCTTCTTTGAATAGCAGAAACCATTCTCCCAGGAGAAGGCATGTATAGGCAGCACGAAGATACACCAGGATGGGATCGGTCCAAGGCCAATCGACTCTATAAAGCATTGAAGAAACTTATCGTCGATTTTAAGGTGCCCCCCGATACGCGACTCGACCCACGTCTAATCAGCGTTACCCTGAAAACGAGCGTTACCCCGTTACGCGAGGCATTGATTCAGATCGAAACCGAAAAGTACATCGTCGGATCTCCTCGCAATGGCTACTACACAAGAAAGCTGGATACAAAGCAATTATCAGATGAGTATGGTGTTGCCAACGCAATACTTCAGGGTGTTTTCAGGGAAGGCCCAGATGAGCATTCCAAGCCGTGGTCGACGCTTCCTACGATCCCCAGCTCTAACGACTGTATTTTGTTTGGGGAGTTCCTCGAGGTATTTTATGAGAAGATCGCAGAGGGTGGAAACAATGGAAAAATGCTGGATCTCGTTCATGAGTTCAACATCCGAACGAGATATGTACGTCTTTTGGATTTGCAACGGCCGGAGCGTCTATCATGTATTATAACTGATATGAGACAGCTTGTAGAGCTTCTTGACAAGCAAGACAAAAATGGGGCGATCGCAAATATTGGTCGGCAATTCAGTGCGACAATTGAAACCGTCCCCGAGCTTGTGCTGGAGGGTAATCTTCGTGCCGGGGATACGAAAGAGAGCTGGTTGAAGACATTGCAGTCGAATTTCGACGAGAGCTGACCGGCGGTTTCCACTGAGATGTGGCTCTGGCTCACTTTTGCTGCTGTTGCTGCCGGCGCTTTTGCGGATTCCCCGGAGGATTAACTAATGCAACATCGACTTGCCCGCGCGAGCCTCGCGCCTGACGGATTGGCGCGGTGATTGATGTGAAGGTTATAGCGAACACCGCTCAAAAGCTTCGATCGCGCCAATTTTCGGGAATTTTTCCAGACGGGGGCCAGCCGGAGCGTTCAAAGTAGATATGTGCGTCGGCCCGCTGGCCCGCTCCTCGTCGTACGGACGAGCACACGCTGGTGCTGCTGCGGGGGCTTGCACCGCATACCCGACGCCGTCATCGCCGGCATTCTCAACAAACAAGGCCGCCGAACGGCGTACGGCACCGCTTCGGCGCGCCACGCCGAGGCTCGCCGGCGCACGCCCCCTCGTCTGGCGACAGACGTCACGGTCTCGCCCGAAAGGAAACTCTCCTCAGCGCTTCGGACAGGACCTTGGCCCAATCGACCGCGTGGTCCCCGGCCATGGGGTTCGCTACCTGCCCGGCATCGTGGATGCGCGCCCCAGGCCTTCATGGCTATTACCCATCCGGTTATGCCTGGGGAGCAGGGAGGATTTGCTCCACAGGTCAATAGCTAGGGCGATCGTCTCAGAAGCGACGCACATCCGGAAATGGTAGCACCTCCGCCTGTTGGCGGGGCTGTTTGAATTCTTCGAAGGCGACCGCCTCAATTATAGCGTCCAAGGCTTCACGCCCCGTCTGGCTCATCGGGTCATCACCACCAAGATAGTGGTACGCCCGATCTAAATGCACCCGGGCCGCGGAAAAATCGCTCTTCATTTAACCTCTCAGTAGCCGCCGCGTCAGCCCTCTACGAGGTCAGTGTCGCGCAACGGTGAACATACATAGGACAATTTGATTTAAACTTGACACAATCAGGAGGAGTAGCATGCTCGGACGATGACATTTTGCCAGAACTGTGCCGCAGTGAGAGCTGGCCTCGCAAGCCGCTGAGCAAGGATGTGGTCCCGAGGGACGGGAGGTGCTGCGCTCCCTCGGCACACACGGTGAGCTCGCTGGGTAGGGGTCGAGAGCTGTAATCCGTCGGTGGTCAGCACACCACTCGAAAGCGGGGCTTACGATTGGGGCACCTGATCCTAAACGGGCCGGGACTTCGGCGACCTGGTACTTCGCGGCAGCGGAAACCGGCTTGATTGGCCGTGGGGGCTGGGCGGAACAGATTTCGAGGAGCTCTGCGATAGCGTAGACAATGCGAAGGCTCGAGAACGTTTTAAAAAGCTCCCACACCGGGCCAGCGTAGCGTCTAACCCGTGTACTTCTGTGTGGTCGCCGTGCCGAGCCGCTCTGACGATCCCCAGGCAGGGCTCCGGCAAGATGCCACCGAGGACGCTGTACCATGCATCGGCGCCCGCGATCAGGGCCGCCGTGACGTTCCAGTCGCCGCTGTAGCCGATTGAGAATTCTTTCGGCAATATTTCTTTCTGGTACGCAAGTTGGCCTTCGATAGCATCGCCCCGGTCCGCTGAGTTTTTCATAGCGAGGATCTCAGGCAGCTGTCCCAGACGCGGATGAGTGCTGGCGTGAAGCGAAAATGCGTGTTTGCAGGATCGTCGTAGATCACGATCGGAAGGCCACTTTCGCGCGCCACTGTCGTAAAAATGCTCGAAAACCTCGTCCTCAGTGAGCGGACTGTAGGACAAAGCGGCGAAAATCCCGCGGCTGCGCCGAGGGCCTTCGCATCACTTGCATATTTTACCGCTTCATCGGTGCGCAAAGCGCCCACGTTCGCCTGCTTGAGATCGGTGATCAAATCGGCGCCCTGTGCAGCAAAGGTGGATTCCATCGGCCTGCTCGGCAGCACCGGCACTTACATGTATCTGTCACGCGAGGAACGCCGTCGGGCTTTTCCGAGGCGCTGGACGAAACGGGTGGACGAGTCCCGCTCGCGGTTTACGCCAAGCGATAGTGACGGCAGCGACGGCGTCTTCAAGTCCTACCCACAGGCGCATGAGGTCGTCGCCGACTGCTTCAGGCAAATGCGCGTCCTTGCAGATTAACTTGCGCGAGCGGGTCAGGCTTGCCGGATGATAAATGAGACGGTCAGCATCGCCAAGGCTGACTGCCCTGGTGATCAACGTGAGACCGTCCATCATACGGCGCGCGCCCTCGAACCCCGTTTGGAGAGCCAACATGCCTGAGCCGTTCGACATCTGTCTGCGCGCGATCTCATGGTCGGGATGAGAGCGGAGAAACGGATAGCTAACCCAAGCCACAGCCCGGTGCGTCGAGCGCCTGGGCGACCGCGAGCCCAGAGGCACTGTGACGCTCCATACGCAGCGTGAGTGTCTTCAGCCCGCGCAAGATCAGGAACGCGGACATGGGCGAGAGCGCTGCCCGGGTCGGATAGCGCAGGCCAGTTTCGCGCAACAGGTGCAATGTCTTCGCATCGCCGAGTATGACACCGCCCCGCGCATCGCCATGTCCGTTGATGTACTTGGTCAGCGAATGGATCACGATGTCAGCTCCGAGTTCCAGCGGACGCTGGAGGGCGGGCGAGGCGAAGGTGCTGTCGACCGCGACCTTCACGCCGCGAGAGTGGGCGTGTTTGGCAATGGCAGCGATGTCGAGGATACGGCTCAACGGGTTGATCGGCGTCTCGAAGAAAACGAGCCGAGTCCTTTTCGGTGATGGCCCCCTTGAGATTACTGGGATTTGACAGGTCGAGGGCAACGACCTTAGTCAAAATGCGGCAGGCCCTGTTCGACCATGGCGAGTGCATTGGCATAAACGGTGTTGTGGACGATGAGTTCGTCACCTTGCGAAAGCAGCGAAAGGATCAGCGTGCCGAAGGCCGCCATCCCCGAGGCGAGTACCAGCCCAGCATCGGCTCCTTCGAGATTGGCGAGCCGCTTTTCGAGGACCCCAGTCGTCGGGTTGTATTCGCGTGCGTAGAAGTCTTCCGCCAAGGGCTGCGGCGGCTTCGTTTGCTGCCACGCCTTCAAATCTAGGTCGATGTAAGAAACACAGGCGTCTGAACGGAATTGGAAAAGCCGGCCGGATCGTAGCCGTGATGGATGACCCGGGTGGCAAATGCGAGGTCGACCTCGTTCCGGAATGGCATTGATATTGCCTCGTTTTCAAGCGGATCTTCGGCGCTGGCCATCGGCTTTAGCCCTCTTGATTTCGGGGACAATGCCGTCACACTAACTCAGATGGAACGTTCAGTTGGCGATGAAAGAAATGGTCCAGCCTTCTCCTGCCGCTTCGACAGCTCGCCCTCAAGGTCTGGGCGCGCGCCAGATCTGCGAAGCTCTTCGCGAGCAGATCCTGGGCGGCATCTATGAAACGGGCAGCCAACTGCCGTCGTCCCGGGGCCTCGCAAATGAACTCGGTGTGTCGCGAACCACGGTGACGGTGGCATATGACCAGCTGGTCGCCGAGGGTTTCATTGAGGTCATCCAAGGCGCAAGACCTCGCGTTGCAGCTTCGCTAGTCGGGAGTAAAGCGACCAGCGCGGTGCCGAAACGGACTGGCCCGATTCACCTTTCCAGTTACGGCGAGCGACTGCGCGCCAGTCCGCCACGGTCCGACTACCTCCCCAACCGTCTCAAGGTCGATTTCCGCTACGGCGACCTCGCACCATCTGATTTCCCTGCACTGACGTGGAAGCGCGCGATGAACGCGGCGATGTCACAAAGTACCGGAAGGCTGGCCTATCACGATCCACGCGGCTCGCATCGCTTGCGCCAGGCGTTGCAGGGATATTTGTGGCGCGCCCGAACGCTTAGCTGCCGGGTCGAGCAGATCCTCGTCGTGAGTGGATCACAACAGTGCCTGGACCTTTGCGCGCGTCTGCTGCTGGATCCTGCTGACAGCTTCGTGATCGAGGATCCCTGCTATAGAATGGCGCGCCTGGTCTTTGCCAGCACAGGAGCCACTCCAGTGGCCGTCGCCGTCGATAGCGAGGGCATGAAGACGGAGCTGCTGCAGGAAATTCCGGCGCGGCTGGCCTATGTCACCCCGTCGCACCAGTTCCCGCTCGGCGGCGTCTTGTCGATTTCGCGGCGCTATCAGCTTCTCGAATGGGCTCGGCGCAACGACGCCTATATCATCGAGGACGATTACGATGGCGAGTACCGGTACGACATTCGTCCGGTGCCCCCGTTGCACAAGCTGGAAGACCGCAGTTCCGTGATCTATGTTGGGACGATCTCCAAGACACTGTCGCCGATGCTGCGCATCGGCTACCTGGTGGTTCCGGCCGAGTTGCAAGATGTCTTTGCGACGGCCAAGCAGCTTCTCGACAGGCATTCTCCGGTTGCCGAACAGGAGGCCCTGGCCTCACTTATCGAGAGCGGTGGTTATGAAAGCCATGTGCGACGCGTCCGCCGTCTCAACGGCGAGCGTCGAGAGGCGCTGCTTGCCGTCCTTCAACGCGCGTTCGCAGACAGTATTGTCATCGAGGGTGCTGATGCAGGGCTGCATGTCGTCGTCTGGTTCAAGGATCTTTCTCGCTCGCTGGAGGACATCCTGGTTGAAGAGGCGCGGCGGGTCGGGGTGGGCATCCATCCGATTTCATCACTATACATTCGAGATGAAGGCCGTGCTGACCGGATTGGACTGGTGATGGGCTATTCCGCCCTGACCATTCGGCAGATCGAGAATGGCGTTCGGCTCCTTACTGGCGCTGTTCAACGGGTAAAAAGCCTTGCGAGCACTCGGCAACATCCTCAATAACCGGCCTGACGGTGCACAGGCCTGGCTCGTGACCCCAGAGTCACGCCGGCAGCGATCGCAGACTGGATCAGCAAGACTTGCCATGACTGGCCCTGTCGCCCAGTCAGGGTCCAGGGCAGTACTCTGACCCTGCGACCTGGCGAAGAGAGTTCTCGACGAGACTCCTACATCCAGTGGAAGCAAGGCGCCGTGCGGCCGGCTTAAAGGAGAAAGCGTTGATGGATTTTCCGCTGATCGACGAGGAAATGGCAGAGATCGCACCTGACTTTCGCGCTATCAGCATTCTTGTTGATGCACAGGACAGTGCGCGAGGCGTCATGGCTCGAGACGTGTTGGGAGAGGCTTGCGATTTCGTCCGAGCGGGAGGACCCGCCTGGGGAGAAGCGCACTTAGCCAATTGGGCGGAGGCATACGTCCGATTCGGAGCAAAACCAAACCGGACGCCGTGCTCGGCGCACGCATTGAAAAAACGGGTGGAGAGGGACGGCCGCATCCCATCGATAAATCCTGTCGTTGACCTCTACAATGCAGTGAGCCTGCGTTTCGCAATACCCGTCGGCGGCGAAAATTTCGATGCATACGTCGGTAAACCACGGCTGACAATTGCGGAAGGAACGGAGTGCTTCCACACTGTTTTGAATGGCGAAGCGGTCGTCGAACAGCCTTCCAAGGGGGAGGTCATCTGGCGCGACGATCTGGCAGTTACATGTCGCCGCTGGAACTGGCGGCAGGGCACGCGCACCCGGTTGGAGACGGTGGGCGGCCGCATGTGGTTTATTTTGGAAAGCTTAGCAGCGATGCCGGAGGGAGCGCTCGAGGACGCAGCTAAGATGCTCGTGAGCGGTCTGAGAGAGCTTGCACCAGGGTGTAAGGTTTACGAACAGGAAATCACCACCGCAAAAGCCTCGGTCGCCAGTTCCGCCAGGCGGGTCGGTTGAGGAACGTGCCATCCCTGTCATCGCGGCTGAGCTGGCCTGCATGCGCGGCCTGATAGGCAGGCCGGCAGCACGGAAGCCTATCAGAGATGTCGATCGAGAGGCGTATGCTCACCCGTCGGGGGAGCTCTCCGCCTCCTTCGAAGGCTAACTTCCCGAGCAGATCGGTACGCAGCCATATCTGCGGGTCGCGAGCTTGCCGCCGACACCGCCAGCGGCTCGGCGGCACATGCTGTGTCCTAATTAATTTTGCCAACCCGGGAGGACGGCGCCAGCTCGGCGTCACACAGGTCCTGCTGGGCTACGCAAGCTGGACACACGGCCCTCTACGACTGTTGGGCCACTAAGATAGTTGGCCCGATGATCTGGGCTCGCCAGGTCACTTCACCAACTGGACGACTTCATTTGTAATTAACTGGCTGTTTCCTGAGGGTCAGATTGCCGGTATCCCGACCTGCAGCGCACACACGGAGTTCCCCCGATGTACACCCCTCCCGCCTTCCGCGATGATGATATGGATTTCCTGCGGGCGAGCGTCCGCGCATCTCCTCTGGCGAACTTCGTCACCGCGACGGCCGAGGGACTCTTCGCCTCGCCGCTGCCCCTCTTGCTTGATGAAAGCGAGGGCGAGCACGGCGTGATCTACGGCCATCTCGCCAAGGCCAATCCACAGTGCCGTGTTCCCCCGCTGGGCGACGGTCTGGCCATCTTCATGGGGCCGGAAGCTTACGTGACCCCGGCGTGGTATGCGACCAAACAGGAAACCGGGAAGGTTGTGCCTACCTGGAATTACGTCACCGTCCACGCCTATGGCCCGGTCGAGTTCTTCGAGGACACCGGGAGGCTGCTGGAGGCCGTGAATCGCCTGACCGACCACCAAGAGGGTGAGCGCGTCTCGCCCTGGGCGGTGTCGGATGCGCCGTCGGATTTCGTGCAGGCCCAACTCCGCGGAATTGTGGGTCTGCGCATGTCGATCACGAGGATCGAGGGCAAGCGCAAGATGAGCCAGAATCGGAACGCGGCCGACCGTGCCGGAGTGGCTGCGGGCCTCGCAGCGAGCGAGCGGGCATCTGACCGTGAGGTCGCCTCCTTCATCCCTTAGCAACATAAACTTCGTTGGTATCGACCACCATGACAAATTTGACGCAACTCGCCCCACGCCTTGCCGCGGCTTTTGTGCTGGCGATAACGCCTGGTGCTCGGCGACTCTATGTTGTCGCCCGCAGTCTCGCCGGCGGTCGCCCCGATTGCGTTCAATACGCTCGCCGACGCGTTGGCCTTGTGCCCAGAGCCATTAAAGGCCGCACAGCAGCGCGTCCTGGATTGAATCAGAGCCTGAGGGAGAGGTCGGGGAGGCCCTATGATTGCACTGGCCGTCCACCTCGCTACGGCGGAGCAGCCGGCCACATCAGTTTGGCTCCGGAGCGGTTCAGCATCCTTGCGGCCTGGTACTCACTCTGCAGAAGCGGCTGGGTAGGCTGGATCCATCTTCGGTCATTTCGCTTAGCAGATGAATGTCTCAAGAGGCGCGGTGGTACCCGTTGCGTGAAAGTCGGCTCACAATGATAGACAATCCTATGAATAGAGAGCGGGTGACTTCGACCGGCTCGCCTCCCTATGCCGAACATTTCGGCCTTGAAAATCGAGAAACGGCCAGTGAGCCGCGAATGGCGGCCGCCTTGATGAAAGAACGCCACTCCGTGCGCCTGGCGCCGCTTCGGTTTGCGCTCGACCATATGGCGACACCTGGGCTTGACGTCATGACGTTCCTCGCACTCGCCCGCGATCTCGGTCTGACCGACGTGCAAGTCCGGACTAATCCTTGCAGCAAGGCTGTTGTGCGCGGCAAGCCGTCGGCGGATATCCGGGCTGCCGCTGCCGAAGCGGGAGTCACGATTATCTCAGTCAACGCCTTGCAGCGATTCGACGAGTGGACTCCCGCCCGCAAAGCCGAGGCCAGCAAGCTCGCCGATTATGCGGCCGCCTGCGGCGCCCAGGCGCTCATGCTGGTGCCGGTGAACGACGGTTCGCGGTCCGCCAATGCCGAGCGCCAAGGCAATCTCCGCGTCGCCTTAAAGGCGCTAAAGCCAATACTTCAGTCGCGGGGTCTCGTTGGGTATATCGAGCCGCTTGGGTTCCAGACCTCCTCACTTCGGTCGAAAAAAGAAGCGGCTAGCGCCATTGCCTCGGTTGATGGCCAGTCCGCCTTCCGGCTTGTCCACGATACATTCCACCACACGCTTGCCAGCGAGACGTCCTTCTTCTGCGACTTGACCGGTCTCGTGCACATTTCGAGCATAAACGATCCAACCTTCTGGATTCGCCCGGATCGCATCCTGGGCGGCTCGGACAATTGCAGCCAAATCCGGACGCTACTCGATGGCGGCTATTCGGGCCCCTTCTCCTTTGAGCTTGTGGAGGAGGTCCATGCGTTAAATGACTTTGCAGGCGCATTTGCCGCCAGCATCGATCTCATCCGACGCGGGCTTCTCAGGCGAGTTCCGGTTTGAGGCGCGGAGGCAATTGAGCGGAGAAGTCATTGGAGATCGCTCCTGTGCCCTGATCATGCAGGTGCTTTGCGGGTCGCCATTGTTTCAAGACTGGCCATGGACCGCCTTGGGCGGCCCTGCCAAGTAGATGGGTCGGCAAGGCGAAACCTTGGATCTGGTGCTGAGGGGGCGGGCTATCGAAACTTTTGTGTTAGACCATGTCTGATTGAGGGGCGAACATTAGCGTAGCCCGATCTAAGTCAAGCGAGCTTGCGCCCAGCCGATTTGGGGTTTCTTCAGCACTGCCTCGCAACGTCCGGGGTTCAGCTCAAAGACATCGATCGTGTGTCGTTCCACGCTGCCGAAGCGAATGTAACCCCCGCTCGATAAAGGCCTCGAGCCCGACGCTTCAATCCCTTTCACGCCAACCCCCCCCTACGCCGCTCGCTCACTGCCGCGCTGTTGAGCGCGCGCTCGCGAGCGGCTTCTCCCGTCGAGTTACACCGTCCCGGCACGTGACCCGCAGAACTGACAGACAGATTGGATCGGCTCTTGAGCAGTTCCTTTCAGTTCGTACCCCTGCCGTCGATGCACAATCAAAGACACGATAGATAGTTTTTGCATGCTGCGGACTCCGCCACCTGGTCGATATCGAGAGATGGCATAGTGCCTACTTGCTTCTAGGTACTCGCAGGAATCGTTATGGTCCGCGGTGTACGTCACCAACAGGTCTTGCTCGGGCGGTCGGATGCATATAGCTCGACTGCAGAAGAATCGGCCGGACCTTCACCCGTCGCCTGCCGCGACTTCCAGCGCAATTCGTTTTCAACAAGGAACTACCTATGAGGCGGCAGCCCCCGGCATTCACGGTCGAGATAAGACAGAAGCGCAGTTCTCAAAAGCGAAGTGGTTCCATCTGGAGCGGTGTCGATCTTACCGCAGCAACGGCCGAGACAAGAAGAGAACTCGAGGAGATGGATCTGCCAAATCATCGACTTGTTGACTCAAGCGTCGTAGCGCTTGATGCTGAACACAGGCACAAACCGCGAGCGGAGCATCTCATGGCAAATTCCCTGGACGCTGAACCAGTAACAACTACAACCCAACCGGCAGCCAAAGTGGAGATGCCTGAAAAGAAGAAGGCCAAACGGTCGCCGAAGGCGAAGGCTGAGCCTAGGCCAGCTGCTCGGAAGAATGCCAGCGCGGCGTCTAAGGCGGAGGAAGCACCAGCAGCGACGACCGGACGTAAGACCTACTCTGAAAAGGAGCGCGCCGAGATGCTCGCCCTCATACAAAAGTCTATCAGTGGCGGCGCCACCCACAAGAGCGCCGTAAAGCAGGCCGGCATCTCGGAACAGACCTACTATCAATGGAAGAAAGCTACGCCGCCGGCGCCGGTTGGTGACGATCTGAAGGACCTCGTCGCGCTTGAGGAAGAAAACAAGCGACTGAAGAGCCTGCTCGCGGAACGCCTGCGCAAGGAGAACGCGGAACTGAAGAGGAAGCTCGGGCTTTAGTAATCCTGAATCGCGGATCGGAGCGCCAGAATTCTTGTCCGACGCCCGCTATCCGAGAGGTCGTAGTTTACGCGTCTGCGCTTCCCAAGGACCTGAACGCAAGTCGAAGAGCATTTGCGTCAGGCACTGCCCACCGTATTGCGGGGCAAACAAGCAAAAGGCCGCCCGTTGTTCCGGGCGGCCTTTGCCATTCAAATCATGCAGCGTGCCTATTCGGCGGCTTTCGGGAAGGCGATCGCTGGTTCCGGACCGGCATCCGCTTTTTGCGCATCCGACGAGATCTCACCCTTGCCGCGCCGGTACAGCCGGCTGAACAAGCCGCGCCGTGCGCCCGGCTTGATCTTGGCGCGGGTGAACACCATCAGCATCGAGGGTGTCACCACCAGCGTCAGCACCGTCGCGAAGGACAGGCCGAAGACGATCGCCGAGGACAGCGAAATCCACCATTGCGTCGACGGCGCGTTGATCGTCGTCTCGTGGTGGAAGATTTCCAGCCCAAGGCCAAAGGCGATCGGCAGCACGCCGAGAATGGCCGATACCGCCGTCAGCACCACCGGGCGCGCGCGCTCGCGGCAGGTCTGCAGCACGGCCTCCATCTTGTCCCAGCCCTCTTCGCGCAGCCGGTCATAGGTGTCGATCAGCACGATGTTGTTGTTCACCACCACGCCGGCCAGAGCGATGACGCCGATGCCCGACATGACGATGCCGAACGTCTCGCCTGTTATCAGCAGTCCGAGGAACACGCCGATCGTCGCCATGACCACGCAGGACAGCACCAGCCAGACGCTGGTGAATTTGTTGAACTGCATCAGCAGCACCAGGAAGATCAGGAAGATCGCCGCCCCGAAGGCCTTGCCAAGGAAGGCGCTGGCCTCGGCGCTGTCTTCGTTCGAGCCGGCCAGCTTCCAACGTATGCCGCTGCCGAGATCCATCCCGGAGACGGCCTTGGTGACCTCCGCCTGCACGGCCGCGACCTGGGCGCCTGCGGCAACGTTTGCCTGGACGACCACCGTGCGCGCGCCGTCGATACGGTTGAGGATACCGACCGTCGGCTCCGGCTTGCGCACGACGAAATTCGAGATCGGCACCGAGCCTTGCGAGGTCTGCACCCTGAGCTCGTCGAGCGTCGACAGCGTGCGCCGGTCTTCCGGCAGACGCAGCCTGATGTCGACGGCGTCGTCGGCGCCGGCAGGCCGGTATTCCGAAAGCTTCAGCCCGTTGGTCACCAGTTGCACCACTGTGCCGACAGCGGTTGGGCTGATGCCATATTGCGCTGCCTTGGCACGGTCGACCTCGAGCGCCCAGTCGACGCCGGGCGGCGGGAGGCCGTCGGAAATGTCGATGACGCCAGGCACCTTGCCGATGCGTGCCGCAACCGCGCGCGCTTTGTCGTCGAGCCCCTTGGGGTCGACGGCCGAAAGCCTGATCTGGATCGGCTTGCCCGTCTGCGGGCCGGCTTCCGGAACGCGAACCTCGACGTCGACGCCTGGAATGCCGGCCATGACGCCACGCAAATCGTTCAGGATATCGTTGGCCGATTTGCGCTCGCGCCAGTCGATGAATTCATACTGGATGACGCCGACGACGTCCTCGGACACATCCTGGCCGCCGCCCTGCGTCTTGCCGACACGGGTATAGACAGACTTCACGCCCGGCCAGCCGAGCAGCCGGTTTTCCGCCGTCTTGGTGGCCGCGTCCATTTCGGCAAGCGAAAGATTGCCGCGGGCGTGGACATAGAGCAGGCCGTAGTCAGGCTCGACATTCGGGAAGAATTCGACGCCGGCGCCGAATTTCGAATAGGCGTAGCCCACGCCAAACAACAGCGCCACGGTGAGGACAAGCACGGTGATGGGATAATGCACCGCCTGCTTGACCACGGCCATGTACCAGCCGTCGCGATTGTCGTCGGGGTGATGGGCGGGCGCCTTGGCGAATATGGCGCCCAGCGTCGGTGCGAAGACCAGCGCATAGAGCATCGAGGCCGAGAGCGTCACGATCAGCGTGATCGGCATATATTTCATGAAGTCGCCGATGATGCCCGGCCAGAACAACAGCGGTGAGAAGGCGGCAATGCGCGTCATCGTCGCCGCGATGACCGGGCCAGCCATGCGCTTGGCGGCAAGCGCGAACGCTTGCTCCTTCGGCATGCCCTCGCTCATGCGTCGCTCGGCGAACTCGGTGACGATGATGGCATCGTCGACCAGCATGCCGACAGCCAGGATGAGGCTGAACAGCACGATCATGTTGATCGTGTAGCCCATCATCGCCAGCAACAGGATGCCGATCAGGAAGGATGAGGGGATGGCCAATCCGATCAGCAGCGAGGCACGACCCGACAGCGCGTAGAGGATGACGATGAACACCAGGATGACGGCGATCATGACGTGGTTCTGCAGATCGCCGAGCAACTGGTTGACGAAGACCGACTTGTCCTGCGTGTAGGTGACGTTCATGCCTTGCGGCATCGTCTTGACGTAGGCGTCGGACACCTCCCTGACCTTGGCGAGCGTGTCGATCAGATTGGCGCCGATGCGCTTCTTGACTTCGATGGCGATGGCCGGCTTGCCATTGAGGCGCGTGATCGTCGTGGCATCGGCGAAGGTCGAGCGGATCGTCGCGATGTCCTTGGCCTGCACCACGGCATTGGGGCCGGCGACCACGGGCAAGGCCGCCACGTCCTCGGGCGTCTCGATCAGTGACGGCACCTTGACGGCGTATTTGCCTTCCGAGCCTTCGATATTGCCGGCGGCGACCAGACTGTTGGAGGCACCGACAGCGCCGATCAGCTGATCGAGTTGCAACCCGTAGGACGACAGTTTCATCGGATCGATGACGACTTCGACAAGATCGTCGCGCGAACCCTGCAACGAGCCCTCCAGGACGCCTGGCACTTCCTCGATGCGGTCGCGCAACTCGCGCGCCGCGGCGGCTAGCACGCGTTCGGGCAATTCGCCCGACAGGGTGACGACGAGGACGGGGAATTCGGAGATGTTGACTTCGGTAACGACCGGCTCTTCGGCCGCCTGCGGCAGGTCGGCCTTGCCGTCCTGGACCTTGGAGCGCGTGTCCTGCAAGGCCGTCGCCAGATTTGTCTGCGGCTGGAACTCGACCAGCACATAGCCGCCGCCCTGGAAGGCGGCCGAGCGCATTTCCTTGAGGCCTTTCAGGCTCTTCAGCTTGCTTTCCATCGGCCGCAGCAGAAGGCGCTCCGAATCCTCCGGCGAAATGCCCTGATAGATCAGGCTGATATACATCATCGGAATCGGAACGTCGGGCTCGGCTTCCTTCGGCGTCGACTGATAGGCGACCCAGCCGGCGAGCAGAAGGAAGACGAGGACCGAAATGGTCAGGCGGGCATTGTTGATTGCGAGTCTGACGATATCCATGGCTAACGCCTGTTCTTGAATTTCACGAGCTGCGTCGCAGCCAAGTGTCCCCGCCCGGGGTCTGTCCGCCGTACCCCATGCTACTGCGTGCCGGCGGTCGCTTCGCCCAGCAGTTTCTGGATGGTTGCCTGGTCGGCTTCGACCGGCTTGACCTCATCGCCTTCCTTCACCAGTTCCTGGCCGGCAACGATGATGCGCGCATCGGCAGGGATGCCGCCAAGCACCAAGCCGGTCGGCGTGTCGTCGACGAGGTCGATGGGGAAGAACGCAACCTTGTTGTCCTTGCCGACGGCACGGATGCCGAGGTCGCCCTTGTCGCCGAGCGTCACCACCGAGCGCGGCAGCAGCACCGCATCGGTCGGCAGCGCGCTGAGTGCGATTTCCGCCGTCATGCCGGCCGGCACGGAGCCGTCGGCATTGGGGACGGCAACCTCGACGCGGAAGGTGCGGGTCGCCGAAGAGGCGTCGCGGCTGATGTAGCGCACGGTGCCTTCGACGGTCTGGCCGCTGACCAGCCGTATGGTGGCCTTGTCCCCGAGTTTCAGGTAGCCGAGATCGCGCTCGCTGACTTCGCCGCGGGCAATCACCGGATCGAGCTTGAGGATGGTTGCCACCTCGCCGCCCTGCATGATGGAACTGCCAAGTTCCACCGGCACCCGGTCGATAACGCCGTCGAAGGGCGCCTTCACCTCGTTGCGGTCAAGTTCGGCCTGTGCCGTTTCCAGTTGCGACTGCGCCGAGGTCAGGTTCGAGCGCGCGGTGTCGAGCTGCAGCTTCGGCAGATTGCCGGTCTTCATCAGCCGCAAGGCTGCGTCCAACTCGGCCTGGCGCTGCACCACCAACTGCTTTGCATTGTCGACCATCGAGATCTTTTCTTCCGCCGCAAGCATCAGCACCAGATCCCCCGTCTTGACGTGATCGCCTTGCTTGACAGGCAGCTTGTCGATGACACCGGCGACGCGCGTCGCCAGCACCGCCCGCTTGTCGGCTTCGGTCAGCCCGGAAATGCGGATGGCGCGTGCATAGGTCTTGCGTGGCGGCGTCACCACCGCAACGGTGCGCAGCGGTGCCTTCGGCTCGGCTTCAGCCGTCTTCGGCTTGGCCGCGTCCGGCGCCTTGGCCTGTTCGGCTTCGGCTGCCTTGGCTTTGTTGGCGGCTACGCTGCCGACCGACGAAAACTCGCCTGTCGCCATCCACGCCGCGAAACCAATGAGCACAACAATGGCTGCAAGCTTGTGAAACCTGATGTTGGGCATCGTCATTTTTCCACCGCGGGTTCACCTCTGTATGAGGCAAGCGGTCCTCGTTGATGCCGGAGAAGCCAACCCAGGGAAGCGACCACGATCAGATGGCACAGAAGCTAGGCTGCGACCGTGAACCGAGAACGGCGCCAGTCAGAGAGTCCCCGCTTCAAAGAACCGGGCGTAAGGTCCATCCGCGAAGTGGAGCTGCAACTCATCAAAATTCTGCACGGTCTGGTCTAGCGCTCGCGTTTCCTGGCGCTGAAGGTTGGCTGGATCAGATAGCTCGATGGTCGGCGCGCCCAGGAAATCCCAAACCTTTCCTAAGCAAGCAGCGGGCTCGTGAAGGAGGCTCTCGTATTCCACTACGAGCAGCTGGCTCGACGTGAAGGAGTGCTCAATGCGCGCGTGGAAATCGTCCGCGGCTTTGAAGTAAGCCTCACAGTCAGCGATTGACAATCGGACGCGCGGTGGCCGAGCGGCGTCCGAACTGAATTTCAGCCATTGCCCGCTTTGTCTTGCCTGTGCAAAGGACCGTAGCGATTCTAATATATTTCGAGTTACGAGAATGACTTTGAGGGCTGGCCAACGAGTCAGTTCGGCAAAAAAAGCTGGGCGTTCGCGAAATTGGGGTTCATTGATCTTGCAGCCGACATGCGTCACTTTCTTGTAGTCTGGCGTGGGATAGCGCAAGTAGGCTTGTTCGAGGAGCTCACGATCGGTGCGTAGCAGGCGATCCTTCCCGGGCCAATTGGCATCATACTCATTGAGCAGCTCACCGTTGCTTAGTACCGTCGGATGCTCGTTTAGCAATTCCTCGAGATAGTGTGTGCCAGTCCTTGGCATCGCAAGGATCACAAAAGGCTGAGGCGTAGGCGTGGGGTGAGTCATTGCTATGTGTTTCCAGCTAGTAGCGGTCGCGAGGGTTTAGGGCAGACCAGGGCACAACAAGCTCGGCTGCTATGTCTTGAACTGGACTCAATCCTCTCGTGCCGGTCGCAGCAGCATCAACGCATCAGACGTCGACGAAACAGCGCAGCAGAGAGGAAAAACGGCAATACGGCGTACATACAAAGTGCGCCGATATGCAGCCCGACGTTGTCTGCCAAATGGCCGAGCATTACCGGACGGATCAGGTCGATAGAGTTCGCCAGCGGGGAGAAGGCCGCGACGCGCTGAAAGGCGCCTGGCAGTTGGCCGACTGGAAAGACCGCACCAGACAGGAACAGCATGGGTGTGATGACGAGCGTCTGATAGAATATAAAATAGTGGTAGCTGGGCGCGAGCGCGATGACGACCATTGCGAGGCTGGCAAAGGCAAAGCCGGTGAGAGCGACCACCGGCAGCACATAGGGCACGGACGTCCACGCCGCATAGCCCAGCGTAGCAGCAACAATGGTAATTGCCGTGCCTGCGAGAAAGGCCTTGGTGGCTGCCCACGCCAATTCACCGAGAACGATGTCGCCCAGCGTGAGTTGTGTATGCAGGATTGCTTCCCAGGTGCCCAGGTCGCGCATGCGACTGAAAACCGCGTATATTGTTTCGAAGGTCGATGCGGTCATCGCGCCTGTCGCGACCATCCCGGCTGCCAAGAAGGCAATATACGAGGCGCCTTCAACCTGACCCACCATTAGGCCAAGACCAGTACCGAGCCCGAAAAGGTAAATTAAAGGATCGGCGAGAGTACCGAGAAGAGACGCAAATGCGACCTTCTTCCACGCCAGATAGTTGCGGCGCCACACCGCAATCCAGTTCCACGCGTTGGCGGGCAGTGCCGCCGCAAGATCTTCACGCATCATTCACTTCTCCATCTCGCGTCCGGTTAGCCGCAAGAAGACGTCCTCCAGACTTGGTGGGCGCTCCAGAATCCGCAGACCTGCGCGCCCGCGAAGCTGGCCACGCACCTGCTCTGGATCGGGCGCATAGCAAAAGAGTGTCTCGCCGCTTACCTCAATGCGCTGAACGTACGGCTTGATTAGCGAAGTCAGCTCCTGCGGATTGCCGCCAAAGATCTCGATCACATTGCATCCAATATGTTCGTCTATCAACGCATGAGGGCTGCCCTCGGCAATCTTGCGTCCCCGCTCCAGTACACACAGCCGATCGCATAGCCGCTCAGCCTCTTCCATGAAGTGGGTGGTCAAAATGATTGTCTTTCCGCTCGCCAGCAGAAAACGGAGCCGCTCCCAGATCAGGTGGCGGGCGTGCGGGTCGAGGCCGGTAGTTGGCTCGTCCATTATAAGAAGTTGTGGGTCGTTGATCAGCGCGCGTGCCAACGTTAGACGCCGCTTCATGCCGCCTGACAGCTGGCCGACACGTGAGTCCGCCTTGCTCTCAAGGCGGGCAAACTCGAGGAGAGATGGAACGACCTCTTGAATCTTCCGTGTGCTCATGCCGAAGTATCGCCCGAACACCACCAGGTTCTCGCGGACCGTGAATTCCAGGTCCAGGTTGTCGAACTGCGGAACGACACCTATGCCCTTGCGGGCCAAGCGACTTCGAGCCGGCACCGGCACCCCGAGCACCGTGATCTTACCGGAGTCAGGCCGGGTCATGCCGAGGAGCATGCGGGCAATGGTGCTCTTGCCTGCACCGTTCGGCCCCAGCAGGCCGAAGCACTCTCCCGTCCCCACAGTGAAGGACAACCCTTTCACAACGAGTTTGCTGCCAAATGACTTGGTTACCTGGTCAAGGTCGATTGCTACATTGGACATACGTCTATCTCAGGCTGAAAACAGGCCAATCGGCCGGCCGGCAGCTTACTTTCGAGGTTCTGGTCCAGAGCAGCTGGTACCTGTGCTGGTCCTTGAGGAATGAGAGAAAGCGATTGTAGCAGCCGCGCAAAAAAGGGTCGAAGGCTACAGTCGCTTTCGGCTGGTTCTCGGTCTGATCGTTGATGTATGCCTAAGCTCACGACGTATTCTCTACCCAAGTGCTCAGTCGGAGCTGTGAAGAACGCCAGGCTCAACCAGCTGTGCAGAATCGCGCGAACGATCAGTACGATTCGAGCCGGCAATTCCCGGACTGCCTGTACCATTTGCCCTGGTGATCGGGTTTGCGACGATGATCGGCTTCTTGCTCCCATGGGGCTGGATGGCATTTTTGCGCGACAGCCAATCACTGTTGCTCAAGGTGCACAACGCATAAGCTTTCAAGGGAAGTAGGAGAAAGATGTTGATGAACGTGTGCAGAGAAAAGCCGAAGAACCGGACTTGGCGTGCACGCAAAGCTATCACGGTGCATCGAATGATCGTCATGCCGGCAATGATGATTGCCGTTGGCCAAGGCACCGTATTTGCCAATGCGAGCTCTGCGAGCCCGGCGAGTACAGCGACCGCGAGCAACAATGGACCGAGATTCTGTCCAATCACGTCCAACGTGAGGTAGCGATCGAGGCCCGGCAACAGGCGCAGTGCCAGCAGCGTGTCGCGGAAAGTGCTTCGTGCCCAGCGTAGTTGTTGGCGCAGATAGGGTCCCATCTTGTCCGGAACGACTGTCGCCGCGATGGCGTCCGGAACGTACTCGGTCCGAAAGCCTGCTTTCAGCATCAGGATGGTAAGATGGCGGTCCTCGCCGAAGTCGCTAGGTTTGCCCCTAAACAGCTGAGTTTCGTATTGATCCAGCAGCGACATCAGACAAGAGCGGCGGTACATTGCACAGGGGCCGCAACAGCACATGACCGCACCAAAGCGGGCCTGCGCTGCCCGTTCCTCGTTGCAAGCGAGCCAGTACTCCATGTCAATTAACCGGGTCAACCAAGTGTCGCTCCGGTTGGATGCCGTCAGCTGGCCCATGGCGGCGCCGATCGCTGGATCCCGCATCCTTGCGGTAAGTTTCGCGATCACGTCGGGCTCGAGAGTCGTGTCAGAGTCGACGCTGAGCACGAAATCTCCAGACGAACCACGGATCGCGGCGATCTGTGCTTTACGTTTGCCGACGTTGTGGGGGAGCTGAATAAAGGTGAATCTGGGGTCGTCTACGTAGGCGTGATGCACCGGCATGAGGGCGTTGCGATTTCCAGAACCGTCATCAACCACATAGACGTGCAGCTTTCCGGCGTATTCCTGGTTTGCAACCGAAGCCAGACAGGCCGAAAGTGTGCGCGGCTCCTCGTTGTAGCAGGGGATAATGACATCCACGCTCGGCCAAAGGTCGAAGGCGAGCAAGTCGTCCGAGCTTGAGGCAACGTGTCCCGGCTGCGCATAAACCGCTTGCATGCCTTTATAAACGGTCGAGAGCAGCGCGTAACACGAAACGGCGACGGTACTGGCTGTGGTAAGCGGGTCCATAGGATCTCGTTTGTTCAATGATGTTGAGGAAGGGGTCGGACTGTGAATCCGCGGTCGTGCAGCGCTGGGATCAGGCGGGACAGCGCCATAACGGTCTGGTCGCGTGGATTCCTTCGAGAGCAGTCACACCCGTCGTGAAGGAGCACAATCGCGCCCGGGCGGACCCCGGCGAGAACTGCATCGACAATCAAGTCCGCGCCGGGGCGAGACCAGTCTCGCGGATCGACTGACCAATGCAGGGGTGCCAATCCAGTGCTCGCCGAGACTTTGAGAGCTTCTTCGGTCCAGCTCCCATAGGGCGCACGAAAGTACCGCAGCGCAGCTTGGGGGCACGCCATCCTGATGGCGCTGTTCGCCTCAACTATTTCACGTTCAACTTCGCCGGGTTCGCATCTGGACAGGTCGCGATGAGTCATCGTGTGATTGGCCACTTCATGCCCATCCGCAATAATTCGCCGGACAAGCTCCGGCCGGTCTACAGCCGCGTCACCGATCAGGAAGAATGTCGCCGGTGTCCGGTGTTGCGCCAGCACGTCGAGGACCTCCGGTGTCCAAACGGGATCGGGACCGTCGTCAAACGTGAGATAGACGCTGCGCTCTTGGGTGCCGTCTGCGCAGTGACTGGACATTTCACATATGCGGTCCAGATGTTTCATAGCTCCGGACCGTTCCGCTCGATGAAGGTGCCGGACGGCCACTCGTCAATCGACCGCCCAATCGGCGAGACAAAGAGGAGATCGTCCTCCAAGCGCGTGGGCGGCAGGTCGGGATGCATGTCTGCCAGGGTCGAGCGGATGCGAACGTCCGGCACAATCTTCCCAAGCCCCACCTTGCAGAGCCTCTGGATGTGATTTCGCATTTCGTGCCGAACCTGGCCGAAAGCGAATGGAACGCCCATCTGCTGCAGCGCCGGATACAGACTGCGCAGGGACAAGCTGATGCCGAGGCCCTCAAGATCCCTACGCACCCCGTACAATCCGAGTTCGGCCACCAGCACGTCGATTTCGCCAACTTTGATGAACCGGCGCAGTAGACCGAGATGTGCCGCTACACCGTGCGTGTCCCTACCAATTGCGCGGAACTCTGGCCTCGCGCCGAACCAACTGCGGCCGCCTTCGAATCGCATTGCGGAGAAGGTGCCAGTCCCTCCATAGGTTTTGTGCAAGAAGTCTGACAGCTCGACATGCTCATGCAGTTGCAACTCGTTTTCCCAACACAACCTCCACTGCACTTCAGAGCGCATGGAAAGACCTCTGTCCGTTCCTGTTTTCCTGAGGTAAGCGCCTAATGACGGGGAGCTTGTCGCGTCGAGCCGGCGCGATATGGCTTTCGCAGGTCACCGGTGAACTTTAGCCGCACTGGACATGCGATCCGGTCGACACCGGAAGGCGTACGCCAGAAATGCTGTCCGGCACCCACGCAAGCATCAAGTTCCTTTAGGGCTTGCTTACATCTCTTGTGAGGTCCCTATGCGACGTTCAGCAAAACTGGTAAAATCGTTTGTTTCGATGAAAGGTATCCACTCTATGGATAGCCGCACGCATGCGTTTCAAGGGGCTTGATCTCAACCTTCTCGTTGTGCTGGACGCATTGCTGGCCGAGCGCACTCTCTCGGCGGCGGCACGCCGCATAAACCTAAGCCAGCCGGCCATGAGTGCGGCTGTCGCCCGGCTGCGCGACTTTTTCGGTGATGAACTGTTCAGTATGAACGGTCGAGAGCGCATCCTGACCGCACGAGCGATTGCACTTGCCCCCGCAGTCCGCGACGCTCTCCTGCGTATCCAGTCCTCGATTATTTCTTCGGATCCGTTTGACCCGGCTCGATCCGATCGACGCTTTAGGATCATTATTTCCGATTTCGCCACGCTCGTTTTTTTTGAAAAAGTCGTGGAGCGTGTCGCTCGTGAAGCCCCCGCCGTCACGTTCGAATTGCTGCCACTCGATGACTACCCAGACGAGCTCCTCCGGCGCGGCGACATCGACTTTGTAATTCTTCCGAATATGTTCATGTCGGGCGCGTTTCCAAGCGTGGCGCTTTTCGATGAGAAGCTGGTATGCGTGGGCTGTGCCGCCAACAAGCAGCTGCCACGGCAGCTTACATTTGAGAGATACCTGTCGATGAGGCACGTCTGCGTCAGGTTCGGACGTTGGCGCA
Organism: Mesorhizobium sp. B2-8-9; assembly: GCF_006439475.1. NCBI lineage: Bacteria > Pseudomonadati > Pseudomonadota > Alphaproteobacteria > Hyphomicrobiales > Phyllobacteriaceae > Mesorhizobium > Mesorhizobium sp. B2-8-9. The sequence goes on along the minus strand of NZ_VFTQ01000001.1, from coordinate 74,327 downwards.
AGCCCTCTATCGAGGAACTGTTCTTGCTCGAGCACGGCCTAAAAAGACGTGTCGAAGTCGAGGTGCAGGGCTTCAGCATGGTGCCGCCAATGGTGTCCGGCACAGCTCGTATTTCGTCCGTGCCCTTCCGGCTGGTTAAGCACTTCGAAAGAACGTTCCCCCTTAAGGTCGTCGAACTTCCACTGCCGCTTCCCGTTTTCACCGAAGCCGTCCAATGGCTGGCCAACCACAACGGTGATCCAGCCAGCATCTGGATGCGGGAGATAATGGTGCAGGAAGCATCCCGACTTGCTACTCCTGCGAATCCACGCGAGGCCCCCAGCGCTCCTGGATTTGTGTCGGCCGTTACCGCCCACACTCATGTTGCCTGAGGCGACAGATCGTCAGCTGATCGGCAGGTGTTGCGCTTGCAGACTGTGAGACGCCCGGAGCGAGGAGCGGAGCTCGAAGTGCATGTCTCTGGTCGGTACCTCATCCGGTTCGCATCTTGGCTGGCCTTGGTCTGAGGCCCATCGTGGGTTATGCCAGGGTTGCGGTCGATGCTCGCTTCGAAGCTCTGGTTGGAGTTGTCCTGCCATACGCTTGGGTGCAGAAGAAGTTCTCGATCAGATGACGCTTCCAGATCGAGAGGCGGCGGCAAGGCGCGCCTCGGATCGTGCTGGATTGCGATCCTGGCGCCGCGCTCGTTCAGATCGGCAATGATGGTGTTGATGTTGAACCCCGTGTCGGCGATCGGATCGCCGAAGGCGACGCCCTCGATGCGCGGGCGAAACCCCGTATCGAAGCGGCCTCCTGACGGGGGACGAAGCACACAAGTGCCGAGCGGATCGGTGAGCGCAAGGATCTTGGTCGCCATGACGACCCTGGAAAGGCCTGCGCCTGGCTTTGAGACCCCTGTTGCGCTTCCGCGGCACGCGTATCAAACTCATCGCACGGCCATGGGTGCAGCCGTGGCCGGGCTGCGGGATGAACCGTTTACGACAAGCGCCGCGGACGTTTGATCCGCATGCAGCAGCACATGCCCTGCAAACCCCGGCGGTGAGACCTGTCGCGCGATGCCTACGACAAGGTAGGCTCCGGTTACCCGTGCTCAGATCATGGCCATGCCGCCATTGACGTGGACGGTCTGGCCGCTGACGTAGGCTGCTTCATCGGAGGCGAGGTAGGCAACCGCGGACGCGACTTCAGCGCTGGTGCCCATCCGCCGGGTCGGGATCGCCGCCATAATCGCCTCTTTCTGCTTGTCGTTGAGCTTGTCGGTCATGGCCGATTCGATGAAGCCCGGGGCGACGCAGTTGACGGTGATGTTGCGGGTGGCGATCTCCTGCGCCAGAGACTTGGAGAAACCGATCATGCCGGCCTTGGAAGCTGAGTAGTTGGTCTGGCCCGAATTACCGGTGATACCCGAAACTGAAGTGATGTTGATGATGCGGCCGTGGCGGCGGCGCATCATCGGGTGGGTCAGTTCCCGGGTCAGCCGGAAAACGGCGGTCAGGTTGACCTCGAGCACTGAGTCCCAATCGGCGTCCGACATGCGCACGAACAGGCCGTCCTTGGTGATGCCGGCATTGTTGACCAGGATGTCAACCCCTTCGAGATCGGCCTCCGTCTTCTGGCCAAGCGCCTTGACCTCGTCGCGGTTCGACAGGTTGGCCGGAAACAGCTTGACCCGGTCGCCCAGTTCGTTGGCCAGCGTCTCCAGCTTTTCGATGCGCGTACCATGCAGGCCGACAATGGCGCCCTGCGCATGCAGTATCCTGGCTATCGCCTCGCCGATGCCTCCCGATGCCCCGGTGACGAGCGCCTTGCGGCCCTTCAATTCGAACATATCTTGTCCTCTTCTCTTCAGGCCGGCGAATTCGGTTTCGCCTGCCGGAAGTCTCGGCTCGATGGATGGCTTCCTGGGCGCTCCCGATCCGCGGCGACGTAATATTTTATCCAGCCAAACGGCCTTGGTGAGTTCACGCACCAATTGGGTTGCGGCGGCATCGGCCGCACGACCAGACGCGGCTCGACCGATCTGACCACCTGGAGCTGACTGGTGGACACTGGGAGAGCGTTCAGACTGTCTAGCAAGGCTCGCGGAAGGACTTTGCGGCGACATGGACGCTCACTATACGTGCTTGAACGCTAGAACTGCGTTCGTGCCCCCCATGGCAAACGCGTTGCTCATGGCCACACGCACCTTACGCTCGCGCGGCACGTTGGGCGTGACATCGAGATCGCAATCGGGGTCTGGCTCGCGATAGTTGGCGGTCGGAGGTACCACGCCCTCCTGAATCGCCATCACACAGGCGATCATTTCAATCGCGCTGGCTGCACCTAGGCAGTGACCGTGGGTGGATTTGGTGGAAGAGACGGACATCGAATGAGCATGCTCACCGAAGACTCGCTTGATCGCCGCCGTTTCGATTTGATCGTTGGCCTTGGTGCCGGTGCCGTGCGCGTTCAGGTACTCGACGTCCTCTGGATTCAGTTTCGCATCGGCAAGGCAGGCGCGCATCGCGCCTTCCGGCCCGTGAACTGCCGGCGCGGCGATGTGGGAGGCATCGGCAGACAGACCGATGCCCGCGACCTCGGCAAGAATCTTTGCACCCCGGGCGGTAGCATGCTCATAGCTTTCCAGTACGGCCATGCCCGCACCTTCGCCCAGCACCACTCCCTTCCGGTCCGCGGAGAAGGGCCGGCAAGTGTCCGGAGCGAGCACGCGCATGGCTTCCCATGCCTTCATCATCATGTACACGAACGCCGCGTCGCTGCCTCCCGCAAGCATCACGTCGGCCCGGCCATACTTGATCTGGTCTACGGCCGAGGCAATCGCATGATTGCCCGATGCACAGGCGGTGGTGACGGCGAAGACCGGCCCGCGAAGGCCGAGGCTCATGCTGACCTGGCACGCAGCCGCGCTCGGCATCGCCTTTACTCCCGAGAACAGTTCAACGCGGGACGCTCCCCCCAAAAGGACGTCGCGGTAGCCTTTCTCGGTCGCATCGAAGCCGCCGAAGCCGGCACCCACTATTGCGCCAAAGCGATGGGCATTGCCTTCATCGCAGGAGAGTCCGGACTGTCGCATGGCTTCGCGTGCTGCAAGCACGGCAAGCAGGCTGAAACGTCCCATGGAGAGCAGCTGCCGAGGCTCAATGTCGTGCTCAGGCAGCGTCTTGATCTCGGCGCCGATCGCGCCCTCCAGTCCGTGAAGCTGTGCATTGACAATGGGACCGATGGCCGATCGGCCCTCGCGCATGCCTTTCCAGATGGACCCGACATCGGTGCCCAGCCCGCACAGCCCGCCCAGTCCAGTGATGACGACCCGGCGATCCATTCAAGCCGCCTTGTTGAGCAAGCCGCGGATGGCTTCCACCATGTCCCCGACAGTTTGGAGATCAGACCACGCATCGGCCGAGTTCATCTCGATCTTGATGCCGTACGCCTGCTCGAGATCCCAGAGCACGTCCGCCAACCCCAGTGAATCGATCCCGAGCGCAGTCACTTCGTTCGCAGTGGTTATTTCGCCGACGGATGCTGCAGTCGTTCCCTCGGCGTTCTCCGATTCGATGCGCTTCCTGATTATCTCAATGACTTCCGTTATAAGTTGATCAGACATTTGTCTCTTTCCATTTCAGCTTGTTTTTACGTGGCGCGACATAACTCCTTGAGCCGCGCGCATCGGGGAACCAGCCATCAAACTTCTGCAACTGAAGAAGCTTAACGCCCATGGAGCCGGATAAGTCCGGCTGGCCTGCGGCGCAGGCCGCGATGGCGAAGAATCTTGCTGGGAGGCCGTAGCCACTCGGGACGGATATGCAGCCCCGAAGCTTCACAGCTCCGGACCGTTGCGGTCGATCAGCGTGCCGGAGGGCCATTCGTCCATGGAGCGTCCAATTGGCGATACCAACACGAGTACGTCATCCAGGCGCGTGGACGGCAGGTCGTGATGCACATTTGCGCGGCTCGAACGGACCCGGACGCCTGGCACAATGGTGGCTATGCCCTCTCTGCAGTACCTCTCAACATGGTTACGCATGGCGTGCCGAACCGTGCCGAAAGCGAAGGGAACCCCCATCTGCTGCAGGACGGGATATACGGCGCGCATAGAAAAGCTGATTCCGAGCTTCTCAAGATCCTGACGAACGCCATACAGGCCCAACTCAGCCACAAGAACATCGACGTCGCCAACCTTGATGAAGCGGCGCAGTATTCCGATGTGTGCCGCTACGCCCTCAGGGTCGCTGGCAATAAGGCGGAGTTCGGGTCTTGCGCCGGCCCAACTGCGGCCACCTTCGAATGGCTTTGCGCCGAAGACCCCGTTTCGTCCATAGATCTTTCGGAAGAAATCGGAGAGCTCGACATGGTCGGCCACTTGCAAGCTATTTTCCCAGCATAACCTCCACTGCACGGCAGAGCGCATGGAAGAATTTCTCCTTTCGGGTTGTCCTTAAGACGCTCATCACGGCATAGAGGCAGCGGTGATCGGTGCGTCAGGTGTTTGTCCATGCGAGATTTCAGCACAATGATAAAATCCTTTGTTTCGATGGAAGGTATCCACTCTATGGATAGCCGCAGAAATGCGTTTCAGGGGGCTTGATCTCAATCTTCTCGTCGTGCTGGACGCATTGCTGGCCGAGCGCAATCTCTCGGCGGCGGCACGCCGGATCAATCTCAGTCAGCCGGCGATGAGTGCGGCCGTCGCCCGACTGCGCGATTTTTTCGGCGATGAACTGTTCAGCATGAACGGCCGCGAACGTATTCTGACGTCACGTGCGGCAGCACTTGGCCCCGCAGTTCGCGACGCTCTGCTGCACATCCAGCGTACGATTATTTCTTCCGATCCGTTTGACCCGGCTCGATCCGATCGTCGCTTCAGGATCACTATTTCCGATTTCGCCACGCTCGTTTTTTTTGAGAAAGTCGTGGAGCGTGTTGCCCGGGAAGCCCCCGCCGTCAGTTTCGAATTGCTGCCTGTCAACGATAGCCCCGATGAGCTCCTCGGGCGCGGCGACGTCGATTTTGTAGTTCTTCCAGATTTGTTCACGTCGAGCGCGCATTCGAGCGTGGCCTTGTTCGACGAGAGGCTCGTATGCGTCGGCTGTCCCACGAACAGGCAGCTGAGACGGCAACTTACATTCGAGAGATACCTGTCGATGAGGCACGTCTCGGTCAGGTTCGGACGTTCGCTGATGCCGTCCGTCGAGGAATGGTTCTTACTCGAGCATGGTCTTAAAAGACGTGTCGAGGTGGCCGTGCAGGGCTTCAGCATGATCCCACCCATGGTGTCCGGCACGGCTCGTATTGCGACCATGCCCTTCCGGCTGGTTAAGCACTTCGAAAAAACCTTCCCCCTTCAGATTGTGGAACTTCCGCTGCCGCTTCCTGCTTTCACCGAAGCGGTCCAATGGCCAGCACTCCATAATACCGATCCGGCAAGCGTCTGGATGCGCGAGGTAATGATGCAGGAGGCAGCTCGCATGGCTGTTCCGCTGTGACAACACGCGAGGCTTTACACGTCCATTTCGCTTTCTACCTCTTCGACCAACTGCTTTCGCGTCGACAGCACGCGCTGGATGAAATCAATACTGGCGGCAAGCGCGCCAGCGAGCTCGTCAATCGTGCACACTTCCTCTACCAGTTCGAACGAGAAGGGTCCCGCATAGCCATGGTCAAGCAGCGCCTGGATCTGACTGGCATTGTCAGAACCTCCAAGAAGGCGATCCGGGCAAATCCAGAACATCGGGTCGTTCACGCCTGAAATGTGCGCCAGTCCGGTAAGCTCGCCAAACAAGGAGGCCTCGCCGGCGAGCGTGTGGTGGAACGTATCGTGCATCAGGCGAAACACGGTCTGGCCGTCAACCGCGGCAATCGCCTCGACCGCTTCCTTCTTTGATCGGAGCGAGCAGGTTCGAAAGCCCAGCGGCTCAATCAGGCCGACAAGGCCGCGCGATTGGAGGACCGGCTTGAGCGCGTTTAGAGCGAGGCGGAGACAGTCATGGCGCTCGCCAGCGCTGGCGCGCGAGCCGTGGTTGACTGGCACCAGCACGACCGTCTTGGCCCCGCACGCCGCAGCGTAGTCGGCCAGCTTGCTCGCCTCCGCCCGGCGGATGGCAGTCCAGTCGTCGAAGCGCTGCAAAGCGTTCATCGAAATTATCGTGACGCCGGCTTCGGTAGCGGCCGAGCGGACCTCAGCAGCCGGAATGGCGCGTGCAACAGGATTGCTGAAACGATGGTCACGGATTTGAACATCGGTCAGGCCCTGATCACGCGCAATTGCGAAAATTGCACTGACGTCGACAGAAGGCGCCGCCATGTCTTCCAGCGCAAAGCGGGGAGATACCTGGCGCATGGGCTTGGCTTTTCCTTCAAAAAGTGCGGCGCCAGTCTTGTCTGGCTTCTCCGCGCGCCCCACCGCAGGCGGATGCACAAAGCTGATTGGAGCAGGCTAGTCAATCGAGCGATTCTTGCATTTATGATAGAAAATTGGCACGCACTGATAGAATCACATCATTCAGATATTCTCCGGCACATAGATATCGAACGGCAGAAATGTCTGGCCCGATGTCTCCGCCGTGCCGTTCTTGAGGGCGCGGTCCATCAGCAGCATCAGCTCCTGGCAAAGTCGGCGCAGTGGCGTGGCGAGCGCCATCGTGACGATGTCATCCGCGAGAGCCGCCCGTGACTCCGGCGTGATTTCATTCACGATCACGACGAGATCCTGACCGTTGCACTCGTCCCGGAGCGCGGAGATGGCACCCTCCATGCCACCGCCGGCCACGTAGAACCCGACGAGCTCAGGTTCCCGCTGCATAAGATGCAGTAGCGCCTCGTAAGTGATCTGTCGTTTCTCAAAGTTCAAGAGCGTATCGAGCACCTCGAATGCTGGCTCGTTCTCACGGAAATAGGAGCGGAAGCCGCTTTCCCGCAGCTCATGACTCTGGAAACGGTGGCTGCCGACAAACACCGCCACTTTGCCAGGCCGTTTAGCGGCTTTGGAGAACATCCAAGCTGCCGTGCGCCCGACCCTGTGGTTGTTGAGACCTACGTAGCCCTCGCGCGCGCCAGCGGCGAAGTCAGAAAGCAGCGAGAAAACCGGGATGCCTTTTGCCTTGAGCTCCTCGACTGCCGCCGTGATCTTAGGGTGGTCTGGCGCCACCATGCCGATCGCGTGACAGCGCCTACCAAGATTCCTGAGGCTAGCCGCCAGCTCCCCGGGCGAATGCGAAGGCGCGAATTCGATAACCGGAGTGCCATGGAAGGTCTCGGCCGAAGTAACCGCTGCTTCGACCTCGCGCGCGAAATCTTGGTAGAAATGCTGGGCCGGCTTTCTCAGGATGAAGCCTAGCCGGTACTGCGGCAGGTCCCGTTGCAAGCGCTGTTTGATGAGACCCGCCGCATGATAGCCGATCGCGTGGGCGGCTTCATTGACCAGCCGCGCGGTCCGCTCCCGCACCGGAAGACGATCGTTCAGGACGCGATCGACCGTTGCTACGCTCACTCCGGCTTCGCGGGCGAGATCGGCAATTGTGGGGCGCTTGGCCGTCGCGCCAATTCTGATCGGCTGTCCCTGTGTCATCGGCCCGGTCCCGGCGACGGTTCCGGGCGGCAACGTGAAGATTTCGACATGCTCCACGATCGGCAACCTATCCAATGAACAGCGCTCAAGGAGCAACCGAGCATTCGTCGCTCTCGGTTTCGTTTGCGTAAGGCATCCATGTTTCTTGATTCACCGCATTGGCGCTTCTGATCTTGTGTCTCGCGACGCGCTGTTTAGAGCCGCGAGCCGATTGTTTCGTGCTGATGACAGCGCGGCGACTTGATTGGTCGCGCTGCAGCAATCTTGCTGGGGCGGGGTGGCCGGTTTAGTCTCTCGGCAAGCTCCCGCAGAAGGCGGCTTTCATGCGCGCTTCGTCCAATTCGCCTTCCCAGCGGGCGACGACGAGCGCAGCCACCGCGTTACCCACTACATTCGTCAGCGCTCGGCATTCGGACATGAAGCGGTCCACACCAAGGATCAGAGCCATCCCAGCAACGGGAACAGTTGGTATTACGGAAAGCGTGGCGGCCAACGTGACGAAGCCAGCCCCCGTAATACCTGCGGCACCCTTCGAGGAAAGCATCGCGACGACCAACAGGAGAATCTGATCGGCAACCGACAAATGCGTGTTCGTTGCCTGGGCGATGAAGAGGGCGGCAAGCGTCATATAGATATTGGTACCGTCCAGATTGAAGGAATATCCCGTCGGGATGACGAGACCCACGACGGAACGCTTGGCGCCTGCCTTCTCCATTTTCTCCATGAGCGAGGGCAGCGCAGCCTCCGAGGAGGACGTTGCCAGGACCAGCAGCAGCTCTTCCTTGATGTATCGCACGAGAGAAAAGATTGAGAAACCGTTGTATCGGCACACCGCGCCAAGAATCCCGAACACGAAGACGAATGCGGTGAAATAGAACGTCGCGACCAGCATGGCGAGGTTGGCCACTGAACCGATGCCATATTTGCCGATTGTGAAGGCCATGGCGCCGAAAGCGCCGACGGGCGCGGCCTGCATCAGGATGCCGACCAGCTTGAACACCGGCGCGAGTAGCGCTTGAAGCAAGGAAAGCACAGGCTTGCCGGTGTCTCCGGCCATCGCCAGAGCGCTGCCGAACAGAATCGAGAAGAACAGGACCTGCAGGATGTTGCCTTCGGCGAAGGCACCAACGATAGTTGACGGGATGATGTTCATGAGGAAGCCGGTCACCGACTGATCGTGGACCTTGGCCACATAGCCCTGCACGGCCTGGCCATCGAGCGAGGCCGGATCGATATCGAGGCCAGAGCCGGGTTGAACGACATTGGCGACAATGAGACCGACGATCAATGCGAGGCTCGAGAAGGTGAGGAAATAGATCATCGCCTTGCCGGCGACCCGGCCGACCTTCTTGAGATCGTTCATGCCCGCAATGCCGGTCGTTACGGTTAGAAAGATCACAGGTGCGATAATCATCTTCACGAGCTTGATGAAAGCATCGCCCAGCGGCTTCAGAGCCTCTCCGGTGCCCGGATACAAATAGCCGACTGCGACACCGAGGGCGATGGCGGTAAGCACCTGCACGTACAGTTGGGCGTAGAAGGCCTTGCGGGCTGGGGGACCGGCGCTTCGAATCGGTGGAGCCAACAGCTTTTCTCTCCCTGACCGGATCGGGGTGGGCCTCCTCCCTTCCCGCGCTTCTCCATCGCGGCGCTCCGGTCGAGCGCTGCTGTCGTTTCGGCTGCAAGCGTCGTGCCAAGTGGAAATCCCGCGCCCAATCGTGCATGTTCAGACGCTCGGTCACCCGGTGTCCCCGAGGTTTGTGCGGGTTTCCGCACTGGCTGCCTGATCCTGGGCGAAATCCCGCACTTAGGCTCGGCATTGTGCCGCGTCGAAGCAATACGGTCCGGTAGAAGAAAGAGGATTGACAGGGCGCCGTGCAGTAATTGCTTTGCCTGGCAGAGCGGCCGCCGGTTGTGTCTCTGGCGCCCCGATGTCCCCGCTTCCTTGTCGTATTTGCGACCGACCGCCACCGGAGTGGAGGATCACCTACACGAGCGTGCTCTGGCCGCGCTCCCGCCGAAGCAGAGCGTCTCGAAGGGGCCGTCGACAGACCGATTGATCCCGCGGGTCCTGGCGCAACCGTGTGATTGAGGAGATGCTTTGCAGCACGAACACTGAAGCCCGCACGACGACAACTTCGCGCCATGGCACGCGCCAGCCTGCTCTCGTGGGAATGGCATCAAATAGCGAGGAATGAACGATTGTCGCGGTCACTCAGCGAGCCGGAACCAGGAGGACGTCGGCAGCGATTGCCGGCGATAGAAGCGCGCAAATGCGTCGGCTCGCTCAGCGCGCCAGGCACCCTCGAGACGCCGGGGCAAACATCTTTGCCGTTCCCATCGATCTCCTAGAATCTGAATGATGGATTCTATCATAGCCTCTCTCATCCTTTCAGAAATGCAAGGAAGTTCGGTTGATTGGCCACATCGTTCCGAGCAGCTGTTGACTGCCCATCTCGTTCCGAGCAGCAGTGGTGGCCACCGGAAGAGCCTGTAGAGCGCCCCGATTCACTAAGGATAGTCCAGCTATGCATCGAGCATCGCCTCCCGCATTTTTCGTGCCTGCCTTTCATCGGACCCTGACCGAAGCCAAAAACCGAGACCTACTTTTCGTCTTATGCCTCCTGCGGAACTCCGGCGTGCTGCCGCCAACCCCGCGTCACGATTGTTTCTATCGACGTCCCAAGCACTCGTGGCTCCGACGCGCGAGCAAGTGCGCCAATCTGCGGCGGCCTACGGGGCGAAGAAACTCATGCCGGTCCCGGCCAACGGTGGCTGGGGCGCCGATGCCATTTGACCAGGGCCTCTACGCCCGGCGACGTCGCAGGCCCACATGGCGCGGCGTTGCTGTCGCGGCCCGGAATGGAGGATGACATGCTAAATCATGACAACAATCGCCAATCTGAAGAAAGTGCTGAGCAGACGCCGTCATGCTGCCCATCGCTTCACGACGCCAAAATGGAATCCGCTACTCTGCCGTCACGTGAGAGCGAGCTTGCCGGCGTAGTGGAAATATTTACTACAGCACTTGCCGCCCCCTCCGCGCTCGATGTCACGTTGACAAAGGTCGTAGATATTCTGCGATCGTTTCTGCCGATGCGGCACGGCATCATCTCTCTCTTAAACAGTCATGGCGAACTGGAAATCTTCGGCGCCGGCTCGAGCGAGAGCCGCCGTGTGCCGCGGAACGCGATCGACCACATTATGAGGGCGGGCACGCCCCTGGTCACCGAGAACATCGCCTTTCATTCGGCTTTCACCGCCGCCGACACGGACGTGCTCGGGGTCTCCAACAACGCAGCAGTGTCCTTCATCGGCGTTCCCATTCGCGTCGATGCGGATGTCGTGGGCACACTGACCATCGACCACGTACTGGGCGAAGACCCAAGAGCTTGGCTCGATCACAACCTCTATCTGCTCAACCAAATCGCTAATTTGGTAGGTCAGACAGTCAAGTTTCGTCGCTCCCTAGGGGGCGGTCGCCAGCAACCCATGGCCCAGCACGACTTGCAGCCAAAGCAGAACCAACCGGCGCGGCAGCGTAACAAGATTCACATCGAGGGGATGATTGGCGACAGTTTGCCGTTTCGCGATCTGATTGAGAATATCCAGGTCGTAGCCAAGCTCAAGATTGCGGTTCTGTTGCGAGGCGAGTCGGGTACCGGGAAGGAGAAGGTCGCCAAGGCCCTCCATGATTTGTCGCCGCGCGCCAAACGCCCCTTCATCAAGGTCAATTGCGCTGCGCTATCCGAGACAGTCCTGGAATCCGAATTGTTCGGTCACGAGAAGGGCGCATTCACAAGCGCGTTCAACTCGCGCAAGGGGCGCTTTGAGCTCGCCGACAAAGGGACGCTGTTCCTGGACGAGATCGGCGAGATCTCGCCATCGTTCCAGGCAAAGCTCTTGCGTGTGCTGCAGGAGCAGGAGTTCGAGCGCGTCGGCGGCAACCAGACCGTCAAAGTCGATGTTCGGATCATCGCTGCCACGAACAAGAACCTGGAAGAGGCAGTTGCCAGAAATGAGTTCCGGGAGGACCTCTATTACCGCATCAATGTGTTTACGGTGCGGGTGCCGGCGCTGCGCGAAAGGCGCAGTGATATTCCGCTCCTCGCAGCCGAGTTTCTCAAAAATTTCAATGATGAGAACGGCGTTACGATGACCCTCGATCCCGGTGCGGTTGAAGTGCTGATGAACTGTGATTTTCCCGGCAACATTCGCGAGCTCCAGAACTGCGTGTATCGGACAGCCGTTCTGGCGATGGGGGCATCGATAGGGAGAGGCGACTTTGCATGCTGCCAAGGCCAATGCTTCGCAGCGGCGCTGCATAAGGTCAGATCCGTCAGCCTGGCGCTGCAATCGCGTCCGATGTTGCCGGCGCCAGGGGGTGCGGCCATAACGCCGGCTGCTGCCGGTACGTCTCCCTCCGTCGCAGTCCCGCCTGAGACTACAGGGGAGCCGCCACTCAGCAGGATAGCTCACTTGAACGGTACGAGAACGACCGGTGCTGAAGCTGTCATCGCGGCCATGGAAAGATGTGGCTGGGTCCAGGCAAAGGCGGCACGCCTGCTTGGACTGACGCCGCGCCAGATTGGCTACACGCTGAGGAAATACGGCATTGAGATCAAACGTCTGTGAAGAATCAACCGAACCAGATGAAGCCTTGGTGCTTTGGCGCCTTGAGACGAGCGATGTGGGGTCCCCGCGTCGCCATTTCGATTCGATCGACCCAGGCAAGAACATGGGGCCATGACGCTTTGCTACCTAGCAATGAGATTGGCGGGCAGGAGGCCAATTTCAAGCTGTTTCGACCTGGTTGGCCCCAACGACAGGTGGCCGTTATGTAAAGCAAAATAGAACGAGGAACCGGTGACCGGTGCTACCACCCGATATGAGCTCTGTGCGCTCGCTATCCTTTTTGGTGTAGAACACGTCCATGCTAAAGACTCCTGTAAATTGCGGGCCCGCCTTTAAATTGCGGGCCCGCCTTTTCGCAGGAGCCCACGATGTCTTTTGAAAGGAAAATCTGGAAGGGCGTGCCGACCAAGATCGAAGAGAACCCTTGGCAGGCCGCACACCTTATTGACGAGGACTTGTACGATGGATCGGTGATCGCAGAGCAATGGATCGTTGCAGCGGCCGACTGGCGGTTTGGGCCTGAACAGGTTCGGTGCGTCGGAGCCGGGTCCCAGGCGCCCGGTAGCGGGAGCATCCCGGCGAAGTAGTTCATCTCGACATCAAGAGCTGGGCCGGCCTTGGCCTCGTCGGACATCGCATCACCGGCGGCAAACGGGCGTAGTCAATCGCCTCCTCGGCATCGGCGGGATTCGTCCATGTCTGGATCGACAATGCTCCGTGTGTGTCCGCTTTCGTCCAGGTCATGTCCGACAAGCGCAAGGTGTCCGCGGTCCTCAGAAGCCGCTGGTGTGGTTTGCCCGCTCTTGCTGATTCACGCCTGATGTTGGTCATTCATCTGACGACGTTGCTTGCGCCGGCAAGGGAAAGGTCTCGTCAATGCCAAACACAGGGTACGCACGAAGGGTGACCCTCACAGCTGCGATGTCCGACGAGTCACGCGAACTCCTGATCCAGGCGAAGACCCGACCACTGTCTACAGAGTGATTGAAGCAACGCCTCGGGGCCTTAACTGAAAGATTCCTCCAGCTGGCGGCGCAAGAACAATAGCGCCACGACTGAGACCGGTACGCCGGCGAACTGGATGGCCGACGTCGCCAGCAGCGCGATCGCTACTAGCGGCGCCGGCGCTGGGCCGCCGAACCCGTTGATGATCAAGCGGATCAGGGCTGCCTCGCGCGGCTTGTGCCGCGTTGGTTTGTACCCCATCAGACTCCCTTCATCCTATTGTCACGGCCGGCAGCTGCGACGATAACTAGCCCGAAATCTTGAACCTCCTGCCGACCCACGACAGCCACTTGGCCCGCCTGGGGTGGCGCGGGGAAGGGCAGGGCGCTCCGTGCATCAGGGACACGACCGGGAGCCCGGAGTGCGAATCGAACTTGCAGGCGATCTCTACAGCCTGCTGTGAGGTCCCGCCGGATTCGAGAATGGCCTCCGCGTAATGGGAGCCGCTGCCGACAACAAAATAGGGGCTTTCGAGCATGCCGGTCAGTGTCCAGGCGCCAGACGCCACTTGAGCGCGCCCGTCGGGATGAACGACCAGCAGACCGACGTTGGAGCCTTTTACACCCTCTGGCGTGTTGTGAACGTCAGCGCCAGCGGCGTACCAGTCCAGAATGGCCTCACCGGCGCCAACCTGGGGAGTCGTTGCGCCAATCAGGCGTCCATCCGGAAGACGGCGGATTTTGAGCTTGGAGCCGATTGACCCCAGGCCGGCGCCGTAGGCACGGCTGTCGGCGGCCATTACGCCGTGTTTGTAGGCGATCGTCGTCACAGCCACGTCCCCTCGTCAACCTTGCTCATGGCCGCGTCGGCCGAGCGTACGATCTCGACAGTGTCGACGCCGGCAGCGACCGTTTTCGCGGTTAGTTCCTGGGGCTGGAGCCCTCGATTCTTGACGACTGCCCTGGCCTCGGTCACGCATTGGTTGGCGATCTTGTGGATCTCCCGGTCCAATTGTGCGGTATCCATCTTTACTCCTGCTAACGGTTTCGAATTCCTTGCTATTTCGGTAACGGTCACGCAATCCTCGTGCCAAGGAGAGCGCCGACAACAGCAAAATGCCGGGCGTGCAGGTCACTTGTCGATTGCGCAGTCGTCGCCGGCTGGCGCGTGTGCAGGTTCACGTGGTTTTCGTCTCTGGGGTGCTATCTGAGTTGGCCCTTGCTGGCGGAGGCCAGAGCGCCGTGGCCACGTTGCGCGAGGGGATGTGCCGTGCCCCGAAGGTCTCGTATTCGTAGCGCTGAGGTATCATCGAGCTCACAGCGGTTTCCGGTGAGATAGGCGTCGGGATCGGCCAGAAAAGCGAGCGCCTGCTTGCGCGAGATCGTCAGCTCGCGCCCAGCATTTAGATGGAGACGCCGGCGAGACGGAGCGATCGCATCTGCGGCACTCGAGAGGAAAAAGGCGAGCGGATAGCGCAATTGGTGCTCCTGCCATGGTCGGGAACGCCCCGCCCTTAACGAAAGGCCGGTAGTCGGACCGCATTCGCCGATGCTGCACAACACGTGCCGTCTGCTGGATTGACGCGATCTTGCGAAGGAGTGCTCGAACTATGCCCGAAAATGAGTTCTCACGCTGACGCCCGCAGACTTGCCGGCCTCATCCCGGTGAGACGTAGCCTGCCGTCGCCGAACTTGGAAAAGGCGGGCTGGCCTCGATATTGGCTGACGGCTGTGTCGAGTGTCCAGCAGGCAGAACCTAGAAACTGGCGATGAACACGGCGAAGACGGCCAGCTTCGGCAATGATGGTTGAGCGACGCGGCTACTGGAACGCGACTGGGGCGAACGTAGACTGGTCGCGGGTTCGTCGATTACGCTCCCACAAACAGCGGGGAGGTGCCTTGCACCAGACGGCTGGGCGCCGGGTCCGCGGGATCAATGGCTGCCGAACCGACTCTAGGCCGAATGGCCTCCAGCGGTCTCGTGCTCAATCGCGTCCCACTCGCTGCCCCACTTTTCCGGTATCCGAGTACGATAGCGGTCTATGATCGCCATCCGACACGGAGTGTCGGATTGTCGGGTCCGCGACAAACCTCTTCGTTCAGGCACTTTCTTGTCTAGGGCTTAGGCTAACCGCTGGAAACGAATGTCGGGTCGATGGGTGAGTTGATACGATTTTTGCGAGCCTTGGTGTGGAGCAGGAAGAGGTGGGATCTTGGAAGCGTGGACCGTCGATGCCACACGCTCGGCGCGCGGCAGCCGGTTTGCCTCGACCAGAGCCACACGCTGTTGCGGGACAGTATGCTACCGAGGAAAAACCTGAAGTGACCGCAGATCAAACATCATCCGCTGGACAGTTGCCCACCCGTCGGGGCTTATGGCCCTGCGTCAGGTCTACAGCGTTTCTTCAACGCTTGGAGGCAGATGGTTGCCGCCGTTTTCTGGATCGGTCTCGTTCGCACGGCTTCTTGTCCAGGGCTTGCTGGAGGCGAGGCAGCGTTCGTCTGATTGGAAACGGATTAGGGTTATCCCGCTCATCATACGGCCGTCACGCGGTTGGCTTCCTTGAGTGCGAGTGGTTTTCTCTGCCCGCTTCATCCGCGGCGTTCGCCGACGCGCCTAAAGCGGATACTGCCGGCGATGCTTGCATCAGGTACGAGAGGCGGCTTTTACGGTCGCATCAGCTTCCTCTTTGGGAATGTCGTCGAAGGATGAGTAGTTCAGATCGTACAGTTTGGAATAGAGCCCGCCCATAGCCATCAGTTTGTCGTGGTTGCCGGTCTCGATAACCTGGCCGTTCTGAAGTACGATGATCCGATCGGCATAGCGGATTGTGGCGAGCCGGTGAGCGATGACGAGGCCAGTGCGGCCTTCCAGGAGTTTTCTCAGAGCCTTCTGGATCAACATTTCCGTGTAGCTGTCTATGTTGGCGGTGGCCTCGTCAAGAACCAGGATCTTGGCGTCGGCAACAAGAGCGCGGGCGAAACTGACAAGCTGACGCTGGCCGAGAGAAAGGTTGCCGCCGCGTTCGCCGAGCTGGGTTTCATACCCGTTGGGAAGGCTCGTGATGAAGTCGTGGGCTCCGACCACCTTAGCGGCCTCGATCACCCTGTCGCGCGTGGCCTCGGTCTTGTGATAGCGGATGTTCTCGAAGACTGTCCCGGTGAACAGGAACGGTTCCTGCAGTACCATGGCGATCTGGAGGCCGAGGGATTCCTGGGTGAGGTCGCGCACATCGCGTCCGCCGACCAGCACCTGGCCTTGCTGAACATCATAGAAGCGGTGGACGAGGGCCATTGCGCTCGATTTACCAGAGCCGGTCGGCCCGACCAAGGCGACGGTCTCGCCGGGATTGACCTCGAAAGATACGTTGCTCAGCACCGGATGGTTGGGATCGTAGCCGAACGTAACGTTCCTGAACTCAACCGAGCAGTCCATTTCCGCCGAAAGTACCCGCGCGTCGCGTTTGTCCTGCACCTCGATCTGGACGTCCAGCACCTCGGTCAGGCGCTTGCCGGAGGCCATCGCTCTCTGCATGACCGAATATTGCAGGGTAAGTGAACGAATTGGGTCAAAGAAGCGTTGGATATAGAATATGTAGGCAACCAACGCTCCTACTTCGATGGGACCATTCATGGAGCCGCCGACCACAATTACGACAGCCATGGCGAGGCCTGTGAGGCCATCCACGATCGGCACCATTATCTGTGTATACCTGGCAGCGATCAGGTGGGTTGTGAGGTCAGCATGTGCCTTGTCGTCATACAATGCGAAGTTTACCTGCTGGCGGTCCATGGACTGAACGGTGCGCACGCCGTGAATGGCTTCGGCCAACGCGCCGTTAACAACTGAATTGGTGTCTTGTGCAGCAGTGAAGGCGTCGCGAGCACGCGGCAGCCAGACGATGCGGATAACCAACAGGACCGGCAAGACAGAGAGCGTCAGAAGGCCGAGCCTGAAGTTGACGCACAGCATAACGACAATGATGCCGAAGAGAAGCGTTATGTCGCCTACAGAGTAGATTGAGCTTTCGAGGAATTCCTGGATAGAGTTGACGTCGCCTTGGAGGCGGGACATCAGGCGTCCGATCTCGGTCTTGTCCATGAAGGAGAGCGATACCATCTGCAGATGCGCAAACATGGCGCGGCGGATGTCGAAGAGGACGTTTCCGGCCATTTTCCCGATCACGGCTTCCTGTGCGTAAGCGGCGCCGAAATTAACCAGAATGGCGAGCGCAAACGCGCCGGCGGCCTCAAGCAGTGCGGAGCGATCAACGCCTGCCGGGGTTATGGCCTCGTTGATCGCGTAGCGGATGATCAGCGGGATGAGAAGCTGCGTGCCAGTGAAAATCAGTAATGCGGCGACGGAGACGGCTGCCGTGGCCTGGTAGGGACGAACGAAGGCCCAGATGCGCCGAACGATCTTTTGGTCAAAGGCCCGGCCGAACATCTCCTCCTCGGCGCGATGGGAACCGACGACCGCGCGCGGGGGACGTCTGCCGCCGTCATTGGGTTCGATTTCGATTTCGCTGGCGTGCTCCTGGGCCATCAGGGCGCGCCCCTATACTTCGTCACAATGTCATCTCCCGGGCGCAACTGCAGATCATGAAGGGCCTTGTAGCGTCCTTGCTTGGCCAAAAGCTCTTGATGGGTACCACGTTCCACGATCTTGCCGTTGTCGACAAACAGGATCCGGTCGGCGTGCTTGAGCGAACTTAGCCGGTGGGCGATGATGATCGTCACCCTATCCTTGGCGAAACGCCGTATCGCCACGCGAATGCGCTGTTCGGTGGCGGCGTCGATCGCGGCCGTTGAGTCGTCGAAAATGACGACTGATGGACGCAACATCATGGTGCGAGCTATGGTGAGGCGCTGCCGCTGACCCCCTGACAGAGAAGTGCCCCGTTCGCCGACGACCGTCTTGTAACCTGCGGGGAGGCCCAGGATGTAGTTGTGCAACTGGGCGGATTCGCTAGCGCGCTCGATCCGCTGTTCCTTTGCCCAAGGGTCGCCATAAGCGATGTTGTTCTCGATCGTGGTAGTGAACAGGAATGCATCCTGCTGTACGACAGCGACCGCCTTGCGAAGCGTGGCGAGGGTGACCCCACGGATGTCCTGCCCGTCAAGCATGATGGCGCCCCCAGTGACGTCGTAAAAGCGGGGGATCAGGTGAGCGATTGTCGATTTGCCCGAACCCGGCGGACCCACGATCGCGATCGTCTCGCCCCTACGGGCACAAAAAGTGACATTCTCAAGAACGGCCCGGTTTCCGGTGCCGGGATATGCAAACGAGACATTGTCGAAGCGCAGAGTGCCTTCACCGATCTCAAGTGGTCGGGCGGTGGGAACATCCCTGATCGTATTGTCCTGATCGAGCAGACCGAAGAGGCGCGAACCGCAAGTATAAGCGCGGGCGAAGCCGTTGACCATCAGGCCAATCTGCCGGACGGGCATTTGCAGGATCGTCATGAAGGCCAGGAACATGGTGAGCGTCCCAACGCTGATCTGGCCGACGATGACCTTGTTGCAACCGATCCAGAGGACCAACCCCATGGCGAGAAAGAAGGCCAGGGTCATCGCCGACGTATTTGGCACGTACACGTCAACCTGCTGGTGAGCGACTTCGAGCGCGTTTTTCGACGCGCGGTCGAACTTTGCCATCTCGTAGGCCTGTGCCGAAAAGGCCCGGACAACGCGGATACCCGCCAGATTTTCCTCCATCACACGGCCGAGGACGGAAAGCCGCTCCTGCAGGTTGAGCCAGATGGCGCGTAGCTTGACCTGCGTGATCGACGATCGCCAGGCTACGAAAGGCACGAAGCTCAGCGCGATGAAACCGAGCAGCGTGTCGGTTGAGATCATCCTGTAGCCGCCGATCCCGATCAGCATGGTGAGCAGAAGCAAGCGAACCAGGGCGGTGGAAAAATACATCCGCACACCATCGAGATCGAGGATGCCGAGGGTGATCAGGTCGCCTGAATGCACCCGGTCGTGAAAGGAAAAGCTGAGGCGCTGGACCTTGTCGTAAAAAGCCAGCCGCAGTTCGTACGCGACGTGATGTCCGACGGCCTCGGCAAAATAGTTTTGCGCCATCGTGAAAAGGCCGCGTAGCGTACTCGCGGCGAGCAGCAGGAGAGCCGGAACCCACAGCGCTTGTTCTGCAGCCGCCCCCGTGGCACCGCCCCCGAGGACTACCTTGGTCTGGTCGATAGCGTCGCCGAGAAGCTGGGGAATGAGCACCTGCAGGATTACGGCTGCGATAGTCGACCCGATCGCAAGCGCGGCTTGGCCCGGATGCCTCAGATTCATGCGCGTGATGCGCAGCAGCGTGCTCAAGCCCCGGCCCCACCCGGCCGCTTTCACATGCGCGGACGATTTGAGAGAGGTCGTGCCAACAGCATCACTGCTCACGGTGTGTCCCTAACTTAACTTAGCGCCTTCAAAAACAAGCCATCGACTCACACCAACGAAGTCCTCAAGTTGACCAGGGCATTGGCTCAAGTCGTTGACCCGGCGAGTTGCGCCACGGCATCGCTGTCTGGCATGTCAATCACCGTGATCCCGCTTGCCCCAAGGAAACGCGCTTCGTTTCTGGTCAGCGTTTTCCCGTCCATTATCGCGTAACGTGGGCCTTCTGAGCGCTTCATGATCTGCCTGGCGTAAGTGCGCAGCATCTGATCGTTGAAGCGGCAGCCGAGGAATAAAAAGCCCCGGTCGGTGCGCCGTTCCTTGACCACGTCAGGGATAGGGGTCTGGATGTCGATCTCGGTCAGGGCTTCGACATAGTCGGAATCGGCTATGAGGAAATTTGCGGCCGGCCTGATACTGCCATGAGGCGCGTAGAGAACCGTCCTTGTCGCTGCTCCGGGCTCGAGCTCCGTCCCGAACAAGTCGTAGGTTCTGGTCCAAATGTCGCGAGTTTCGTTCGCCCGGGTGACGCCTTGTATCTCGGCGACGTCGGTTCGGCCGGCCTCAGCCAGCGCCGCCCTCATGGCGCCTTCGTACCAGCTGTCGACGATGAGGGAGAGCGGGAGCTTTGCGAGCCAGTTGTGGAGGAGCGTCGGCGCCGTCGGCCCCGCGAATATATCTGCCATCCAGGCTTGAAGTGTGCGGCGATGCCGGCGCTGCTCGATGAATTGCGCGACCGACCACATGTTGGTGCGGATCTTCGAGGGAGCTGTGGCCCGGGTGTTGAGTGCGGCGGCGACGGCCTCCGGGGTGCACGGTACAGGCGGCTCCGCTGAGCTTAGCCGCAGCAGACCCGGACCGAGATACGGGATCACGTGATCGGAAATGAGCGCTTGTCTGGCCAGCTCAAGCAG
Organism: Mesorhizobium sp. B2-8-9; assembly: GCF_006439475.1. NCBI lineage: Bacteria > Pseudomonadati > Pseudomonadota > Alphaproteobacteria > Hyphomicrobiales > Phyllobacteriaceae > Mesorhizobium > Mesorhizobium sp. B2-8-9. The sequence continues at coordinate 53,865 of NZ_VFTQ01000001.1, read as the reverse complement.
CTTTCGGGCAAAACTGTCGCGGACGACGAAGAGGTGGCCCGAGGTCGGGATCGTGTTCATGCTCGTTTCCTCTCCACGCCTCCTGATTGAGGCGAAACGTCAGTCGTCGTCCGAAAGCTTTCTTGCCTCGACGGTGATCGGCAGACGCGTATTCGGGGGAAGATCGGGTAGGAGAAGGCGCCAGCCGTTCCTGAGCGTTACGACCCCACCCCACAAATCTTGGTTCTCGAACTTGATAATCGCCTCTTCGAGATCTTTTTTGGGGACGTACGCGGACAATCCGGCATCGGTCCTGCGGATCATAACTTTCATCAGGCCGTCCCTTGCTTCGCGTTTTCTTCGGCCCTACCGGCAAGGTCGGCCCTGTCGAGGCTCATCAATTCGCGCGCTCGCATGCCAACGACCGTGCCACGGTCGATCCATTCGACGGCATAGATGAAGAACTGCTGTAGAAAGGTGCCGATGTCGCGCACATAACCCTCTTCACCCTTGCGCACGAGATTTTCGCCGATCTCCCTGCCAGGATAGGTGCCGTCATTCTTTATGTGACGAGTGGCGCGGACCCGCTCTCCCGGCCTGAATTGGGGAGGCCTGCGGATTTCGACCTCCTGTTCGCGTGCGAGCCGCATGGCGGTTCCTTGTTTGTTTGAGGCCAGAGTTGTTGATGGGGCGCGCAGGCTTTCCCGGAAGCAGCCCTATGCCGGGTCAGGCGGGAACGCAGGTCTTCGGCACCGGGCATACCGAGGCACATTGTTGCGTGTCGAATTCTCCCTGGCATTCTGTGCACTTCTGCGGCTCGACCACGTAGCTCTCGCCTTTGAACTTGATCGCACCGGACGGGCATTCGAATTCGCAGGCGCCGCATTGCGTGCATTGGGATGCGATGATCTTGAAAGCCATTTTGACTCCTGTTCGAGTGGAATGAGACGGCTCAGGCGTTCGCCGCGAGTGCCGGGACGCCGGACTCGGCGGCGTAAATCGCGCCGATTGCCGTTTCGATATAGTCATGGCCATAAGCGTCGGTTGCTCGGATACCGGCGTCCGCCAACTTATCCTTGGGGCAGTTTCCAATCTTGGCGCAAAGCACGATGTCTACGCCTTCCAGCGCGGCGATGACGCACTCGAGAGTGTCGTTCTCGCCCCACCCGCCGAGGCAATACTGCTCAACCTTGCGGTGCCCGACAAAGTTGATACCTATCGGCGAGGCTTCATACACCTGGAATTCCTTGGCATGGCCGAAGTGTTCGTTGACGCGGCCGCCGCCCCTAGTCGCCACCGCGACGACCAGGGACTTGCCGGAGCCGGCTGCCTTGACCATTCCAATCGCTTCGCTCCTGGCCGCCAGGTGATCACGGCGCTCGTCCGCGACCAGCTCCCGATAGGCTTCGCGCTTGCCGGCATCATAGGTGAGCTCGCCAGGAATCTGGTCGATCGTGAATTCCTGGCCACGATCCTCGCCGAGCAGGCCGACGGCATCTGCCCGGCACTGCCGGCAGTGGCGCATCAGCTTGGCGCCGCCTTGAAGAAGATCCTGAAGAGCCGTCATCTCCATTGCATTTGGGCCGCGCTGCCCGGTCAGTCCGTAGTACGTGCCGTGAGCCGGGTCTGAAATCAGGGGCATGACGTTGTGCAGGAACGCGCCGCGCTGCTTGACCTGCTTGTTCACCTCAACCAGGTGCTGGTCGTTCACCCCGGGGATCATCACTGAATTGATTTTGGTGAGGATGCCGCGCGCGCTCAGCATCTCCAAGCTCAGCATCTGTCGCTCGTGCAGGATCCTGGCGGCTTCGATGCCGACGTAGCGGCGGTGGTCGTAAAAGATCCAGGGATAGATCTTTGCTCCGACTTCCGGATCGACCATGTTGATGGTGATCGTCACGTGATCGACATTCATGTCGGCAAGCTCGGCGACATGGTCCGGCAGCGCGAGCCCATTGGTAGAGATGCAAAGCTTGATGTCGGGGATTTCCCTGACGACGCGTTCGAACGTCGCCTTTGTCTTCTCCCAGTCGTAGCAGGCATCGCCCGGTCCGGCGATGCCCAGCACGGAAAGCTGCGGCACTTCGTTGGCGACCGCGATAACCTTGCGTACCGCCTGGTCGGGCGTCAGCTTTTCCGAGACAACCCCAGGCCGGCTTTCGTTGGAGCAGTCATATTTGCGATTGCAATAGTTGCATTGGACATTGCACGCAGGCGCGACAGCGACGTGCATGCGCGCGAAATAGTGATGCGCCTCTTCAGAAAAGCACGGATGATCCTTGATCTTGTCCCAGACAGCCGGATCCAGATCGTCCGGTCTTGTCGACGACCCGCAGGAGGTAGATACGCAGCCACCCGAATTCGCGCTCGCCAGCAACTGGTCGGAGAGCTTCGTCTCGGTCAGGCTCTCAACCGAAATTGCCGGTGCGGACATCGAACGGCTCCGTTGCGGGTTAACGTCGCAGTTCAAAGCGCAAGCGCAATGCCAACTCAAAAGGCGGCACTATGATCGGCAATTGGCTTTCGCGTCGGATATCATGAGGCTGCTCCGACATAAATTTGTCGGACCTCGGACAGCGGCAGCCGCATAAGGTGAGGAAGGCGACTACGGCCGGACATCATTGAGAGACAGAAATCGCGTGTCGATCCCTTCACCCGTGAGCGCCTCGGCACAACGTTCTCGACCGGTCTCCGGCGAAGATGTCGATCTCGGCGACTGTGAACTCATCGGCGGTGAAGGTGTCGCCGCATACTGTGTCGGCATGGTTCCAGCTGGGAGATGCGTGCCTCCCCTTTACTCTCGTCCAGACGCCCGCCTGGGCTCCTCATGATCGCGATCAAAAGCGTGATCATCGTCAGAGACCCGAGCAGCTTGGCCTTGGCACGGACAGTTCCCGCGCACCTGGCGCAGGGGTATGGTCTTGTTCTCGACATCGTGAGAACGCTGGAATTTCTTCATCTCGATGTCATGTCGGCGCAAAGCGTATCTGACCTGCCGCGTTCGTTAACCCGGTCCGGCGGTATGTGAGCCCTGGAAACACTCAGGAGTTGTGGTCCAATGCTCCTCCCAAGTAGCATTCATTCAATTCTGGAAGCACACTGTTCACCCGCCCCCTTTGCGAGGATGGCGCCAGAAGCGGTTGGCGCTTGTGGTAACTTCAGGAGTACACACGTGCCCTATGCAAACGCGGATCATCCGAACTTGAAGAGGACACCGAAGCCACCGCGCGGATAGTTCCATTCGATCTCGCCGCTGGCCTCGCACAAGATGCGGCAGGTGCCGCACTCCATGCAGCCATCAGCGGTGATTTCAACCTGACCTTTGTCGTTCGACTCATAGCATTTCGCTGGACAGACGTGGGTCAGCGCGACCAGATTCGCGCTTGGTTGCTCGTGCGGTCGCACCTTTATATGCGGACGGCCGGAGTCCACCAGATAGCGGTTCTGGTAAAGCTTGTCCTCTACACGCAAGTTCGTCACTGGGTTTGTCATGTGGTCAGTGCCTCACCGCCACGCCAATGCCAGGCGGATAGCGTCCCTGACCAGACCCAACCGCGATCGCGCCTTGATGAAGGCTGCGGTAGTAGCCCTTTCCTTCTCGATCTTTGGCGTGCCGTCGACCCGCATGAAGTTCTGCGCGGCTTTCGACATTAGCCGCGGGTAGGTCGTGAAGAAATTAGCGGCGTTATTATGGAGTAAGGCTGGCATGTCTTTGTATTTCCGCAGGTCCTTCACCACGAAGGATTCGTCCAGCATCGTCTTGTAAAGGGCGAGGTTCCGTTTGGTCATAGGATCGTTGCGTCTCTTGACTTGGATGATAGCTTCAGCCGCAATGCGACCGGAGGTCATGGCGAGGTTCGAACCCTCGCGGTGAATGGCGTTGTTCAATTGCGCAGCATCGCCAACAACGACCCAACCGTCGCCAAAGAGCTGCGGAATTGCCTTGTAGCCACCTTCAGGAATGAGATGCGCCGCGTATTCCTTCACCTCCGAGCCGGCGATCAGCGGCCGGATCGAAGGATGGTTTTTTAGCGCCTCCAGGAGGGCGTAAGGGCTCTCCATCTTCGCGGTGAAATCCGAGACGAGGCAGCCGATGCCCAGTGAGATCGATTCCTTGTTGGTGTAGAGGAACCCGAGCCCGGCCATGTCGTGGGATATCGTGCCGACTGCCTCGATCACGCAGCCTTCACTCCCTTTGACGCCGAACCGCTGCTCAATGACCTCTTCGGGCAAGAAATGCATTTCCTTGACGGCCAGCGCCACGGCTTCGGGCGTCAGCATCTTGCGCAGGCCGCCTCGCGTGCCAAGCAGCCCGCAGACACCTTCTGCAAGAACAACGACGTCCGCGTAGATCGCTCCGCCAGCCCGATCTGTCCGCACCCCGATCACCTTGCCCTTGTTGTCACGCACGAGTTCCGTCACGGTCGTCTCGCACAGAAGCGTCGCGCCGGCCTGGCGCACCCTGCGCGAAAACCACTTGTCGAACTGGGCACGGATGATGGTATAGCGATTGGGGCTCACCTCGTTGAAGTCCTCCGACCGATAGTGAATCCCGGTGTGGGAGGTCTCGTCCATGACCCATAGCCGCTGTTCGACCAGATGCCGCTCCAGAGGTGCATCATCGCGGAAATCCGGGATGATCTTCTCCAGCATGTTCGCGTACATGATGGCGCCCTGAACATTCTTGGAGCCCGGATATTCACCTCGCTCCAACTGGAGTACCTTCAAGCCGTCGCTTGCCATCGTGTAAGCAGCTGCGTTCCCGGACATGCCGGCTCCGATGACAATCGCGTCGAATTCTTCGTTGATCATCTCGATCTCCCTTAGCTCGCAAGCTTGTCGCGGCTGTGCGGTGACAGCCGCCGGGTGAAGGCCTCGGTGAGCGCGGGGAGGAAGCGGACCGCATCGGTGACGATCCCGAGGTGAGCGAAATCGAAAATCGGAGCGTTCGGGTCGGTGTTGATGGCCACGATGAGATCGGCTGCCTCAACCCCAACGCGGTGCTGGATCGCGCCAGAAATACCAGCCGCTATGTAAAGCTTCGGCCGGATTGTCTTGCCAGTCTGGCCGATCTGCCGATCCGCCGGCATCCAGCCCTTTTGGACCAGCGGCCGCGAACAGCCAAATTCGGCGCCAATCGCTCGCGCGAGACTCTTCACAAGCTGCAGGTTCTCCGCCCCGCCGAGGCCGAGCCCTCCCGCAACCACCACATCGGCATAGGCGAGATTGGCTGTGCCTGACTGGCTATCCGGCAGGAAGCCGAGGATTTTGGTGACGATCTCATCCTCGGCCAGTGAAAGCTTGTGCGCGATGACGCGCCCGATCGCTCTGTCCGCCCGCTGCGGCATGGGCATGACCCTCGGTCGCACCGTCGCCATCTGCGGCCTGTAGTTCAGCGTGTATATCGTGCATAGCAACGAACCCCCGAAAGTCGGACGGGTCGCGGCAAGCGAACCGTCGGCATCCACATCGAGTTCGGTGCAGTCGGCCGTGAGCCCTGTTAGCAAGGTCGTCGCGACGGACCCGGCGAGATCCCTGCCGAGCGTGGTCGCTCCGAGAAGCAGAATCTCGGGTTTGTAAGTATCAACCAGATCGGTCATCGCCTTGGTGAAAGGCTCATTCCGATAGTCGGCGAGCAGCGGCGACTCGACGAAGTAGACAAGGTCGGCGCCATAGGCGAAGGCTTCGGCGACCGCGTTCTGGGTGGCTTCTTCCGGCGGTCCGAGCACAACGCCACAGAGCTGGACGCCAAGTTTGTCTGCCAGCTTGCGGCCCTCACCAAGCAATTCGAAGGACACGGAGTGGACCTGGCCGCGTTCAAGCTCGATGAAAACCCAAACGTGCCGATAGGCCCTGAAACGCTCGGGCAGTTCCTTCGTCATCCCGGCACGGCCGGCGGGCGGGCGGGGAGTGTCTGGGTTCGCGCTCGACATATGGTCTGCTCCTTGCCGTCAGGCGCCGTCGAAGGCGAGTTCCGGTTCCAGTGCCGGCTGGCGGGTGAAAATTGCAACAATCAGTTCGTCGGCGAGGTCGCGCAGCGTCTTCTCGGCCGTGTCAATTTGCGCTGCCTTTTCCGACCGCGCCGTAGGGGCGAAAACGCGTCTGACGACCGTCGGCGAGCCACGCAAGCCGCACTTGGTGAGGTCCTCAATGCCCGCCTCGGCCGCACTCCATTTCACAACCTGCCTCCGCGCAGCGCTCAATGCGTCTTCGATCGAGCCCCGACGCATCTCGTTGGTGCCTTCCAGCATGGTGATGAGGCAAGGCAGCTTGCTCTTCAGCGTCTGCGTCCCGCCCTCGCAACGACGCTCCACCGTGATCTCGCGCGCAGCAAGATCGATGGTAGCGATTCTCGCGACATAGGTGAGTTGGCTGAGATCGAGACGCTTGGCGATGCCGGGCCCGACTTGCGCGGTGTCGCCGTCGATCGTCTGCTTGCCCGTGAAGACCACGTCCGGCGTGCCGAAGGTTTCGCCGATCTTCGCGATTGCCTGGGAGAGAGCAAGTGATGTCGCCAGTGTGTCGGAACCGGCAAAATAGCGGTCGGTCAAAAGCACCGCGCGATCGGCGCCGTAGCCAAGCGCTTTGCGCAGGGAGTCCTCTGCCATGGGCGGACCCATGGTGAGCACGGTGACCTCGCCGCCATAAGCGTCGCGTAGCCTGAGAGCTTCTTCGAGGGCGAATAGGTCATAGGGGTTGATGATGGTCGGCACACCCTGGCGCATGATGGTGTTCGTCACCGGATGGACCCGTATCTGTGCCGAGTCCGGCACCTGCTTAATGCTGACGACGATGTGCATTGGCGTTTCTCTACGCTGTTATCCGGCGGGCTGGCGGTGCGAGTTCTTGGCTGCATCATTCGTGCCAAGTGCTTTGCGGCCCTGTTCCCCTTCGGGCTGCTCACTACGGATGGCGCCGTTGCGATCCCGAACTTGTCGACTTCTTGACATTGTCGCGTCGCGTCTATGTCGCGATCATTCCCTGCCGAACGGCTTCAGGACGGGATCGAAAGGAACGAAGGCGCGGCGTGTCGTGCAAGCTTTATCCGGATCGTGATCTTTGAGCACCTTGAAGACCCGGTGCGTGAGCGGCGAGGAAACCGCGAAGTCCCCGTAAGCCCGTTCCAGCAGGGCGCGCACGCGCGCGGCGATCACCTGGTCGGGCAGACCGGAGAAATCTTCCTCAGCAAGATATTGTCCCACACGCTTCATGATATGGAGCCGTGAAACGTCGAGCACCTTCGGATCATAGGAGACGCCAAGGACAGAGAAGAACTCCTCCGCGGCCGACACTCCTTTCAGTCGCGTAACGATATCGGTGACATCGATGGGACGGCCGTCAGCGGAACAGGTCATTACATTCTCCCTTGTCGGAAAACTGTTGGGTCAAATACGAAAAACTCTGATCTACAGCCGCGAAAATCCGCAGTTTGATGCACGAGGTGGGCTGAGCCAGCGAGGCAATCGGTTGGTCGCAAGGCTGGGCACCCCGGTGCCCGGGCGTGGCGAACAGGCGCCATGCGCAGCGCCGAGCAGTGCGAGATGGGCTCGATTATTGCCGCATTGGCTCTCGATCTGCCCGGGCTCCGACCTGAATGGGACCGAGGTCTTGTTGCTGGCATCTATGAGGAGATCGGCCAGACGCGGCCGGATCATGCGCCTTGATCTCCGGAGGGTTTTGGAGGTCACAGCCCCGACGATCGGCTTGGTGGCGGCTGTCGGTCGGCGTGACGCCTGCGCGACCTTGGCTGCCAGGGCAGGCAATGCGGTCAGGTCGATGCCAGCATCTGCGTGCTGGAGGACAGCTAACGCGGCGGCCACCTCTTCCAGCGCGGCATTGCCCGCGCGCTCGCTGAGTCCAAGGACGGTGGCCGAGGCATGGCGCGCGCCGGCGCGGATCGCCGCCAGCTGGGCGACAAGCTCGAAGGTCGAAAAGGGGTCGAGAACGCCGGCTGTGCCAGCCAGCCTCACGCGCCTTGCGCCGGCGCGCGCCGCCATCATGATAACGCGCCCGAGATGATCCCGGTCGGCCCGTGAAGCATCCTCGCAGCCAACGGCGACGGAGGAGCCGCTGGCGGCTGCGCGCCCGACCATATGCTCGATAAGCTGGAGCGCTCCCGCCTGATCGAGGCCGAGCTTGGTGGCAAGTTGGATGTTCGATGCAGGAAACGACAGATTGACGGCCCGGACCGCGCCCTCGATCGCTGCTTCGAGATCCGGTGAGGTCATCCGGCACCAGGCCGTGAGCCGCACCGAGAGGCTCCGCGCGACCACGGCGCGAATTGCGTCGATCTCGTCGGCGCCCATTGCCGGCGTGCCGATCTTGATCTCAGCGACGCCGGCTGCTGCAAGCGACTCAGCGATCTCAAGTTTTTCCGCCACGGTGAAGGCAACGCCGGGTGCCTGCTCGCCCTCGCGCAGAGTCGTCTCCTTGAGAAAGACCTGACTTCTCATGAATGGTCGCCCGAGCTTCCGGCGCTGAGACAGGGACCGCATTGAAGGTCTTCGGCACTCCGCCCTTCCGGCGCAGAACTGAGGGACTCGCGCAGCTTCTCCACGATGGCAGGCAAGACCTCGAGCACCCGGTCCACGTCGTCTTGGTCGTTGTCACGCGAGAACGAGAAACGGACCGCCCCATGTGGGATGTTCATCGCCCTCAGCACATGGCTCGGCTGTGCACAGCCAGAGGTGCAGGCGGAGCCTGAGGAACAGGCGATACCCACGCGGTTGAGGAGATGCAGGATTCCATCACCTTCGATACGTTCGAAGGCGATGTTTGCGGTGTTCGGCAAGCGCTCGAAGGGATCGCCGTTGACGAAGGTGTTTGGTACACGCTGAAGAATCCCGTTCTCCAGCCGGTCGCGTAGCCACTTTATCCGTGTGGTCTCATCATCCATGAATTTCAGGGCGAGTTCGGCTGCCATGCCGAGCCCAACTATGCCGGGCGTGTTTTCGGTTCCCGCACGCCGGTCTCTCTCTTGGTGACCGCCTTTGATCAGCGAGTGGAAGCGCACACCGCGCTTGAGGAAAAGTGCGCCGACGCCTTTCGGTCCATGCAATTTATGGCTGGAGAGCGATAGCATGTCGATAGCGGTCGATTTCAGGTCCATGGGGAGCTTGCCGACCGCCTGCACGGCATCGGTGTGGAAAAGGGCGCCGACTTCCTTCGCCAATTCGGCGAGCTTTGCGACGGGGAAGATCGTACCAGTTTCGTTGTTGGCCCACATGATCGAGACGATTGCCACGTTTGAGCTGAGGGCTGCCCGGTAAGCGTCAATGTCGAGCCGGCCATGGTGATCCACCGGGATCCTGTGCACCTTGACCCGGCGCGTCTGCTCAAGATGTGCGCAGAGCGCCAGCACTGCGGGATGTTCAACGGCGGACGTCACGATCTCTGTCCGGTCAGGCATCACCTCGAGCGCCGAAAGAATGGCCGCGTTGTCGCTTTCCGTCCCACCCGAGGTGAAGGTGATCTCGTCATCAAACGCCGCGCCGATCAGCGCCTGCAGCTGCCGCCGCGCGTTTCTCAACGCGGCGCCGGCAAGGGTGCCAAGACCGTGCGCCGACGAAGGGTTGCCGAATTGATCCGTAAGGAAGGGCAACATCGCTTGAACGACCTCGGGATCGACCCGTGTCGTTGCGTTGTTGTCGAGATAGAGAACTGTCATGGGTGTGGTCTCCAATCGAGCGGAATGACGTTAAGCGCAAGGATTCATCGCGCTTGCACCCGCCGTTGATAGCCGAGACGATCCAGAGCCGGTGCAGCACCCACAAATTGATTTAGACAGGCGCCGCCGTCGCGATCGACGAGCTCACCTCCCGGGCCCTCTCTCCTGCTTCGACGATCAGCTGAAGGACTTGCCGCATGAGCACTTCGCTCGCGCGTTTGGGTTATCGAAGACAAAGCCGGAGGATTCGAGCCCCGTGACGAAGTCGACGGTCATGCCGGCGACATGCGGTTGGGAGCCGGCGTCTAAGAACACCTTGATCCCATCTGTCTCGAGGATCGCGTCGCCCTCGCGCGGGACGCTCTCCAAGCCGATTGAGTATTTGAAGCCGGAGCAGCCGCCGGGCTGAACCATGATGCGAAAGCCTTCCGCGGGGTCAGTAGCGGCGGAAAGAGCGGTCTTGACCGCGGCAACGGCCTTGTCGGTGAGCGTAATCATGGCTCGCTTATCCTCGTGCGTGACGATTTTGCGGATCACCATGCATGGTCCGTGCCAATGGGAAAAGCGGCGCTGGAACAGTGCGACATCGCTAACACTGCCGCGATTCCGGTTCGGAATTGCTGCGAAGGCGTCCGGCAATCGACACGTATTGTCGGATTTGTCGCGTCCGCCACAGGGGCTGGGCCCGAGTTCCCGCTGAGCTGGCACGTAAGCCAGTTTCCGAGATGCTTCGGCAAATTGGCACGAGTTTTGAGGCTCCCTTTTGGCGAGGACTAACGCTCCTGACCGACAGTATGGGCAAGCAGAGGTAAGACATGCACCAGCGCGAGAAACCTTCGCCAGAGAGAATCCGGCGGGCACGCGAAGACAGCCCCAAAATCCGCGACCGCGATCTCGCTGGCCAATTGGGCATCTCGGAAGCGGAGCTCTCCGCGGCACATTGCGGTTTTGGCACGGTGCGCATCGAGCCACGCGTCAATGTTGTTCTAACCGCTCTCAAGGCGGTCGGCGAGGTAATGGCGCTGACCAGCAATGATAGTGCCGTGCATGAGAAGATAGGCATCTACGACAAGGTGCTCACCGGCAGCCATCACGCCATGGTGCTCGGCAATGACATTGATCTGCGCATCTTCCCGAAGGTGTGGGCGCATGGCTTTGCCGTCGAGACACGCGAAGGCGGGGAGATCCGCCGCAGCCTGCAATTTTTCGACGCCGCAGGCGAGGCAGTGCACAAGGTGCATCTGAGGCCGTCCTCAAACCTCTATGCCTATCAAAGACTGACAGACGAACTCCAATCCTCGAACCAGGAGCCGATTGTATCGGTTAAGACGAGGTCAGCCGAAAACGAGGCAAACATTCCGGACCAAGCCGCTACCATCGACGACCTGCGGGAGCACTGGAGCCAGCTGACCGACGTACACCAGTTCTTCGGCATGCTGAAGACGCTGAACCTCAGGCGCCGCCGGGCGGTCCGCATGGTCGGCCAGGACTACGCCTGGCTGCTTGACAATGCTGCCATTGGCGGCATGTTCCATCGTGTCGCCGAGGACGAGATGCCGATCATGTGCTTTGTCGGCAATCCTGGCTGCATCCAGATCCATTCCGGCCCGATCAAGTTGGTCAGGCAGATCGGGCCTTGCATCAACGTTCTCGACGCCACTTTCCACCTGCATCTCAGGACCCAGCACATCCGCGAGGTTTGGGCCGTGCGCAAGCCGACCAGGGACGGCCACGTCACGTCACTCGAAGCCTATGGCGCCGACGGCAATATGATCATCCAGTTTTTCGGGACGCGCAGGGAAGGCGAACCCGAGCGCGACGACTGGCGGTTACTGACCGAGAACCTGCCGCGCTTTCCCAATTCAACCGCCGCTTGAGGTAGGACCGACGCATATTGATTTCCGTTTTCGCTCGGCGTCCGCGCCGCTACTCTGGATTCTGCTGACCACCTCTGCGCCTGCCGAGGCCAACGAGAGCACAGCTGTCTTTTGCGACCCGTCGCGGATCGCCTTGACCGTAGTCTCCAGCCCCAGGGCGCTACACCCGTGGCGAGCCAGCCATCGATGGTTCCGTTGCGATGTCCCAGAACCGGAAGCTGCCCCTGGTCTAATGCGTCAGCTGTACGTCGATCGAACGTCCAACATCCCGGCCCTGTACGGCGCCGGGTGGCATCAAGTGGTCGAGGTGAAATCGATCGGTCCCTTCGTCCAGTTTCCAGAGGGATGGGTCCACAAAGGCGTGCTCGAATGATCCATAAGGTCGGCAAGGCCCGTCGGCGTCCAATGCCAAGTCCGCAAGGGTAGCGTGCGAGATGGATGCAAAGCTGAACGCCGCCCGAAGCAGACCGTATCATCAAAGAACGCCAGCGCATCCTGTTCGTGCTATCGGAGCAGGGCGGTTAGATTCTCGGCCCGGGGCGGCGACGCAGCAGTCGAAGGCCTGGTTGCCGGTACGACGAGTGCGGTCGAGGATTTCTCCGGCGGGCAGCAGCTGTCCGACGAGGCGATCGTCACCGCCAGGCGAGGTGATCCTGACGCAGAAGAATGTCGGGGCGGAATCTTCAGAGCTAATTTGCGGCCTCGCGATAGCCTCGGCGGACGTAGGCCTTCTTTTCGCCGTTGGCGGCGTCGGCGGCCCCAAGCTCCAGCTCCGCCGCTCGGCGGCAAACCAGCAAGGGATCGGGGCCGGAGCCTTCTTCACGAGCGCGCAGGCTCATCATGGTCAGTGATCGTTCCTGCGAACCAATCGCTGTCAGCAAATCCACCTTGCCTGCGAACCGTCGATTACCACCGCAAAGCCGCTCGCTCCCTACAGCGCTTGTGGAGAGCGCGCTCGCGAGCGGCTTCGCTACCGCCGAGCGACACCCGGTCTGGGAGGGACCTCGTTCGATCCTTAGGCAGCTTCCACCAGGCTCCTCGTTAGCTTCTATGCGCACCGTTGTGATGTCTGGAACGGACAAGAATGTCGAAAGCCCTACCAGGCGTAGCCCCATACCGGGTCGCCACGACGATATATGAGCGGGTGCCAACGGTGCCCCTATTCGGCACGCGATTTGCTCAATGTCATCTGAGGCGATGTCGGCAGTGCGTCACGCAGTTCAGCGGCGTAAACGCCTGAACGCAGGAGGACCAAATGGTAGCCAACCCGGTTCCAGATCATGTCCCCCCGGAAATGGTGGGCGACTTCAGTCTTTTTACCTCGCCAGGCATGTCCCCGACGCCCAACGGCGATCCGCACGCAGCAGTCGCTTGCGTGCATGCCGGGCCGCCGATCTTTTATTCGCCTTGGAACACGCGGGCCGGACAGGGTACTTGGGTCATCACTCGGGCGGCAGATCAGCGCCGGGTGCTGCAGGAGACCGAAGTCTTTTCCAGTCATCGCAGCATCTTCGCATCTGCATTGGGCGAAGACTGGCCGATGATCCCGCTCGAACTCGATCCACCGTACCATGGAGTCTTTCGCTCACTGCTCAATCCGCTGCTTTCGCCACAGCGCGTAGCGGAATTTGAACCAACTATCCGCGAGCGAGCGATAACGCTCATCGACAGCATCGCCTCGCGGGGCACGAGCTGCGACGTGATGAAGGATTTCGCCTTTCCCTTCGCCGTCAACATCTTCCTTCGCTTTCTCGGACTGCCGGATCACCGTCTCGATACATTTGTCGGCTGGGCGAAAGATCTGCTCCACGGCGACGATGTGAGACGGCCGGCGGCTGCTCGGACTATTGTGGCGTTCATCGACGAACTAGCGGCGATGCGCCGCAAAGAGCCCGTCGACGATTTCATGAGCTTCATCGTGCATGCACAGGTCGAGGGTCGCGGGTTGACGGACCAGGAGGTCCGTGGCATTGGCGTGCTTACCTTCGTTGCGGGACTCGACACCGTCGCTGCAGCCATTGGCTTCGACTTGGCCTATCTCGCGCGCAACCTCGAAGATCAGGAATTGCTGCGGAACGAACCGGACCGGATTGTGCTCGCAGCCGAAGAGTTGCTGCGCGCCTATCCGAGCGTTCAGATGATCCGCGTGGCACGGAAAGATATCGATTTCAAAGGCGCGCCGATCCGCAAGGGAGACTTTGTTTCCTGCGCCACGATGATTGCAAATCGTGACCCTGCGGAATTCGAGGCCCCCAACACGGTCGATCTGACGCGAGAGGGCAACCGCCACGCCGCCTTTGGCTATGGTCCCCACCGTTGCCTTGGCTCTCATCTCGCCCGGCGGGAAATTGTCATTGGGCTGGAGGAGTGGATGGCGCGCATACCGCCCTTTCGGATCAAGGAGGCAACAGCACCCATCACCCATGGCGGCCATGTGTTCGGGATCGAAAATCTGATTCTGGATTGGGCTTGACCAAGGCCGCCCGGAACTGGGCACAGACGTGGGAAGTAGCCGTGCGCATTATCGTTCACAAAGCCAGGTGCCAGGGTCATGCGCAATGCTCGGCGCGAGCGCCGGCAGTCTTCAAGCTGGATGAGGCGGGCTACATCCTACCTGGTGACATTGATGTTGCGGATGGGGAGCAACTGCTTGCGGCAGATGGGGTGCGATCCTGCCCCGAACTAGCGCTGGAAATAGACGATCCGCCTGCTGCGCGCATAGTAGCCCAGGCCACGCGCAAACGGAACAATGCGCTCCCGGAACACCTCAGAACGACGGAATTTTCGACTATGGACCCCGCAAAAACTACCGAACTACTCGACCGTGAGGCGATCCGCGACTGCCTCTATCGGTACTGCCGCGGGATAGACCGCGCCGATGAGGCAGCGCTGCGTAGCGCCTACTGGCCTGATGCACATGACAATCATGGGGCCTATCGCGGCTCGGCCGAGGGCTTCATCCGGTTTGCGCTCGGTGTCTTCAAGACCGGACCGCGCAACATCCATCAGATCACGAACGTCCTTGTCGAATTCATCAAACCGGCTCAGGCCGCAGTCGAGAGCTATTTCACCGCGCTGCAACGCGGACCGGACAAAGACGGAGAAATGCGCCAGATGCTGCTAAGCGGGCGCTACTGCGATCTGTTTCAAAAGAGGGCAGGCGAGTGGCGGATTGCCGATCGGACCGTCGTCTACGATTGGCTCGAGGAGCAGGTCCCAGCTGCGGTGCTTGAGACAGAACGGTTCGGCCTGCGACAGCCGATTGGAGCACCGTATCCGAACGATCCGGTCTACGCGATCGGAAAGCATCGCGTTGCTTCTCGCGATAATGCGTCCCCAGCTCCGAACGGGAAAACCACATCGGTGGGACGATAATTTATGACAACTCTGCTACGCCACAGCAAGCTTAGCGATACCCTGCACGCTAAAGATGCGGCCGCCAGGGTAGCCTTTCTGCCCCGCGACAGCGTGACCGCGACAGCGCTCTGGTCTGAGGCCACGAGCGCGCCGAGGCCGGTCTACATCGATTTGCTGGACTTGGCAGAGCCGCTCATCGAGGCAAGCCCCTGTGCTTGAGGCGTCGGACACACATTCGACTATCCGACCGAGAGTTGGATCGCAGCCAATGCGGACGACGCCTGTCTGGGAACGCACGCGACCGGCGCCAGCACAGGGTGCTCTACGGGGGCGCACCATTCCGCCGCACCACGTCGAGGGCAGAGATTTCAGAGACTCCTGGAGAAAGTTCCCATGAAGCATGCAGGACGGGTCGTAATCATAACAGGCGCCGTGGGCGGAATCGGCCGTGCCCTGGTCGATGTTCTTGCGGCAGATCAAGACACTATTGTTGCGGTGGACCTTCCTGGGACCGGCGTGTTTGAACTGGCCCGCGATCTCGGCGAGCAGCACCTTGGCCTCGAGTGCGATGTCTCGCGAGAGGGAGATATCCTCGCGCTCTATGGCCGGGTCGAAGCACAGTTCGGGCAGATCGACGTCCTCATCAACAACGCCGCGGTGGGACCCAATGTGGCTGCCACTGTCGACACCGATGTCGACGCCTTCCGACGCCGCCTGGCAGTAAACCTGATTGGGCCGTTCGTCATGGCGCGCGAGGCGGCGAGGCGCATGAGGCCGGGAGGTGCCATCGTCAACGTCGCTTCGATGTCGGGCGTGGCCAGCAATCCCAGACGCCATGCCTACGCAGCCTCGAAAGCAGGCCTGATCTCGTTGACAAAGTCGCTTGCATGCGAATGGGCTTATCGCGGCATCCGCGTGACGGCGGTAGCGCCGGGCTGCGTGCGCACGCCTATGACTGCAGAGCTGGAACGAGCAGGCAAAATGGACCTCTCGGCGATGCGCCGTCGCGTGCCAATGGGGCGCATGGCTCGGCCCGACGAGATCGCCCGGGCTGTGCGTTTTCTGGCAAGCGCACAGGCGCACTACGTCACGGGATCCGTGCTGGCGGTCGACGGCGGCTGGATGTCATTCAACCAACCTGGGGATGCCTGCCCTGAGGTGGAAGGCGTTCCCCTAAGCGAACTCTCCTGTCCGGCCCAACGCGCCGACGCGCGAGTGGTGCTCGTCACGGGTGGTGCGAACGGTATAGGCGCCGCCGTTGCTCGCCGTTTTGCCGCGAATGGTGATACCGTAGTGATCGCCGATAAAGACCGCACCGCGGCAACTCTCCTGGCTGCATTGCTCGGCGGAAAGAACATCGCGAAATCGGTAGATGTGGCCGTCGAGGCCGAGGTGGTGGCGGTGTTTGAGGAACTGAGGGAGCGCTTCGGGGGCGTCGATATCCTCGTCAACGGTGCTTCTGTCGTCGACACTTTTGTGGCTGGGATCGAACAAATGCCTGCAGACATCGAACGTGTCCTGCATGTCAATCTCACTGGCGCCTTCGTTTGCGCGCGTGAAGCGATCAAAGCAATGCGCCCGGGCGGCGTGATCCTCAACCTCGGATCGATCAACAGTTTTCTGCCCTTCGCGCCGCGTCACGCCTACGGTGCCTCGAAGGCGGCGATGGACATGCTGACCCGATGCATGGCGGCCGAACTGGGGCCCGCCGGCATTCGCACAGCCACCGTCGCTCCTGGCTATATCCGCACTCCCGCCATTAGCGAGTTGGCGAAAACCGGCCACATCGACTTGGCAACGATCGGCCGACGGATCCCTTTGGGCAGGATGGGAAGGCCGGAAGACGTTGCAGATGCAGCGTTTTTCCTGGCTTCCTCCGACGCCTCATACATCAACGGCTCGATCCTCTATGTGGACGGCGGCTGGACCGCGTTCGGTGACGCAGGAAACGCCAGCGAACTCTACGACGAATGCTTTGCGGAGGCGGGTGTTTGAACGTCGACCATCGCTACGCTACCGGGCGCCGTCCATGAAAGCGGAGACCTGGCTTGGAACGCGCCCGCGGCGCGGCCCCGATCCAAGATGTCGGCGGGGCAACGTCCCTCGGCATGGGGACAAGCTCTCGCGCGTGCCGGCAACCATGGATCCGGACTGCTTATCGTACCACTATGCCCCTGCCAGGCGCCCGATCCGAGGCAATCGCGTGTCTCGGATGAGCGCAGTTCCAAATCCGCCAACCATCAGCAAACAAGGAAACATAGTGGAATTCGCCACCTTCATCCTGGCCGCCCAACGTGGGTATCATCAATCCCCCGAGATCGTTATCCGAAACTCGATCGAACAGGCCATCGCTTCGGAACAGGCCGGCTTCGGCACAGCCTGGTTCGCAGAACACCACTTCAACAACTACAGCCTGATCCCTTCGCCATTGATGATGGTGGCCCACTGCGCCGGAGTGACGAGCACCATTCGCCTCGGCACTGCCGTCTGCGTGCTGCCGCTCTACAAACCGCAGCGCCTGCTCTCCGAGATCGGCTTCGCCGATATCCTTGCGAACGGTCGCCTGGAACTCGGCGTCGGCTCTGGATACCAACAGTTCGAGTTCGAGCGCTTCGGCGTCAGTATCGATGAGGCGCCGGCGATCTTTTCGGAACATCTCGATATCCTTTTGAAGGGTCTCAACCAGAACATCTTCGAGCACGATGGCCACTATGAGAAAATACCCCCGACGGCGATTTCAGTATGCACCGTCCAAAGGCCGGCACCGCCCATCTGGATGGCCGGCGGGCCGGCCCGCATGAAACGGGCCTACCGAGAGGGTCACAATTTCTTTGTCACCGCATTCCACGACGGCCTGGCGAGCTTGAGCACGTTGCGCGGAGCAATCAAGGAGGCGGCGGCTTCCGAGGACAGGAATGTGACGGACGCCAGGATATCGCTGTTGCGTTGCTGCTACGCCAGCGATGACGAGGAGGAGATCAACAGCTATCTCGACAACGCCCGTTTCCAGCGCCGCCTGTCCGAGGCGCTGCATCAGCGCCGGCAGCAGAGCCACGACGGCTATCTGCTGCAGGAAACGCCCACCCAGCAGGATCTGTCCTTCGGGGCAATGCGCAACAACCTGCCGATCGGCAGTGTGAATCGCGTGATTGATCGCTTGCTGCAAGAGATCGACATTCTGAAGCCGGATCAGATCGCAATCCAGACCCAGTTGGGGGATTTCGACCAAAAGCTAATGCTGCGCCAGATCGAACTCTGGGGAGACAAGATCATTCCCGCAATCAACAAGGCGCTGGGTTATGCGCGCGTTTGAAATCATAAGGGGGCCAACTTCGTGGCCGCAGCTTCTTTTTCGTTCCACTCGGCATAAACGGATTCAAATGGCACGTTCATGAACGGAACTTGGCGTGGGTTTCGATGAGTGGCGCTGCCGTCACCTGGACGGCCCCAGATGGGGTTCCCCACTATCTCGCCTGCCGACGGGCGAGCCTTCACGGCTAACCGTCGCTTCAGGACCTGCTCGCGCCGTCAGCCAAATTCACGGCGTCGTGTCCTGGGTGAAATTCTCGCCTGCCCGACAGGCTGCAGGACGCGTTTCAAGGCGAGGCTCAATTGCATGATCAAGGCGGTCGATTTCCCCGACCGCTCATTGGGCACGAGCCTGCGCACACGTGTGCCCGAAAGACTGACTGACCCGCGTTGCGCTCGGCAGAGTGCTGCGTGAAGGCACAGACCAGGAGAACGGAACCATGTCCGGTCAAAACGATGCGCATATCGGCACCGGCCAATGGCCGACGATCCAGCCGGAGAAGGAGTTCGACGAACATGTGCTTGCCTGCGTCTTCTCCTGTGCGCTCAAGGAGGTCGAGGCTGGCACGACAGTGGCGGAGTCAACAGGCCTTTCGCTTGCCGAGCTGCGCGAGGTCTTGCCCCGCGGTTTCCCTGGTACCGCGATGGCAGCATTCGCCTCGGCAAACGTCAGCGATGCTGAGCCGGGTGTAGAGGAAGAACTTCTGCGCGGCCTGCTACTGGCACATGCCCGGGCGAGTCATCCGGCGAGCGCCCGCTTCGCTAAGATCCTCGCCCGGCGCGCCATGCATGATGGCCATCTGTGGCAGGACCTTGGGCTTCCCGACCGGACCGAGCTCAACCGCCTTCTGGCCACACACTTTCCGACGCTGGCGGCCGGCAACACCCAAAATATGAAATGGAAGAAGTACTTTTACCGCAAACTCTGCGAGGCCGAAGGGTTTTCGCTGTGCACTGCGCCCAATTGTCGGGAATGCAGTGATTTCGAAAATTGCTTCGGCCCCGAGAAAGGCGAATGTGAAGAACGCGTCACACCGGTTTAAACGCCGCTTTTCGTCACGAGGCCCTGAGGCCTTGATTACCGTTGTGCCACAAGCGTTTTTCCCGGCGCCGCTGTACGGAGGAGGGGACATTCATCGCCTCGCGATATTTTGCGACGGTGCGGCGAGCGAGATCGATACCGTCTTCCTTGAGCCGGTCAGCGATTTCATCGTCCGAAAGCACGTTCTCAAACGATTCTTCGGCGACCATTGCTTTGATCCTATGGCGGACAGCTTCGGCGGAGTGCGCGTCACCGCCTTCGCAAGAAGCGATCGCGACAGTGAAAAAGTACTTGAGCTCGAACACTCCACGTGGGGTGTGCATGTACTTGTTCGACGTTACCCGGCTTACAGTCGACTCGTGCATGTTGATCACGTCAGCGACCGCCTTGAGATTGAGGGGTCGTAGGTGGGCGACGCCATAGTCCAGAAAGGCATGCTGCTGGCGCACGATTTCGTTCGAAACTTTGACGATCGTCTTGACGCGCTGATCGAGACTGCTGATTAACCAGAGCGCATTCTGTAGGCATTCGTTGAGAAATGTCATCTCTTTCGATTTTTTGGCGACTCGGCGTGAAACTTCCTTGAGATAAGTGTGTTTGATCATCAACTTGGGCTGCGTGTTCGGATCAGGCTCGATCTGCCATCCACCTCCGGGCGAGGGAGTGGCCCAGACATCCGGCACGATGCATTCCGGCGCGCCCGAGTGGAATGCGTTTCCGGGCTTGGGGTCGAGCGCACGGATTTCCTGCAGCATGTCGAAAAGATCTTCGTCGTCGACGCCGCAACGCACCTTCAAAGTCCGATAATCGCACCGCGCAAGCACGTCAAGGTTGGCAATCAAAGCCGCCATGGCCGGGTCGAACCGGTCTCGCTGGCGCAACTGTATCTCAAGACATTCGCCGAGAGATCGTGCGAAAATCCCCGGCGGATCGAGGTGCTGCAAGATACCCAAAACTCGTTCCACATCGGCCAGCGGGATGTTTAGCTTCCCAGCCAGCTCCGAAGCACTTGCCCCAAGCAAACCAGTGTCATCCAGATGTCCCGCAAGCACATTAGCAATCAGCCGCTCGTGCGGCGTGAAGGCGGTGAAGGAAATCTGAGAAGCGACATGGTCGTGCAGCGTTTCTGGTAAGGCGACAAACTCCTCGAAGGCACGATGATCGCCAGGCGCGGTGCTCGATTTCCCTTGCCTGGGCAGATCCCGGGACATCTTCGCATACTCCAGAAGGGGATTTCTCTCGAGCTCCTGGGCCACGAACTGATTCAGTTCGGGAATGTTCATTTGAAGCAGGCGAATCGACTGGATGAGTTGAGGCGATAATCCCAGAGACTGTTTCTGAAGTAGGCTCAATGACGGTTGCATGGTCACTTATTCCTGTCTAGAAGCTCTTGACTGCGGCTGGTTTCGATCTCTCACAGGGTCGACGCCTCTCATGCGCGTCACCTTTGAATGACCTTCCCGGACGCGCCGCTTTAGAGCTTTGCCCTTGTGCAAGTGGCGTCCAAACGCAGCTGCACATCCTCGGCACCAGGTCATGCAGCGTCCTTCAATGTTTGAAGGACGTTCTGCGGGGATGAGACGCCATAAGGGTCGGTCCCGCAGTTGTCGGAGAAACCTTCCTCCTCAAACCACTGCTCCACCACGCCATTATTGACCAGAGCCGCGTAGCGCCAGGAGCGCATACCGAAGCCGAGATTGTCCTTGGCAACCAGCATGCCCATTTTGCGGGTGAACTCGCCTGAACCGTCGGGGATCAGCTCGACTTTCTGCAACCCCAAGGACTTCCCCCATGCATTCATGACAAAGGCATCGTTGACGGAGAGGCAGTAGATCGCGTCAACTCCTTCCTTCTTGAATTCCGCATAGAGATCTTCGAAATTCGGCAGTTGGTAAGTCGAACAGGTCGGTGTGAAAGCACCGGGCAGCGAAAACAGGATGACCCGTTTGCCGGCAAAGTAGTCGTCGGATGTTCTTTTTTCCCAGCGGTAGGGATTTGGCCCCTGGACTGAATCATCGCGGACACGCGTAAGAAACGTGACGAAGGGAACCTTCTTTTTACCGGTCATCAATTTTCTCCTTGAAGGGAGGTGGCACTGGATTCTTGCAGGGGCTGGCGCAATACCGAGCTGCGGGTCTCGTGCATGGCATGATGCCGACGGCGCTCCCGATGCTTTCTCCATTCGGGTGTATGGGAACGGCCCGGCTCCAGGTGTTCTTCACCCGAACCGCATCGACGTGGGCGATTGGGGGACGCGGCTCCGGATTCGTGGCAACGGCCCGGCTCCAGACCTTTCTCACCCGAAAGCCATCGATATGAGGGATGAGGGCACCTTCTAGCGCCGCGATTGGTCTGGCCGCGACTAGGGCGCCGGAGCCGGCATGGATCACCCACTCCTCATACCCGGGGTCAAAATGCTGGCAACCGGACATGACCAGGAGCGGGATGAGCATATGCGTCGCAAAAGTGATTCTCCGCGCCGCAGAGCGGCGTGGCTGAACTGGTTCAGCGTATTGGCTGGACTTGCCTGTTTCCGGCCGACGTGGGCTCGGCCGAAATTTTGAGAAGCCTCTTGGCCACTGACATGCTGATGCAAACCGATTTCCGGCAAATGCGCGAGCATCATCTGGCGTCTCGGCATCGGACCCCAGTTGCAAAGCCGCTTCGGAGGACGGATCTCCGAACCGGACGACGTCCCGATCTTCAGCGAAGACGGCCACCGTCGCCTTTGTCCATCGTTTGGAGCTTGGGGCGTCAGCCATGGTAGTCACCTTCTTCCTGGTTTGATGGGCTCTAAGCACAAGGCTGCAAGCGGCATGCCATTTCCAATGAAGCTGCTCCTGCACCAGCGCTATCGCTTCGGTACGACGTCTTCGCCAACCGGAGGTGCGCGCCAGAGCCGTCACGTCATCACACCGAACAAAAGTCCTGTGTAGAGAGGGTATTCACCCGTCCGGCGCCGGCTGGCAAAGGACGGGCCAGACAGGGCAAGCCCAGGCAATACCCCGCATCGGCCGGCACAGCGATTGCACAGTGTGTTTGCCCTGGCGTGTTTTTACGTGCGACTAACGTGAACGCAGGCCGGCAGCGCCACGATCCGGATTCGATAAGGATCGCTTTCGACTCGGCTACGATCTTTACACGCATGGTGTTCCTCTCGCCGAGCGTCCCTATCGAAATCCATTGTGTCGGAAACTGGACTAGAATTGTCGCAAAGCCGACCCAAAGGTCGCCAAGAAGCGTCCGCTGTTTGCGGGAACCGGCAGAACGCAACGGAGCGCCAACCGGGCACGCAAATAGCCAACAATCTTGTCAGTGGGACGTCTGCAAATTTCGAGGAGAGCCTCGGCTGCCCCTAGCGAGGCTTGATGCAGGAGCGCATTGATCTTCCGCTCCAACTCAACTGAAAGGATTTCTGTGATCCATTCGATCGCTATGCCTGGCAGGCACTAAATCGGCATTTCAAAACCGATGATTTGACGGGTCTCGCTAGCTCGCGCCGAAAAAGTTTGCTGCCCATTTGTGCCCGACGTTCAAACGGTTGAAGAGCAGATTGCGCCCTTATCTCCCAAGCTCGTCGGCGTCCACCAGCGGGACGAGGTCGTTGCCATGAAGTTGTCGGACATAGTCATTCGAGAGGTGAGACCGTCGTTGCGCTGACACCCTTGCAATATCAGGACATCGATGTCGGCGAAGATGGGCTGCGCAACCTGACCAAGTCCGCCCGGCCGAGCGCTGATCGCTCGCTGTAGTCTCGGTGCAGGCCGGCAAGGCACCGGCGCTGGTCCATGCCCGTTGAAGAGCCGACGTGGAAGAGGCAGTACCGCGATCCAGGCGGCCATCCTAGGCGAGACGAAGGCCTGGATCGAAAAAGTATCGTGCGCAGACCGCGTCGCGCGGCTGGTGCGAGTCCACCTCGACGGCGAGCTTCTCTCCCACCAGGCGGTTAGGTTGCGTGTTTCGGGTCGAATACGAACACTGTGAGTGCCGCGAGCAATGTGGCAATTGCGGTGTAGGCAAAGACACCCGTGACGTGGTCGGGATCCTTCAGCAGCAGTCCGCCGAAAATCGCGCCGGCTGCGATGGCTACCTGGAACGTTGAGGTCATCAGCACGGCGGCGCTTTCGGCCTGCTCGGGAACCGCACGCAGCAGTATCCAAGTCTGCAACCCCACCGGCACCGCGCCGAAGGCAAAGCCCCATACGGAAACCGCAATCGCCGAGGCAAAGGTCGATGCTCCAAACTTCAGCAACGAGACAGCGGCTATCGCCATAAGGAAGGATGGCAGGGCCGCGACTGCCTTGAGACTGTGTTTGGCCAGGAATGCTCCGGCAAAACTGCCGAAGAAGCCGCTTATGCCAGAAAGGAGCAACAATATCCAGATCCCGTTGGTACCGAGCTTGGGAGTCGTCTCGAGGAAGACCCGAATATAGCTGAAGCTGGTGAAGTGCCCAGAAGCGACCAGCAGTACGACCAAAAGTGCGACCTTTATGGTCGGATCTTTGGCCGCATCCAGCAGACTGCGGAATCCAGCCATTTCAACCGGAGGCAGCGTCGGCATCGTTAAAAGCAGCACCAGCAGCGTAACAGCATTAAGCACTGCGGTGAGCGTGAAGGCCACTCGCCATCCCAAGCTGCCGCCGACGACGGCGCCGAATGCAGGCACGCATACGAGAGCGACCGAAACGCCGGCGAGGATGATTGACATGGCGCGCGGCAGAAGATGATTTGGAACGAGCCGTATCGCCAGCGATGCCGAAATCGACCAGAAGCCTCCGAGCGCAATGCCGAGCATAACGCGTGCTGCCAGCAAAACCGGCAGCGACGACCCGACTGCCACCAGAAGGTTGGACAGGATCTGAAGCAGCATCATTGCCCACAGGACGGTCCTGCGGTCCAGGCGCTTTGCAATAATGGCCATCGTCGGCGCTGAGATCGCCGCAGCAATGCCCGTCGCTGTGATCGCATATCCAGCCGCATCCACTGAGATGCCGAGATCGCGCGCTATCAGCGTCAGCACGCTGGCTGGCAGACACTCTGCCGCCACCAGCCCGAAGGTGCCCAAAGCAAGCGAAATGACCGCACCCCATGCGGGAGGAGATAGTCGATCCGGCGTTTCTGGGCCGTGCAGAACAGTCTCGATAAGACCCGTCGCCGATTCGGTCATGAACATCCTCGCCCAACATGGGTTGGCTGCGATGACCCGAACTAAAGGCAGAAGCGCGCCATCGCTGCCCGACATCTTGTGACAGTAGGGCGTGCAATTTCGGTGCCGGTTCTCCGTGCCCGACGGGGGTGTCATCGTCGGCAGACGTCTCATCAGGCTGTTCTATGCCGACCTCGGCGTCCGTCTCGAACCAGCCATGCGCGCCAGCAGTTCCGAGCCCGGATGTCTGATGTTCCGTGACGGGACGACGCGAGCCGGTCGCTATGACCGCCGCCTTTAAGCAGCCAAAAACCGGCTCTGACTGAAAGGACCATTTCCGGTGGCTCGAACCTGACGTTTTGTGTCGGGCATTGTCGGGTCCGCTACACGGCTTGTTCCAACAATAATCTATCTGCCAGCGAGCACTTGTTAGCGCACAAGCTAACTAGCTAGAGCCAAAAGGAAAAATCCCGCTTTGGCTGTCCTTCGAAAAAGTTGGCACGAAACTTGAGACCTCGTTGTGAGGCGGCAAGAGCTGCCCATCGGCATTTGTGTCCCGGGCAGCCGCGACGGATGAAACCAAGGAAGGAAACCTATTAATGTCACGTCTGCGTCAGATCGCCTTTTACGGCAAGGGCGGCATCGGCAAGTCCACCACCTCCCAAAATACGCTCGCCGCTCTCGTCGACCTCGGGCAGCGAATCCTCATCGTCGGCTGCGACCCCAAAGCGGATTCCACCCGCCTGATCCTGAACTCGAAGGCTCAGGATACTGTCCTGCATCTCGCGGCACAGGAAGGTTCGGTGGAAGACCTCGAGCTTCAGGACGTGCTCAAGGTAGGCTACAGAGGCATCAAGTGCGTGGAGTCCGGCGGCCCGGAGCCGGGTGTAGGCTGCGCCGGCCGCGGCGTCATCACCTCAATCAATTTCCTTGAGGAGAACGGCGCCTACGACGATGTCGACTATGTCTCCTACGACGTGCTCGGGGACGTGGTTTGCGGCGGTTTCGCGATGCCGATCCGCGAGGGCAAGGCGCAGGAAATCTATATCGTCATGTCCGGGGAGATGATGGCGCTCTATGCCGCCAATAATATCGCCAAGGGCATCCTGAAATATGCACATTCGGGCGGTGTTCGGCTCGGCGGACTGATCTGTAACGAGCGTCAGACCGACCGTGAGCTTGACCTGGCCGAAGCACTGGCTTCCAGGCTCAACTCCAAGCTCATCCACTTCGTGCCGCGCGACAACATCGTCCAGCACGCCGAGCTCAGAAAGATGTCAGTGATCCAATATGCGCCCGACTCCAAGCAGGCCGGAGAATACCGCGCGCTTGCTGAGAAGATCCATGCGAATTCTGGCCAGGGTACCATCCCGACCCCGATTACCATGGAGGAGCTCGAGGACATGCTGCTCGATTTCGGCATCATGAAAACCGACGAGCAGATGCTTGCCGAGCTTCAGGCCAAGGAAGCGGCAAAGGCGGCAGCCCAGTAACCGATATTGGGCGCCCTCCTTGAGGTGGCACGCCTTGCAAAGAACGGCGCCTCGTCGGTGAGGCGTCACCAGACACCTTGAAAGGGGTCCCATGAGCCTGGAATACGAGAATGATGGTGCTCTCCATGCGAAGCTTATTGAGGAGGTGCTATCGCAATATCCGGACAAAGCGGCGAAGCGCCGCAAAAAGCATCTCAGCGTCGCAAAGAGCGGGGACCAGGCCGGCGGGGAAAACGAGATCCTTTCCGAATGCGACGTCAAATCGAACATCAAGTCCATTCCGGGAGTGATGACCATACGCGGCTGCGCCTATGCCGGCTCAAAGGGCGTGGTCTGGGGTCCGGTCAAGGATATGGTCCATATCTCGCACGGCCCCGTCGGTTGCGGCCAATATTCCTGGTCACAGCGCCGCAACTACTACGTCGGAACAACGGGCATCGACACGTTCGGGACAATGCAGTTCACATCCGATTTCCAGGAGAAAGACATTGTCTTCGGCGGTGACAAGAAACTGGAACAGATCATCGATGAGATCGAGCTACTGTTCCCGCTGAATAACGGCATCACGGTGCAATCCGAATGCCCGATCGGTCTCATTGGCGATGACACCGAGGCAGTTTCTCGCAAGAAGGCCAAGGAGTACGAAAAGACTATCGTGCCGGTGCGCTGCGAGGGCTTCCGCGGCGTCTCGCAATCACTCGGCCACCATATCGCCAATGACTCCATCCGCGACTGGGTCTTCGACAAGAAGGACGTCGATTTCGAGGCCGGTGCTTACGACGTCAACGTGATCGGCGACTACAATATTGGCGGCGACGCGTGGGCCTCGCGCATCCTGCTTGAGGAGATAGGATTGCGCGTGGTCGGCAACTGGTCCGGTGACGCGACACTCGCCGAGATCGAGCGCGCCCCGAAGGCCAAGCTCAATCTCATCCACTGCTACCGGTCTATGAACTACATCTGCCGGCATATGGAGGAAAAGTATGGCGTCGCCTGGATGGAGTACAATTTCTTCGGACCGTCCCAGATCGAGACCTCCCTGCGTAAAATAGCCAAGCATTTCGGCCCCGAAATCGAGGAGAAAGTCGAGAAGGTCATCGCCAAGTACAGACCGCTTGTCGACGCGGTCATCTCAAAGTACCGGCCACGCCTCGAAGGCAATACCGTCATGCTCTACGTCGGCGGCCTGCGCCCCCGCCACGTCATCACAGCTTACGAAGACCTCGGCATGATCATCGTTGGCACCGGCTACGAGTTCGCTCACAACGATGACTATCAACGCACGGGCCATTACGCAAAGAATGGCACGCTGATCTATGACGACGTTACCGGCTACGAGTTGGAGAAGTTCATCGAGGGAGTTCGCCCCAACCTGGTTGGCTCTGGCATCAAGGAAAAATACCCCGTGCAGAAGATGGGTATCCCGTTCCGTCAAATGCACTCCTGGGACTATTCGGGACCTTATCACGGCTATGACGGCTTCGCCATTTTCGCGCGCGACGTGGATCTTGCGATCAACAATCCGGTCTGGGGCCTCTACCAGGCACCTTGGAAACAAAGCCCGTCCCGTGGGCAGGCGATGGCTGCCGAATAGATGCCCTGTCCCAGGCCTAGTCTCCCCAGAGAGACGATGAACCCTCGCGGCTTGTGAGCCTCGGGAAACCGCAAACGTCTCCACGTACCTGAGCTGCCGTATGGCGCGGCCAGATGGAAAGAGGTAATACCAATGCCGCAGTCGGCCGAAAAGATTCTCGACCACGCTCCGCTGTTCCGCGAGCCGGAATACAGGCAGATGCTCGCCGGGAAGAAGCTGAATTTCGAATGTCCGCACCCGGATCAGATCGTTGCCGATCAGGGTGAATTCACCAAGACCTGGGCATACCGCGAAAAGAACCTCGCCCGACAAGCGCTTGTGATCAATCCCGCCAAGGCCTGCCAGCCGCTCGGCGCTGTGTTCGCGGCCGCGGGCTTCGAGCGGACCATGTCCTTCGTCCACGGTAGCCAGGGCTGCGTGGCCTACTACCGCTCTCATCTATCGCGCCATTTCAAGGAGCCTGCTTCGGCGGTTTCCTCCTCGATGACCGAGGATGCGGCAGTATTCGGGGGCCTGAAGAACCTGGTCGATGGGCTCGCCAACACCTACCAGCTTTACGACCCGAAGATGATCGCAGTCTCGACGACTTGTATGGCGGAGGTCATTGGCGACGACCTGCACAGCTTCATCGAGAACGCCAAAGACGAAAAGTCGGTGCCGCGCGACTTTGACGTGCCCTTCGCCCACACGCCGGCCTTCGTCGGTAGCCATGTCGACGGCTATGACGGCATGCTGAAGGGCATTCTAGAGCACTTCTGGAAAGGCCAGGAGCGCACGGAAACCAAGGGAACCATCAACCTCATTCCGGGCTTCGACGGCTTCTGCGTCGGCAACAACCGGGAACTCAAACGCCTGCTCGATATGATGGGTGTGTCCTACACCTTCATCCAGGACGCCTCTGACCAGTTCGACACGCCATCGGACGGGGAATACCGCATGTATGACGGCGGCACCAAGATCGAAGAGGTGAGGGGGGCACTTGACGCCGAGGCAACGCTTTCGCTCCAGCACTACAACACGCGAAAAACGCTGGATTATTGCGGGCAAGTTGGGCAGGCCACGGCTTCCTTCCATTATCCGCTGGGCGTCCAGGCGACCGACGAATTGCTGATGAAGGTGTCGGCGCTTTCCGGCAAGGAAATCCCCGAGGCAATCCGACTGGAGCGCGGCCGACTGGTTGATGCCATGGCCGACAGCCAATCCTGGCTGCACGGCAAGAAATACGCGATCTACGGCGACCCGGACTTCGTGTACGCCATGGCCCGCTTCGTCATGGAGACCGGCGGCGAGCCGACACATTGCCTGGCAACCAACGGCTCCTCGGCCTGGCAAGCCGAGTTGCAGGAACTGCTTGACGCCTCGCCCTTCGGCATGGACGCTCAGGTCTGGGCGGGTAAGGACCTTTGGGCGCTGCGATCGCTTCTCTTCACCGAGCCGGTGGACCTGCTGATCGGCAATTCCTATGGCAAGTATCTGGAGCGCGACACCGGCACGCCGCTGATCCGCCTGACGTTTCCAATCTTCGACCGGCACCATCACCATCGCTTTGCGCTCATGGGCTACCAGGGCGGGTTACGCGTGCTGACCACGATCCTCGACAAGATCTTCGACAAGCTCGATCGCGAGACGAGCCAGACGGGCGTGACGGACTATTCCTATGACCTCACCCGCTAAAGCACACGGCCAGCTTTTCGCCCAGGCTGTTCATTGCCCGAATGGACTTTGGAGACTGACGCAATGACCTCGCTCAGTGCCAAGATCCAGGACGTTTTCGACGAGCCTGCATGCGACAAGAACCGTGGCAAGGACGTCAGGGCGCGCAAGGAAGGCTGCGCACGGCCGCTGACGCCGGGAGCGGCAGCGGGCGGCTGCGCGTTTGACGGGGCCAAGATCGTCCTGCAGCCGATCACTGACGTTGCCCACCTGGTGCATGCGCCGCTCGCCTGCGAGGGAAATTCCTGGGACAACCGCGGTGCAGCTTCGTCCGGGCCAACCTTGTGGCGCACAAGCTTCACGACCGATCTTACCGAACTCGATGTGGTGATGGGGCGGGGCGAGCGGAAGCTCTTCAAGGCGATCCGCGAAATCAAGGAAGCCTATGCGCCCGCAGCAGTCTTTGTCTATTCGACCTGCGTGACGGCGCTCATCGGCGACGATATCGAGGCCGTCTGCAAACGCGCCGCCGAAAAGTTCGGCCTGGCCGTGGTTCCCGTCAACGCGCCGGGCCTGGCTGGCTCCAAGAACCTGGGCAACAAGCTTGCCGCGGAGGCGTTGCTCGACCATGTCATCGGCACGGTGGAACCCGACGACGCCGGCCCGTATGACATCAACGTCCTTGGTGAATTCAACCTTTCCGGCGAATTCTGGCTGGTCAAGCCGCTCCTGGATCGGCTCGGGATCCGGGTTCGCGCCTGCATTCCGGGCGACGCGCGCTATCGCGACGTAGCTTCCGCGCACAGCGCCCGGGCGGCCATGGTGGTGTGCTCGACGGCCCTCATCACTCTAGCCCGCAAGATGGACGAGCGCTGGGACATCCCGTTCTTCGAGGGCTCTTTCTATGGCATCTCGGATACGTCGGAAGCACTCCGCAACATTGCTGAGCTCCTGGTGAGGAAGGGGGCCGATCCGGAGATCCTGGACCGCACGGAGAGGCTGATCGCCCAGCAGGAGGCGATTGCATGGAAGAAGCTCGAAGCCTACCGGCCGCGGCTCCAAGGCAAGCGCGTGCTGCTCAACACCGGTGGTGTGAAGTCCTGGTCGCTCGTCCATGCGCTGGTGGAGATCGGCATGGAGATCGTGGGCACCTCGGTCAAGAAATCCACGCTCGAAGACAAGGTGCGCATCAAACAGATGCTCAAGGACGACAACGATACGTTCGAGCAGATGTCAGCGCGCGACCTTTACGCCATCCTCTCTGGAGGCAAGGCCGATATCATGCTCTCGGGTGGGCGCACGCAATTCGTCGCGCTGAAGGCCAAGATGCCCTGGCTCGACATCAACCAGGAGCGCCAGCACCCTTACGCCGGTTATGACGGCATGGTGGAACTCGTACGCCAGATCGACCTCGCCATTCACAACCCGATCTGGCGCCAGGTGCGCGAGCGACCCCCGTGGGATGGTCCGATCCATGGGTACGACGCACTGCCGGGCCCAAGCGACGACGCCGAGAACCTGCACGCTGTCCAGGAAACCGCCGGCAAGGCGCCGACGATTTGCGTGAGTGCTGAGGAGATCCGATGACGCGTATCCTTCCCCAGACAAAATCAGCCGCGATCAACCCGCTGAAATCGTCACAGCCGCTTGGTGCCGCCTTGGCGTTTCTCGGCATTGACGGCGCAGTGCCGCTGTTCCACGGCGCCCAGGGCTGCACCAGCTTTGCCCTCGTGCTGTTCGTGCGGCATTTCAAGGAAACGATTCCCCTACAGACGACCGCGATGGATGAAATAACAATCATCCTCGGCGGGTCGGACAATCTGGAAGAGGCGATCTTCAACCTCAAGACCCGCACGACGCCAAAGCTGATTGGGGTCTGCACCACGGCCCTGGTGGAAACCCGTGGCGAGGATTGCGCAGGCGACATTTCGGACATCAGGCTGAGACGGGCGGAAGAACTCGCGGGTACCGAGATCGTGCTGGCCAACACGCCGGATTTCGCCGGCGCCCTTGAAGAGGGCTGGGCCAAGGCTGTCACCGCCATGATCGAAGGCATTACAAAGCCTGGGGAGCGGGCGCGGCAGTCAAAGAAGATCGCGATCCTTCCTGGCTGGAACCTCACCGTGGCTGACCTCGAGCATTTGCGCGAGATGGTCGAAAGCTTTGGCCTGCAATCGGTGATCTTGCCAGACCTTTCAGGCTCGCTCGACGGTACCGTGCCAGACCACTGGGTCCCCACCACCTATGGCGGAACGAGCATCGAGGATATCCGCGAGCTCGGCACGGCCGAGCACTGCATCGCGATCGGCGAGCATATGCGCCGCCCGGCCGAGGTTCTCTACAAGGCGACCGGCGTGCCTTACGTGCTGTTTCAGTCGCTGACCGGATTGAAGGGCGCCGATCAGTTCGTTTCGCTGCTGTCGGCTATTTCTGGCCAGCCTGTGCCGGCAAGCGTCCGCCGTCGGCGGGCGCAACTGCAAGATGCGTTGCTCGACGGACATTTCCACTTCGGAGGCAAGAAAATTGCGATCGCTGCTGAACCAGACCAACTCTATCAATTCGGAGCGTTCTTCGTCGACATGGGCTGCGCAATCACGGCGGCCGTCACGACGACCGGTATGTCGAAAATTCTGGAAAAGGTACCGGCGGAGTCGATTCAGGTCGGCGATCTCGGCGATCTGGAATCACTTGCAAGCGGCGCTGATCTTCTGGTCACCCATTCACATGGACGCCAGGCCTCGAAACGCCTTGGCATTCCGCTTATGCGCATCGGCTTCCCCGTCTTCGACCGGCTTGGCAGCCAGCACAGGCTCTCGATCCTCTATCAAGGGACCCGTGACCTGGTCTTCGAGGTTGCCAACCTGTTCCAGGCCGGCCGGCGTGCGCCGACGCCTGATGAGCTCGATCCATTCCGCAAACGCCAAACGCCAGGTGAGCCCGATGCGTCGCTTCTCACTCGTCACTGACGAGGTTCACCGTCCGATGCGTGAACGACAAGCAGGCGCTTTGCGGGTGGCAATCGCTACCCAGGACGTCAAGCAACTCAACGCCCATTTCGGGTCGGCCAAGCGCTTTGTCATCTACGATATGACGCGCGAGGAGTGGGAGCTTGTGGAAGTCATCGAGTTCGACGACGTCTCCGACGAAAGTGGGAAACATCACTCCGAGAGGGATGACCGCATCACACCGAAGATAAAAGCGCTGAAGGGCTGCCACCTCCTGTTTTGCCTGGCGATCGGTGGACCTTCGGCAGCCAAGCTTGTTTCGGCAAAAATCCATCCGATCAAGGTGCGGCATACTCAGAGCATCCAAGAGGTGCTGGTTCGCACGCAGCTGATGCTCAGGACCTGCCCTCCACCTTGGCTGCGCAAGGTCCTGGCTGAGGCAGGCGTCGCGAAACAGAAGCCGTCCTTTGAAGACGAGGACTGAAATGAGGAGGCGAAATGTTCGACCCTGCCCTTAGCCTTGCTGTCGATGAGGACGAGGTGGCGCTTGCCAGCCCGTTTCTCAAATGCCTCGTGCGGCTAATACGTGCTCAGGACTCCTACGGCGCGTGGGAAGGCAAAGCGGACCGCGAACTGCTGGCCGCCTTCATCATCACCAAGCAACAGCGCCGTGCGATCCCGATCATAGGCGATCCCGACCCGGACGTCCTGTGGAGGCTAGATATGTTCTACACCGCCATTGGGCTTGCGATCGAGGAGCGCTGCGGCCTGATGGCATCGCCGATCATGGAGCTGAGCCGTGAAGGCTTTGGGCGCGTGCTTTTCACGACTGGGCGGCTGGTCGCTCTGTCGAAGACGCTGCGCGACGTCCACCGGTTCGGCTTCGAGACGTTGCGGAAGCTCGCCGGGGCCGGCACGAAGCTGGTCAGCGACGCAATCGCAGCCATCGAAACCTATCCCGAGGTGGCGCGTGCGTGATGAAGCAGGTTTCGAGCCCAGGGGCCATGACAATCTTCAGCAGCCGCGATGGCCAACCGTCGCAGCCGACGCCGTCCAGGCGGATCAAGCTCCTGAAGTAACACCGATGAAGCCACTCATCCTGATCTGTTCGCAAGATGCCGAGCTTTATCTGTTGCTCAGCCACATACTGGAGGTGGACGGCTTCGCCACTGAGCCGGTAAGGAGCGCCAAGGAAGTGCTTGCATTGGCCGACGAACGCGAATTCCAGGCCGTCGTGCTGGACTGCGGTCCGGCGAGCATAACCGGGGCCCCAATCTGCGCCCGGCTCAAGGGGGAGCCCCGGACCGCCGACCTTACCGTTATTGCCCTGATCGCGCCGGGTGCCGAGGACCAGCACCTCGATCTCCTCAAGGCTCGCATTGACGAGAGATTTGTGCGGCCGATCGTCCCGGCCAACCTGCTCGACTTTCTACGGGCGAGGCTGGCGCTGCCGAAGCGGGGCGCACATGGCGTTGAAAACGGCGGCTGGCTCACCTTTGGTGACCTCGAGATGAAGGTGGATGCCCGCCGGATTCGCGGCAATGGCCACGACATTCACCTCGGAGTCATCGAGTTCAACGTGCTGCTGCTTATGATGGAGGCTCCCGGCAAGGTCTTCAGCCGGAAGGAGCTTATCGGCACGGCTTGGGAGAAAAACATCCATGTCGAACCACGCACCGTCGATGTCCATGTCAGCCGGATCAGAACAGCCCTCAAGAAGGCTTGGCCCGGCGGCGGCATTCTCACTGTCAGGTCGGCCGGCTACTCGCTCCAGATGCCGGACGGCTGAATCAGTTGAGGTGTAGTGCCACTCCCTTTCCCTCGCGCTGTGAGTCGGTGTTGCGGCCTGCCGCTAGACTAAACGAGATACTCAGGAAGAAGCAGGCAAATGGGTTTTAAAAGCGTACTCTGTGTGACGGACGCAGACCATTCCGATCATGACGTCGAAACTGCTGCCGGCTTGTGTGCTGAAGTCGGTGCGCATCTTTCCGTACGGATAATACCGGCTCTGATGCTCGTTTTGTCATATCGGCCGATGAGAGATGGTGTCCCCGAGTGGCCCACGGGGCGTGGACAGGCAATGGCCACATTGAACAATCAGTTTCGGCAAGACAGATTTACACTGGACGTGCCCAGACTGGAAAGACGCTCCGAGAAGATCCAGGAACTGCTGAGGGCAATGTGCCTTTCCTATGATGTCGATACGGATTATTGCAATTTGACTGGCGTGGGGGAGGTGGTGCGACAGCGGGCACTCTGCGCCGACCTGACCATTGTCGGCCCCGCACTTCTCAACGACAGTGTTGTCGGACCTGTCGTCATCAACGGCAGCTTATTTGATACGGGAAAACCGGTGCTTATTGTGCCCAAGCGCGCTGAGGCGACCCTGTGGCCAAGGCGCGTCCTGGTCGGTTGGGATTCGCGACTCGAGGCATCCCGTGCCGTTCGGGAAGCGCTGGGTCTCCTATGCGCTGCTGAGGAAGTTCGTGTTGTCCTGGTGGGTCCGAAGGCGAACCACAAAGGGTACGGCGCGAAACCTGGAGCCGATATTGCTGCCTATCTCACGCGCCACGGTGCTCGGGTGTCGGTTGACCTGTTGCCAAGTGCTGGCAAATCGGCGGCCAAGGTGCTTGCGCAGCACGCAATCGATACATCTGCCGACATGATAGTCATGGGCGCTTATGGCAGCCGTCGCCTGCGTGAGCGGCTCTTCGGCGGCGCAACGAAATGGATTGTTGACAAGCCGACATTGCCGCTGTTTTTGGCGCGCTGACCGGCTCGGGAGTTGCACCGATGCCGCTCGAAGCTTTAGTTCACTTGGGCGAACTATTCAGATATCGGGAAAAAGATCGCGGCGGCGCGAAGCTCCTCGAGGCAGTGCACGAGGCCTGACCGAACAAAATGCTCCGGTCTTGAGTTGCTTGTCGAACTCTCGCCCGAGACGGCCCCAAAGGCCGTGCAGCGGCGCTGCTCGAGCTCATCGAAGCACGGCCGCGGCAGATTGGCCCAAGACGAGAAAGGTAGCTTGGCTTAATTCAGTTGAGAAAGACAGTCGTTAGCTTGGTAGACGAGTTAGGACCTATTGCTGCGGCCAGCACAGCCGTTCGCTCAAGGCAATGCTCTTTGCAGCGCCAGGCATAGGCTGCCATTGTTCCCGGCTGCCCCATGTCGAGGGCAATTGCAGCTTCATATAACTCAAGACGAGTGCCCTCAGGCAACTTAAGGTAGGGCTTTCGCCGCAGCTCGTGATGACCTTTAGCTGGCGCCGGACGGAAGCAGTGTGCGATCCTCACTGCCCCGGAAAGCCTGCCTTAGCCGAATTCATGGCTGACGAAGAGATGAGCTTGGCGAAAATAGGGGCAAGGATATGCCGGCTCGCCGGCGAAAGGTGGATCGCGTCAAGGTAGAAGACGTCTTCACCTGATCTCAGCGGGCAGTTTTGCTGCCCACACAGAGCTGGGACTATGGGAATGAACTGTACGGTTCGCGGCAGCAGATCCGCGAGCATTCGATTGTTCTGCCAGGACATCTCGGCCGGCATGGTAGAGCACGGCGCGTCGCCCTTCATGAAGTCGGCACGGACGAGGCAAGTCAGCACATCGATGGATGGTTCCGGCGTGGGTCCAACCACGGCGGTCTTGATGCCATGGGCCGCCAGTGAGGCAGCGGTCTGTTCTATCGCGGACGTGAAGTTGGCATTGGAAGTCTCCTGCGAAGGCCAGCTTCCGTCTGTCGAGAGGAAGCTGCCTCCACGCCCCGAGTAGGCGTTCCAGCGGCCTGCCAGGATCACGAGTGTGATGTTGGGATCGGCAAGCACCGATTGGAGCGCGGACGCATTGAAGGCCGGGCAATCCGCTCTCAAGGGACTGGCGGGAAGCATCGTCATGTCGGGAAAAGGAGCGCACCCCGCCTTTGTGATCTGTCTGACGCGCACGCCTGTCGTCCGGGCCGCCTCGTCTAAAGCAGAGGCAAGATGGGCAGCCTGAGAATCGCCCCACAAAACGACCCTCGGAGCGATATTGCCGAAGCCGAGGATGCATTCGCCCGTCTTGGGAATGAGCCCGCCACGCTGGAGGCAGGAAGAGGATTCGAACTTGGCTCTTTCCGCTCTGAGCGCTTGAACAGAAGGACCGTCGTCAGGACCCCGGCTTGGGAAGCCGGAGCTGTAGATGATAGCCAGGGATAGACAGCAGACGCCGGCCATTGTGCCGGCGGTCGGTACCATCCACTTCCAGCCTGTGGCCCTCCGGCGAAACGGGCGCTCGACAAAGCGCCAGGAGAGTGCTGACGCGAGCAGTGCGGCGAGTACGACCGCGACACGTTCAGAGACGAACAATTCGCGATTCCGATAGATGCCTGCAAAGACCAGCAACGGCCAGTGCCAGAGGTAAAGCGAGTAGGATGTGAGCCCGATGAAGGCGGCAGGCTTGATCGACAGCGCTTTCGAAACCATCGTGTCGCGGTGAAAGCCGGCCGCGATGATGAGCGCCGCTCCAATGCAAGGAGCAAGCGCGTATAGGCCGGGAAATGGCGTATCCTGATTGAGCAGGAAGAGTGAAGCGGTGATGAGCGCCAGACCTGAGGCAGCGAGGAGTTCCGCAATCGTTCGGGTTGGCCTCATTGCCTTAGCAGCAGGCAGCGCGATCAGCCCGCCCGTGAGCAGTTCCCAAGCGCGTGTCGGAAGCATGTAGAATACAAAGGGCGGATCGCTCTGAAGCCAGTGCTGAGCGGCGGTGATGGAGATGATGCCCAGCGCCGCGACGATGACTGCCGCCCACGGTCTCAGCCATCGCATCATGAGTATGACCACCAGAGGCCAAAGGAAATAAAACTGCTCCTCGACGGCCAGCGACCATGTGTGCAGGAGAGGGAGCGAGGTCGCGGCTTCAGTGAAATAGTTGGTGTTGACGTAAAAAAAGAAGTTGCTGGCGGAAATCGCAGCGGCAATGGCGCTGTTGCCGAAGCCGATGAACTCACCCGGCGGCAGCACAAACCACCCCATCGCAAAACATGCGGCCAGCATCGCGAACAGGGCAGGAAAAATCCGTCGGACCCGGCGGTGATAGAAGTCCAGCAGCGAGAATTCGCCCCTGTCGGTGCGCTCGATGATGTCAGACGTTATCAGGAAGCCGGAGATCACAAAGAAGACGTCGACCCCAACGAACCCGCCGCTGACCGCTGAAAAACCAGCGTGATACAGGACAACCGGAACAACGGCGACGGCCCGCAGACCGCTGATATCCGCTCGGTACTTCATGCAGCTGATCGTCCTCAGAAGGTTCCGAGCAGCGTTTTTCATGGTCGTTACGCATCGTAAAATCGATAGTTTCGATGAAGTGCATCTACCGTATGAATGCGGGCCATCGCGTGCGACTAAGAACCGAACCAGACCGGACACAAATCGCGCAACGCAGAATCCCGCTCGATCAAAGTGAAAGACGGTTTTTCACTAGAAGGCGAACCCGTCCGGTCACCGGCCACTCCGGCTTGTCAGCGTGCGCAGTGGTGCGCCGATGGTACGGGCGCCGAGGCAAAGACCGCCACTCCAGCGCGCTACATGAGCTTGAGATCGTCAGTCGGATCGATCAGCTGCTGCCTTGCGTCAGCTCGACTTGAATTGGTGTGGCTCTTGTTCATCTCTTCCGCGGTCCTTGTGCCCACCTAGCGCATGTGCGCAGTATCCACCTTCACCGCGCCCGTGATGTCGATCGGCGATTGCCGCGCGGCCGTTGAACAGACGAAACCTATAAGCGCGGCTGGACGGCCAGTCAGAAACAGCACGCTGCCGGATTGGCCACCTACCGCAGCTGCAAAGCAGGCCAGTCATCTCTCAATCGACTGGCTCGCCCGTGCCACGTGGGGCAGTTCCGATTGGGATGATCGGCATCGCCGATCGTACGGTTTCTCATAAGTAGATCGGGCGTCGAGTTTGCAGGCGAGTTGCGCAGGCATTCGTTATGGAGCTCTGGGGTTCGGTTGTTGATCGCATGCGAGGCGCACGCATTCACATCGTAGATGGGCTCCATCGAAACAATCTATTTTACGGAGAGTAACGGACATGAAAAAGCGTTGCTCGGGAGGCGACGCCCACCGGAAATCTCT
Source organism: Mesorhizobium sp. B2-8-9 (assembly GCF_006439475.1). Classification (NCBI taxonomy): domain Bacteria; kingdom Pseudomonadati; phylum Pseudomonadota; class Alphaproteobacteria; order Hyphomicrobiales; family Phyllobacteriaceae; genus Mesorhizobium; species Mesorhizobium sp. B2-8-9. The sequence continues at coordinate 15,701 of NZ_VFTQ01000001.1, read as the reverse complement.
CCAGGTCATGCGCAAGGCGGAAGGTGGAGCGGCGTCCTCCTTCTGATGCCTAGGGTTCATCACTCAATTTCGTCGCTCGCTTCCTGGATCCATCCCGCAGCGTCACGAGCCTGATCATTTGTGCTCGCGACCGGCGGACCCGTTCGGCGCGACCGGCAGACGATCTGCATTCCTCCAAATCCGATGCCGTGCGCGAGCTTCTCAACACTCCGGACGGATTTTCGGCGAAGGTGAGCTATCTCAAACGGTATGCCGCCACGCTTCGCTGCGGACTTAAGGGCGCAATGGATGTCGCCGAAGCCGGATCGTGGGTTGGACCCGAGGGTGCAAAGCGGTCTTGGCGTATGAGATGCATGAACGAACTGCAGCCGCTATCTCGATGACGATACCTTACTGAACCAATCGCGCGACGAGGATTGTCTGGCCAGGAACAACGTTCCGACCTGGTGGCCGCGCGCTCCTTGCCGCGATTTGGCGTGTGCTGGCGTCTTCAACGCAATCGCTGCTGATCGCCTCGAGCCGCTGTCGGCTTCCACCGTAATCGACGGCGGCTGCGCCGGCGGAGATGTAAGCTCGAGCGCAGCGGTCGGACGAATGGCCCACGTCATCGGCATTGACCTCGACGAAGGGAGCTTGTGCTGGCGCGCGAAGAAGCTGCCGCGCGCACCTTAGTCGAGTGCTAATGGGAGCGTCATGCGACGTAAGAATGCTATGCCTATCAGATCATCATGGGAGAGATCCACGTCGCATGACACATGAGACATTACCGGATTCCCCGGACGGCGCCCATCTGAAAAAAACGCTAGAGTTGGTCAAGCTGGTGCTGTTCCGAAGGGCGACAAAGTGCAAACCTTCAAGGCCTGCCGTTCAACGTCGGATACTCGACACGATCACAAACCCGCTGTCAGTTGGTTCCATCAAAGTTTCCTCCTGGCACGTCGATTGAGGGAACATTCCGAACACATCAGCGCACGTCCTGCCATGATCAGGCTAAGCGAACATTTATTCGGGATCGGAGCTACCCTGTTAGCTTACCGGTAAGAGCACCGGGACAAATCTGCCGCCGGTGCAAGGTTTCCCACCTCAACGTCGGATAGCCGACACGATCACAAACCTGCTGCCAGTTGTTTTGATCAATTTTCCTTCTGGCACGTTCGATGCAGGGAATCTTCTGAACACATCAGAAGGATGTCCTCCTATGGTCAGGGTCACTGAAGAATGCTGTTGCCGCACTGGGACCGCGCTTCGGCTGATCCACAACCGGTCAGAAGTGGGCGCATCACCTTGGAGGCGAGCGACTGCGCCCGCTTCACACGCCGAATAAGGTCGGTAAGCATCCGCTGAGCGAGACGCTATCATCGAAGCGGGTGGAAACGTCGATCCCGCGCACGGCCCCCACGTCCCGACATGAGTGTCGATCTCATCACTTGGCTGGATCCCTGGGCCTCACACAGCCGACCACACGAACGCGGGGACAAACGCTAGCGAATCCAGCCGCACCGGCGTCGAGAATGGCCGCGTAGTGCGGAAGCCGAATGACCATGGCCGATGTTCGCCGCGAGCATCGCGTGTTTGGGAAACATCTATAGGAGCAGGACAAGTGGACATCTCTTGCATTGGGGTGGGTGCTGGACCGCCTAATCTCAGCCTTGCGTGTCAGATACACGAGCAGATCGGTCGAGGGGCACTGTTCTTGGATCGGCAGGTCGACTTCCGGTGGCACCCCGGCAGCGCATTGGATTCGCCGGAACCCCAGGTCAACCACCTCAAGGATCTGGTCACGCTGGTGAACCCGCGATCAGCCTACACTTTCGCAAACTATCTATACGAGAACGGGCGTCTATTCCACTTCCTGAACGCACAGTTCGAGGCCGTGCTCAGAGCTGAGTTTGAGCAATACCTGAACTGGGCCTTCCACCGGAACCCGCTTGTCTGCGGCGGCGAGACTGTGCGCGAAATCCGCTTCGAGGGCGAATTTCGGGTGTGGACGGACGACGCAGTTCGTGGCGCCAGAGACCTCGTGATCGGCATCGGCAAGCAGCCGCGGATTCCGTCTCAGTTTCAGGGCTGGACCGGGCGCAACCTGTTCCACTTATCGGATTTACCGCGCATCCATCCTGAGGATTGGAAAAAGGACGTTTGCGTGGTTGGTGGAGGCCAGTTGGGAGCGGAGGTGCTATTACACCTCGTCGGCCTGCCAAAAGAGCGGCGGCCTCGATCGATCACTTGGGTCTCGGAGGGCGAAAACTATCAGCCCATCGACAACAGCCCGTTTACAAACGAGTTGTTCATAGCGTGCTCTTCGGATCGCTTGGCGGCAATGAGCGAGTCGCAGCGCAAACTGTACCTGAGGCGTTTCGTGCTTGCTTCCGACGGCATTTCGGAAGAGACGTTGAGCGCGATTTATCAAGCGCTATACCGGCACGCGTTTTTGGAGCCAAGCCACTGCGAAATCACACTGCGGCCGGGCTGCACCGTCTCGCACTGCGTCAACGCCGGCGCGGGTCACAGGCTGACCCTGCGCCGCGGCAGGAGTGAGCTCGAAGAAGTCACGGCCGACATCGTCATCCTGGCCACCGGTTACGAGAACGCGTTGCCAGACTTCTTGGAGCCGATGGCCTGCCGGCTGGAAAAGAGCGACAACGAATTGGCTATCCGCGAAGATTTTTCCGTGTGCTGGGACGGACCGCCTGAAAGGCGCATCTTCGTACAGAGCGCGACCCTCGGGCAGCGCGGGCTGGCTGATCCAAATCTAGGCCTGCTGGCCTGGCGAGCGCGTCGCATCCTCGACAGCCTTCTGGGACGCGTGCCGCAGGCGAACCGCGAGCATGCCGGCTTCATCAGACCTGCCCCCGTCGACAACTGGCCGCACCCCGTGGCGGAAGAAATGGGCAGCGGGATATGACCTACGGCTACTGATCACCAGCGGGAGGGGCCGAGGAATGCTGTCCGCCTTCGCTGCAGCGAAGAGCGGGGTGGATGCGGCATCCGTGTCCCCGCGAAGCAGCATTCGCGCTGTCCGTCGGCAGCTCGCACTCGACGCTGGGCCTCATCGACAACGGCTTTAGCAGAAAAGCTCAACCGTAACCGGGCGGCACTCAGTCGTTGCACGCGGGAGCCAGTCGCGGAGCTAGCCCCGCCCTTTCGAACGGCGCCGAAATGCTGCTGCTGGAGGAGCCGAGCCATTTGACCGCAGAAGAGAGCCAAGCTGTTCGGTTTCTTACGCAGGAGTGGTTGCGGTGTCCAAAAACTTACAGCCGGCAGAAACTTGTCGGGTCGAAGACAGCTGGCCAACTGGGCCTATGAGGTTTCAAAGGGGTAACCATGGAGTTAACGGGCACTAAGCGTGCTGGCACGGCCTTTGCGGCAATACTCGTGAGGGCTGACCGCATGAGAACACGCAAGCCGGATTGGTTGCCTGCCAACTCGTGTGTTCCGCTCTTGAGAGAGAGAACGACCAGCTAACCCATAAGCGCCAGGAAAGGTGTGGGAATTTGGAGAACGAAACGGTGTTGCGTATTGAGTCCCCCGCTCCGCCAATCAAAGTGGACACTTGGCTGCGTGGCGAACCCATCACGAACTTTCAGCCCGGCAAGGTCTGTCTGGTCGAATTTTGGGCGACTTGGTGCGGACCTTGTGTGGCGGCTATACCCAATCTGATGCAGCTGCAAGAGGAATATCAAGACAGTGGATTCGAGGTCGTCGGAATCGCAACTAGCGAACAGGCTCCAACCGCAGACGAGGCGCGGACCAAGTTGGATGCGTGGCTGACCGAGAGGTTCCTGAATCTGAATTACCGGATTGCGTTCGATTTTACCGGTGAAATGAACAGACTATGGATGCAGGCGAGTTCTTCTCCCGGAATCCCTGAGTCGTTCCTGGTTGATGGCAACGGCCGCATCGCTTTCATCGGACACCCGGCGGAACTCGATGAGGTTTTACCCAAAGTTCTGAACGGCAGCTGGCGCAGCAGCAATGAAGCGAGGGCCGCCGACATAAGGCGGTTCGCTACTAGCCAACGCACAGCGCGCGAACGGGCCCGGACCAAACCGATATACGCCAAACTTAAGCCCGCCACACAGGCCGAGGATTGGCCGGCCGCACTCTCGGCAGTTGAAGAAGGCCTGGCATTGATGCCGGACTATATCGGGTTTCGGCAAACTCAAGCGAATCTTCTGCTTCACAAGCTGCGGGACATGCAGAGCGGCTTGCCAGTCATGCGCCAGTTAGTCGAGGACGCGATCAACAAAAAAAACGAGGCCGTGTCTTGGATGGTCATGGCCCTGAATCAGCTCTTCGATCCCGCGATAGACAACTCCCATCTTCCCCGTGCTGAGCGCTTTGCGATAGGCAACACGCTCTCGGAACAAATCCTGACACTGAATCCCCCGGATGGCGACGGGCGCCTTAAATTCCGTTGCTACCTCCCGGTAGCTCAGTATTACCACGAGAGCGGCAACAACGCTCGCGCGATCGAGTTGATCGAAGCGGCACTGAAATCGCTGGATATTCCGGAGCCAATGCCTGATCACATCAAACAGACACACCATAGCCCCTTGCTTCAAGCCCTGGCCGACTACACGGGTGAGAACGTCTGTTGCGGGGACTTCTGTGTGGCACCGCAATCAAGGCTCCTGAACACTAAAGCGGAGTGGCCTCATGAGCAGAGATTGCAAAAGGCATGACAAGTGGAATCGAACCCTGGTCAATTCGCCCAATGCATGCAGCCCGCTCGCAGCAAGTATGCCCATGCAGCACCGAGGGGATCGTTGCTGTAGGTCAAGGCTGGGGCGTCAACGACCTCCAGAGACGGTTCGCCGCGGACGCGATGTTCGACGAGAATTTAAGCTATCGCGGAGGACGTCACAGTCCAGGACATGTTCAAGGTCGGCCCAAGCACAGCATTACCTGGAACCCGGCCCGGCCAAGCCGGGGGGCGGCCGCGTAAGCGGGCCCGAAGTTGGCGCAGCCGAACGCAGAGCTCGCCCTCTGAGACGACACTGAATTGAGGAAACGATATGTCTCACACCGCGCTTGATCCTGCCCGTCGACCATCGAACGGCTCCTGGCGCTGATCCGAGCTCAGGACAGGCGATGCCAGGGCAAATGACCGAGCTGCTGGTCGGCTTCATCATCACGAAAAACTGCGTCCTTCAGATCCCGATCATTGGCGATTCTGCTGTGTAGGCTCGACATATTTCACACAGCAGCGGGGATTGTGATCGAGGAGCGCTCTTGCGTGACCACATCGCCAACAATGATGAAATCGATCGGGGTTTCGGGGTTTTCACGGGCGGGCAGTTAATCGTTTGAGACGTCCACCGCGTCGTCTTCGAGACTTTCCGGAAACTTGCCCGCACCGGTACGAAACTGGGCGACGATGCGACTGCGGTCATTGCCTGTCCGACGTTGCGAGGATGAAACCGAATTTTCGAGGAAGGCTCATGTCAAATCTGGATGAGATGTTGAAGAAAGTCCGAAAGCTGCAACTGCGCGCGGCGATTGCCAAGACGAACTTGCGCGACCTTGCCGAGGGCCTCCCGAACAAATGGACTGAGATAGCGGAAGTCGCCGAGACAGCGCACGCTGTTTATGCCGAGTTGAATAGTGCCCGGAGAGAGCTCGCCAAAATGAGGACCTTACGATGACGAGCATCACCCGCGACGGCTCCAAATGGGTGCCGGAATATCTGGCCGCTATAGACGAGAAAATCTGTATCGGCTGCGGTCGCTGTTTCAAGGTCTGCTCGCGCGAGGTCATGCATCTTCACGGCGTGGATGACGCGGGTGAAATCCTCGGCATCTGCGACGGGGAAGACGACGACTTCGACGGTGAGCTCAATCGTATGGTCATGGTAGTGGACCATGCCGGCCGCTGCATTGGCTGCGGAGCCTGTGGCCGTGTCTGCCCAAAGAACTGCCAGACGCATGTCGCGGCCGACCAGATTGCAGCATGAGCAGCATCAATGACGGGATAGGAGAACGACTTTGGACCTCATCATCTTTAGTCGACTCGCGGCGGTGGTTGGAGCGGCAACGCTGTGTCCGTTCTCTTCGCTTAGCACGCGATCCGTCTAGCCGTCGTCGCTACGCTGGCCTGTTCGCTACTGCTCCAGAGGGATTATTTCGGCAGCGTGCTCTTTCTGCTCTGGCGGTCCAGTGTGCTTGTCGAGCAGAGGTAAGGGTAGGCCAACGCAGTTCGAACCAGCCGCCACAAGATGACGAGTTGAGGAATGAATGTTCAGATGTATCTCAGCTCGTTCTGACTGCGCTGTGTGTTGACGCTGTGTTGAGGCGTAGTGACAGAGCGGAACTCACGTTCACGCCCAACAAGAGACATCGAATTGATAGGACAAGAATACAGGTGGGCCGGAACTGGCCAGGGGTGGCAACATGCTCGGTGAAGCTGTTTGCGTTCGCCACGCACATAGGAGGCTCGCAGCACGCCGGCACCGGTCGATCGAACGGAGACGCCGGCGATGATGTGAGTCACTTCTACAACGTTCCAGAACATAGCTGGCTCAGCACGAACGCCCATGACCTAGGCTGGAGATAGTTCAGCTTGAATACCTCTGCTGGAGAAAACATGCTGAAAAAGTTCCCACGCTATCCGCTCACCTTTGGCCCAACGCCGATCGAGAAGCTCGACCGCCTCGGCAAACATCTGGGCGGCAAGGTAGAGATCTACGCCAAACGCGAGGACTGCAACTCAGGTCTCGCGTTCGGTGGAAGCAAGCTGCGCAAGCTCGAATACATCGTTCCCGATGCGATCGCGTCAGATGCTGATACGCTGGTCACCGTCGGGGGCGTGCAGTCCAACCACACCCGGATGGTCGCAGCGGTCGCGGCCAAGATCGGCATGAAATGTCTTCTGGTTCAGGAGAGCTGGGTTCCACATGACGATGTCGTCTACGACCGGGTCGGCAACATTCTTTTGAGCCGCATCTTGGGCGCAGAGGTGCGCCTGGTCGACGAGGGCTTTGACATAGGTATCCGCTACAGTTGGGAAGAAGCGCTCCATGATGTCAAGGCAAGGGGCGGCAGACCTTATGCGATACCGGCCGGGGCCTCTGTCCACAAATACGGTGGCCTTGGCTATGTGGGGTTCGCTTACGAGGTGCGCGACCAGGAGAAACAGCTTGGTTTTGCCTTCGACTACATTGTGGTCAGCACTGTCACAGGTTCAACGCATGCCGGCATGATCGTCGGGTTCGCGAAGGACGGTCGACAGCGCAACGTGATCGGTATCGATGCATCCGCCACTCCAGCAAAGAGCAAGGCGCAGGTGCTTAGCATTGCCAAACGTACAGCGATGCTCGTCGAGCTCGAAACGGAACTTGTCGAGGCTGACGTGGTGTTGCTCCAGGACTACGCGTACCCGCGCTATGGCGTTCCGTCCGAGGAAACGAAGGAGGCGATCCGTCTGTGCGCGCGGCTCGAGGGTATGATCACCGATCCGGTCTATGAGGGCAAATCGATGCAAGGGATGATCGACCTCGTCCAGAAAGGTTTCTTTCCAGAGGGGTCGAGGGTCCTTTACGCCCATCTGGGTGGCGCGCCCGCAATCAATGGTTACGGCTACACCTTCCGTAACGGCTGACGGGCGACAGCTCGCGTATGCCGCCCTGCCGTGCCGGACGTGTCCACGACAGTGCCGAACCGGAAAGGCCGGAGCCAATTCCGCGGACGGTCGATGATCTGGTAAATAATTCAGAGCGTTACGCGCAGAGGCTCGCGACCAAATTCCTCCCTGGGCGGTTGGCCGTCGAGAGACACGAGGCCGTTGAGTTCGTGCTCCGCTGCCATTCTGCGACCCAACGACTGTTCACTCCGCGACAAAGTGCGTTCGGTTCATCTCCTGGGTACCTTACCCAGCCCATTGCAATCTGAAGAAAAGCTTTGCGCCCAAGTTGGCACGACTCTTGAAGCTCTGTCGACAGGGGAGGAGCCAGGACTCAGATTCCACCACGCAATTGGGATGCTGGGCTGGAGCAGCTCGCACCAATGAGAACGCAACTGAAGGAGAGATCATGGAATTCTCGCGGATTGCGGCCGAGTTAAGCCTATTCCTCGACACGACTAATGATGTCGCTGAATCCGAACAGTTGTTCGAATTGTTGTCCGCGTTTGCGCTGAATTTCGATTGCCCGTGGATAGCCTATGGCCCCCTTGCACCAGAACAAAAGGTTTTGAAGCCGACCCGACCGGACTCTGCGATGATGTGGAATTACCCTGATGAATGGCAGGAGCGCTACTTAAAGATGGGTTATGCCAAAATAGACCCGCTCATCAAGAAAGGTCGAAAGGGGGTAGGGCCCTTCCGGTGGAGTGAGGTTTATACCCACGAAAGCACGACTGAAAATGAACGCCGCGTCCTGGACGAGGCGGGGACGTTCGGCTTGAAGTCAGGCGTTACCGTTCCATTACATGGTCCCGCTGGCAGCTTTAAGCTTATGTGTTTTGCTAAATCCTCGGACGGCGAATTGGAAAATAGAGCGATCACCTATCTGCAAATTGCCGCAGTACAGTTTCATCTGAGGGTTGCGAAGCTCGGAACGCAGAGGTCATCGGAGCACGCCTATAAGATCTCTGATAGGGAAAGAGAGTGCATTCATTGGATATCGAAAGGAAAAACGTCAGGGGAAATAGGGACGATATTAGGACGGTCCCAAAACACGGTTGATTTCCATGTGAAAAACGTGATGCGGAAGTTGGACACGACCCGCAGAACGGCACTTGCTGCGAAAGCTGTGGAACTTGGGATTATCGAACCATAGAAAGGAAGATTCGGCGAGCTCGGTGCGCGGCCTGTCGTGGAGCTCGAGCCTCGTCATACGCGGCGCCGATGGCTGCCGCAACCTCCAAATCCATCACTCGCTCGCCGAGAAGGCCTATCATGTCGCGCAAGAGACCGGCCAAGAGCGCACGCAGGTTCCTCATGCCATCGGTCGTCGATGATTCCTTTAAGACCCGCAACCGAGCTTTGCCGGGGAACATCGATGACCGGATGACCGCCGCAATGCCGCTCGCTGCGGCACTGTTGAGGGCGCTCGCGAGCGGCTTCGCGATCGCCGCGCTCCACAGCCTGTGGTGACGTGCTCCAGCGGTCGGACGACTCCTATGATTTGGTCGGCCGAATTCTCGCAGGGGCGATGGGGCTGATCCGTCAACTACCCGATGCCGTAGTATCGGTGCTTGTCCGGAAAATCTATATGTTGTCCACCGCATTCACCCTAGGTATCAGCTCTGGAGCAACGCAATAATGGGGTATTTTTAAGAGAGATAGCCACACCAATTAGAATTCCCGCGAAGTACCGGCCCAAAAAAGTCAATCCGACGATTCTGGTGTCAATGTGACATGAAGAACATTCACCACGAGCAGAAAGTTTTATCACTCTCCCCGTGAATGATCTCCGTGCAGAGGACCTAAAGATGAACATCAACGCGTTCACGGCTCATGAATCCAATGTTCGCCGATATTGCCGGGCCTTTCCCACAGTCTTTACGAAGGCACTGGGGGCGACGATCTGGGACGAGACCGGCAAGCCTCACATCGATTTCCTTGTGGGTTCCGGCGCGCTCAACTACGGACACAACAACCCGAATATTATGGCACCAGCAATCGAATATCTTATCGGTGAGAACATTGTGCTGTCGCTTGATATGCATACGGTGGCTAAGCGTGACTTCATTGAAGCCTTTGTGGATTCGATCCTGAAACCCAGGGGGCTTTCCTACAAGATACAGTTTCCTGGGCCGACGGGCACAAACGCCAACGAAGCGGCGCTGGCCCTTGCGCGAAAGTATACCGGCCGCTCGAGCGTCATGGCATTCACAAATGCGTTCCACGGTATGTCGCTCGGCTCGCTAGCGATCTCGGGGTCGGCGTCCACCAGAGAGCTGGGAGGCGTTGCGCGCCACGATGTGATCCGTATCCCATTTGACGGCTATCCGAGCCAAGCGTTCGATTCCGCCAATTACATTGATTGCGTTTTGAGCGACCCAGGGAGCGGCATAGAAAAGCCAGCCGCAATCATTCTGGAGACCATCCAGGCAGAAGGGGGCATGAACGCCGCATCCGCGGCTTGGCTCATAGAAATTCAGCGCATTTGCCGCAAGCATGGCATTGTTTTTATCGTCGACGATATCCAGGCGGGTGCGGGCCGAACAGGCGATTTCTTCTCCTTCGAGTTCGCCAAAATCGAACCCGACATCGTGTGCCTTTCCAAGTCACTGAGCGGTTCAGGGAGTCCGTTCTCCATTGTCCTTATTCGCCCCGACATGGACATATGGAAACCCGGAGAACATAGCGGGACCTTCAGAGGCAATAATTTCGCCTTCGTGACGGCAGGGGCCATGTCCAAAATGTGGTCGGACAGCCGGTTTACTGCAGGCGTGGAACAGACAGCGGCCAAACTGCAGGGGCACCTTGACCGCCTCGTCGCGAAATTTCCCAGATACATTGAACAAAAACGGGGCCGCGGTCTGATGGCTGGCCTCAAGTTCCGTTCACCGGCCCTGGTCGGCAGCGTGCACGATGTCGCGTTCGAGAATGGCCTGCTTATCGAATCCTCAGGGCCAAATCGCGACGTGATCAAAGTCCTCCCGCCGATAACCATCACCGATGTCGAACTTGATAACGGCGTCGCCATTCTTGACCACGCACTACAGGAGCAAGACAATGCGTAATCAGATTCCTCAACCGCCCGCCATCTCTCCTGTTTCGATCAGACACCGGACCGGCTCGATCAGCACTGCTGACATCATCTCGGTCCTGAAAGGCGAGACGACCGCTCTGCACATCAAGCAGGCTTTCAGCACTGAAGTAGCCGAGGAGATCAGCGCGAACTTCAGTGCCAGTACCGGTCTCAAGCAGCGAAAGGATGGAGTGCCAGGACAGTATGTTGGCGCATCCCACTACAGGAAGGATGCAGCCACCTATTTCGCAGAGGCCGAAAATGCGCGGCCGCACGTCGAGGCCCTGTTTAAGAATTTGGTTGACCCGGTCCGAGCAATATTCAGCGCATTGAAGCGCGAGCTTCACAACCAGGGCATCGAACTGCGACTGGCCCGTTCAGAACACGGTCAGGCCAATGTTTGTCGTGCCATCAACTGGTCTGGCAGCGGCGCATTTTCATTGGACCCCCACGACGACGTCGCTCAAGTCTTATGTGCTGGCAATGGTTATGAGCTTTCTTCCGTGGCGCACAACACTGTCGCAGCATTTAACTTCTATCCGAGCATGCCCGAGGAAGGCGGCAATCTGAGGCTCTGGAGCCATAAGCCGACAGTTGCCGACCGAAAGTCGCAGGGCGTGGAAACCACCGGCTATCCCTACTCGGCAGCCTATCTCGAGGCCGTTCCTTGCCGCGAGATCCAGCTCAAGGCCGGGGATATCGCTTTGATCGATGGCGGCTTCGTTCACGGGGTTACCGGTCAACCAGGCAACGGAAAGCGTCGCTTGTTGCTGAACAGCTTTTTCGGGTTTGCGCGGCCGGATCTTGTTCTCTGGTGGACCTGACTTTGGAGGACCGACCTTTAATGCGGATGGATTGCGCATCTATCAGCGTCGATGCGCAGTCGACTGCTGCTGACCTTCGACTTACGCCCGCCCGCCACCGGATCGCCCGCAACGGATGATTGCGCCGCACCCGCGCCTCAAGGTCAACATAGCTAAACAGTTCGCCAGCTCGATCGTCGCCGCCGCGCACGTCACTTCCGAATCCCTTCGGAACCAGTGAATTACCGCTGCGATCCGGTGGCGAGTGCCTTTTCAACAGCTTGCTAGAGAAATACCCAAACATCGGGGTTGCAGTCATGCTGGAAAACCGGTGCGGTTATGTCAGTCGCCCATGCCAACAACGCCGCCGATAGCGCTGCCGCAAAGGCGGGTACTGACTGTCAAGGTATCGCTATCCCAAGCGTTGCAACAGATTCGTCAAACAAGTTTACAGACTCTTTGCGAATGCAAGTCGCTGACCATGGTAAGTTCGCTTTAAGTCCGAGATTGGCCGTAGCTAATCGTCAACTCAATGGTTTGGAATGCGTGAACATAGAACCTGCAGCTTTGATCGCAAGACGCACCAGAGAGGCCCTTTAATTGATATCGACATTTTCGAAGCTCATGAGTCTAACGTTCGTCGCTATTGCCGGTCGTTTCCAACCGTCTTTACGAAGGCCCTCGGAGCGACAATCTGGGACGAGGCCGGTAAGCCATTTCTCGATTTCCTTGTAGGGTCCGGCGCACTCAACTAGGGACCCAACTATCCTTGCGCCAGCAATTGAATATCTCGTCGGTGAAAACATTCCTCTCTCGCTTGATATGTATACTGCGGCAAACGTATCCGGGCAAAGACAACGAGGACGCGCTACCGTGCAGCAAGAAGGGGTGGGTAACTACCGAACAGGCGCATATCCCTATTTCACATTCATCAAAATCGCGTTGCAAAAGGTATGCATGATTGCTGTAAGCTATAATGTTTACTCAGAATATGTGACGTATAATTGTGTAAGAGACTGTCGAGAGTTCGAGTTCAGGAAAATTCTATGTCATTTGATTTAGACAACTTTTTCTGGTTCGATGCGGGGACTTTGGCCGGAAAGGGTTCGGCCACGCTCGTTCGCCTCCGCTCGTGGAGCAGTGCTGCTATATCACGGAGGCGGTCTGCAAAGTAAATCATTCCACCCTTCATCGCTGAGATCCGGCAGGGAACTGTCGATCTGTTCGCTGGCAAACAATCACCAGGGAGAACTACAATGTTTCGCAATAATTTGAATTCGGACCTCGTCCAGTTGCAAAAGATCGACCCGCTGGCCTTCAAGGCGATCGAGCCCGGAATAGCTAGAGAGTCATCCGCCTGCCTTACAAATCTGGCGAATCTCTCGCGCAATGAGTTCACCTCGGAAGGGCGTGGGGCGGATTACCTCGATAGCATCCAACTGTCGCTGCTGGCACGATCGGAGGGTGTGATGGATCTTCTGGGCAAGATGCACCCCAATGGTTGCGACGGACTTTGTTCATCAATGATCATCTGCGATCTTCTCGCCGGTGACGGCTACGTGAACAAGGTAGCCCATCAGATCTTGGGTGCGGCGCGCTGCCCGACGTTCATCAACTCTGACATCTCTCAGTTCATGGTGGACCGTTGCATCCGCGACGGCCTTTTCGCAATCTGGCAAAGCGCGACCGATCCGTTCTGGATTAAAGACGGGTCGGTGGACGGTGTGCTGATGGCTTACGGCACGCACCACATCCCGCACGCTCAACGCACCACCGCTGTCCAAGCGGCTGCGCGAATTCTTCGGCCCGGTGGCGTCTTCGTTCTTCATGACTTCGAAGAGGGTTCAGCCACCGCCCGCTGGTTCGCTGACGTAGTGTCAACTCATTCGGTGACGCCACACGACTATCCTCATTTCACCGCGGGCGAGGTTCTTGATCTGTTCGCTGCTGCGCAGTTCGATGAGGTGACTGTGCAGCGAATTACAGACCCATTCGTCTTCCAGGCAGAAGACGAGGAGAGCGTTCTCCAATCGCTGGCCAAATACGTCGTGAAGATGTACGGGCTAGAGAAGCTCCGCAACGATACGCAGCGTGTGCTCGCGCTTCTTGATGAGTATTTCGGGCTCGCCGTGACGGGAACCTCTCGCGGTGGCTTCGAAGCGCGCATAGCGCGCAACGCTTTGGTCGGCAGTGGGCGACGGGTGTGAAATTATCACTGGGTCGACCAAGGTCGATTTCTGCTTCACCCTGCCGTGTGTCATCTGCTTTGAATTCTCGAATTGCTACCGCTCAATTAGAGTTGTCTAGCCCAACAGTATGAAACGTATCAACATCGGACACAGCGAGATATCTGAACAGGCGATTGGCTTTCACTCAGTCCGATCGATAGACGAGGTTTCTGGCGAGGCGCCGGAACTTGCATGTCGTGCCATGGTATCTAAGAGAGGGCTCGTCAATCGCCTTGATCATAGCCGCGCATCTTGATCGCCTGCCGATCTTAGAGTCGATTGGTGCCCTCGCAACCGATCTGCCCTCGCAACTGAGAAGCCAATGCCACGGCACCTACTCCAAGCACCTATCGAACTAGAGGATGTACCCGGATACCGTTGGAAGGATGGGCTTCTTGGGCCGGATGAGCCTAACCCGGTTGGGCATGTTTGCCCGACAGGATCATCGCCGTTTCTTCTGCTCTGCGATCATGCTGGTCGGCTGATCCCTAAGTCGCTCGGGTCTCTTGGCGTCTCTCCAGCCGATCTCATACGTCATATTGCTTACGACATCGGTGCTCTCGGCGTCAGTAGACGGGTGTCCGAACGACTCGACGCCGAGTTGATCTACCAGCGCTACTCCCGGCTTATCGTTGACTGCAATCGTCCACCCCACAACCCGACAGCATTTGTCACGATGACCGACGGAACGACTATCGCGGGGAATCTGGATCTAACTGTACCGGCTGCTGCCATGCGCCTGTCTGAGATCTTTCATCCCTACCAAGCGAGGATCGAGCATGTGGTTCGGACCCGTCTTGCCGCGAAACGTCCAACGGTGATCTTGACCGTCCACAGTTTCACCCCTTGGCACACCGACTACCCGACGCCGCGCCCTTGGCACCTAGGCCTTCTTTTCAACGAAGATCGCCGCCTGGCAGACGCGCTGGCCGAAGAATTCAAGATGGCGGGCGATCTCGACATTGGCTTCAATCAGCCTTACGCGCTGGAAAATGAGTCGGATTATGCAGTCCCCGTCTACGCGGAACATCGAGGTCTGCTCGGAATCGAGTTGGAAATTAGGCAGGATATGATCACGGAACCGGCCGATCAGATCAAATGGGGTGATCGGTTAGCGGAAGCACTGAGAGCTGCGCTTAGACGCATCGCTCCTGAATTTGTCTGAAAGGAACGCACGGCCCGAGCCAGCACTCTCGGAATGAAAATCCCCGCGTGGTGATGATTGGCAATCAGGGCTTGTCGGTTGTAATAAAATGCGCGGACGCTCGTTTCCGGTGGAACGCGTAGCGGCCTATTCGGCAGATTTGCAACCTGAGCGGGCCCGTTACCTTAACCACTGTGCGGAATTCGGGCCGACTCCCGCTTCGCTGACGATAAGGCGCATCGAGCTTGAACACAGTAAGGGGTGGTGATCAACGGTGCCGGCGGTCGGCGTCACTGGTCGGTGGATGACAAGGCGCGGATCATCGCGGAGACGCTGGAGCCGAACGCAATCATTTCCTAGGCCGCCCGTCGGTATCGCCTTAGGCCGCAGCAGGTCTTCGCCTGGCGCCGCGAAGCGCGCAAAAAGGCCACTTCGGTGCAGCAAGATTCTCCTGCCTTTGTGCCGACGGTGTTGGCGGCGGCGGAACCTGTAGTCAGCCGTTCACCGAAGCAGCGGAAACGGCAAGCCACCCGAGATGCCGGTATGATCGAGCTTGAGATCGACGGCATCGTCATGCGCGTCGGCCGGGGCGCCGATATCAAGACGGTGGCCGCAGTAATCCGCGCGCTGAAGGCGGACCTCGTGATCGGGCCGACGGGGGCGGTCAAGGTGATGGTCGCGACGAAGCCAGTGGACTTCCGCAAGGGCGCCGAGGGTTTGGCCGCGCTGGTGCGCGAGACGATGGGCGCCGATCCGTTCTTATGCATCGGGTGAGATTTTGTGGCGGAGCCGTCCTGGCGCCAGCCGAGGTCTGCCAAATCTGGAATCCT